>DASWTP010000054.1:0-12097 GCA_036402075.1 Chryseosolibacter sp. | reverse complement strand
AAGTCATTTCGAAAATTGAAGTTCCATGGAAGTCGTTTTTTCCCGGCAATCCACTTGACTACTTTTTCCTTGACCAATTCTTTAACAAGCAATATGATCGGGACAATCGCTTCAGCGAGGTGTTTACCATTTTCACCGTGATAGCCATTGTGATCGCCTCTTTGGGGCTTGTGGGGCTCGCATCGTTTATGGCCATTCAGCGAACGCGGGAAATCGGTATCCGGAAAGTGTTGGGTTCGAGCGTGCCAAATGTAATCCTACTATTGTCGAAAGGTTTTATGCAGCCTGTTGCTATTGCAATTCTGTTAGCGCTGCCGTTGTGCTGGTGGCTCATGTCTCAATGGCTCCACTCCTTCCCTTACCATACCGATGTGAATCCGGTTGTTTTTCTAATCTCCGGTGTGCTGGTTACTGTTATTGCATTTATATCGGTGACTTCCCAGACACTCAAGGCTGCTTTTACGAAGCCGGCGGAGACGCTGAAATACGAGTAAGTGCAAAGGCAGTAACCGCAAAGCGCGCGAAGGTTTTTTTTCTGGCTTGGCGGGTGATGGGTTTGAATTTGAGCAGAAGGGCGGCGAGGTGGGTGCCCGGACGTAAGCATGCAACGGGGTGTGTAGGCGCGGGGGCGCTTGGAGGAAGTGTGGAGGAAATTTTAAGATACAAAGGCAGTAACCGCAAAGGGCGCGAAGATTTTCTCTGGCTTGGAGGGTGATGGGTTTGAAATTGGGGCGAATGGCTGCGGGGTGCGTGCCCTGACTTAAGGGCGCAACGGGGCGTGTAGGCGCGCTGGATGGAAAGTTTATGGTTTAAGTCGGGGCATCTCTGACCCTCCACGGAAAAGTGACTTAAAAACCTTTATTTTGCCATCGATCTATGCTGAAGAAAATCCACCTTATCTGGACAATAGTATTGTCTACCCACCTCTGCAACGCTCAGAGCTATGGCAGTGAACCTGGCATGTTGTACTTCAAGAACGGAGATAGTCTCTCCTGTTTCGTTGAACAGGCTGTTTCCTACGGAAATATTATCCGTTATAAGAAACCAGGCAGCAATGACGAATTCAAAGTTTCGGTCAGCGATTTAACGGCAATCAGTACACCCTATAATTTCCTGGAAACGGTCCGGCTGGACAAAAAAGAGCTACTTATGTCTCTCCTTGTTGACGGGGAAACGAAACTCTACAATCACATTAGCTATTTTTCATCTGCTCCCAAAGAACATTATGGCGGGCTGGCCACTAACCCTAACCCACCTAAAATACTAATCGTCCTAAAAAATGATAGTACCACGATGGAAGTGACTAAAAAGAACTTTGAAAAAGACGTCTCGCTGATGTTGCGTAAAGAGCCGTCTGTTGTAAAATTGGTCATTGAAAGAAAACTCGTTTTCGAGGATCTTGAAACTATTGTCAGTGAATATGATCGACTCAGGCAACGTAGAGGGATGGCGCGAACCGTTACCGGGCGGATTCTAGACCCTGAGACGAAGAAGGGAATCTCCGGGGCCGCGATCTCTATCATCGGTTGTGAGGATCGAACGAGAACAAATGCCCTTGGTTATTTTAAACTCGACATTCTTGCAACAGACACTCTTCGTGTGACGCATTCCAAATATCAGGAAGTGACGCTGCCCTCCCCCAGCACGCAGAGTTTTCAATTTGCGTTGCCGAAACGTTCAAAAGAGGAGATGGACTCGATCAAGCGCTTGGAATCCAAACTCACTCCCGATGATTTCATTGCCCTTGTTAAAAATAACCTCTACTACCCCTACGCTGACCGTAAGAATGCGCGCGAAGGGCTTGTGCTGGCCTCGGTTAAGATCGACACTACAGGGAACGTTGAGACGATTCGTTTGGTGGAGTCCGTGGGTGGGTGTGGATTTGCCTTAAAGAACGTTTTGTATGAAGTCCCGCCAAGCTTTTGGCGAAGTCTATTACTGAGGTATTCAACGACCGAGTTTCAACTTCCGGTCATCTTTAGTCTTAATGAGCGGAAAGACCGCGTTATCAACGTTAGTTCGCCAGGCAAGGTTTTAAGCCCGATCTACTTCACGTATAAATATGAAGAGCTGGAGTATCGGGAGGGGACGTGGGAGAAAACAAAGGTATTCCGGATGTACAATTATCAATTTGAGACTAAGGAATAGGGAATGAAGTGGGCACTTAAGCGTGGGTTTGCGAACCAGACGGAAATGTTAGCGAGCGATTACTCAAGCTTCAACGACCTAGCTGATTACTAGTGGGCGTGGATTCGATAGGGCACATGTAACAGCGCGTTAGTGAAGAACCATAGGCGAGAATAATGAAGCTGTAAACTTCGGAAGAAATGCAACAATCGTATAGAGACAACATAAACACCATCAAGGAAGTTTACCCTGGAACGTACCAGATTATCTTAGATTTCCCATCAAACAAGTTTATCGATCACATTATAAGAGACTCGCACAAATTCATTTGGGTTCATCAGTATGAATTAAGAACTGGCAACAAGTGGAGTAAGCTTCAGCTACCGATCTCAGACCGTCTGCAAAAGAGTTTACTAGCACGGCAGGTTAAATACGATTTCATTATTCCTACCAACGAGTACGAAACCATTAAAGGTGAGATGCCGAATGGGGTTAAGTTGTTACAGATAAACCATCTGCCTCCTGAGTTCCTGGACTTAACAAAAATAGAAGGGAAATCAAGATATGATCTTTTAAGAAGAGAGTGCGACTATCTCTTTGAGATCGACTTACCAAGCGCGGTTGATTACGGAACCCTTTTAAGCAACGACAAGAACTACTTGAATGACCTGCTTAACGACAAACAAATTAATTGGACTGACCTACCATAACGAATTTCGTAGCGCGGTTAAAAACACGCGGAAAGAAAAAGCTATCAGCATTCTGTTCAATTCCGTACAACGATTGTGAATTCTTGTACACCTCTGCCCTTCAAATCACTGCTGGCGCGTTAAAAATGCGGTTGGTCCGCTATTTGTTCTACAGAAGTTGAAATAATAGTCTATGTCAGGGAGAATTTATCTCGGCGAGCTGGAAGAATTGATTCTTCTTATGGTCGCGTTGATTGGCGTCGATGCGTATGGCGTCTTAATCGTCAGAGAGCTAGAAGAGCAAACGGGACGGGTGATCACACTTAGTGCCGCGCATGCTGCACTGCACCGGTTGGAAGAGAAAGGGTTTGTAAAATCGAAGATGGGTGGCGCGTCGGCAGACAGAGGGGGCCGGCGGAAGAGATTGTTTCAAGTTACCAGTTACGGTCGCCAAACGCTAGAAGAGCTGCGCGATGTTCGAAATATCATTTGGGCGCAACTTTCCAATAGCTAATGAAACCCCCTGTTACACCTCCCAAATGGGCAGAAGCAATCATCGACCGTTTTGCGCCCGATCCACTGGTCGAAGAAATCAAAGGTGATCTTTACGAGATGTTTTTGGAGGACCGAAAACTTTTCGGAGATCGAATAGCGCGACGCAACTACTGCAGGCGTGTTATCGGATTTGCGACCAAGGCATTTTTCTGGAAAAGAGGAAACAATCCAATTAATCATATGAGCGGAAGTTATCTTAAAATGGCGAAGCGGAGTCTTTCCGCCAACAAGGGCATAACTGCTATTAATGTTCTCGGATTAACCATTGCGATTGCAGCAGGGTTGGCTATTGTTTGTATTATTCAATTCGAGCTAAGCTTTGACACCTTCCACAGCAATTACCAGAATATATACAGGGTTGTGAGAGTAA
This sequence comes from Chryseosolibacter sp., assembly GCA_036402075.1. Lineage (GTDB taxonomy): Bacteria > Bacteroidota > Bacteroidia > Cytophagales > Cyclobacteriaceae > Chryseosolibacter. The sequence continues at coordinate 8,356 of DASWTP010000054.1, read as the reverse complement.
GTGGCGTCGATCGCAGAGAGTTTCGGACAGGTATTCCATATGCGCTCCCTCCTGCCATGAGCAATTTATCGTCGATCAAAAAAATGACAAAGATGGAATACTTTGGAGGGGCCAGCGTCGATATCCTGAGCGCAGACGGTAAATCCGAAAAACAATTCATTGAAGACCGGGGTGTAGTGACGGTCGAGCCTGAATTCTTCAACGTGATGGATTTTGCTCACAACCCTATTGAATGGCTTTCCGGCAACCCTGCGAATTCACTTAAAGACCCGAGCAGTGTCGTGATTACAAGTGCAATTGCAAAAAAGTACTTTGGCCACGAGGATCCCGTAGGGCGCACGCTGCGATTTCAAAAAGTTTTCGATTTTAAGATCACGGGCGTAGTCAACGACTTTCCCTCAAACACGGACTTTCCTTTCAACCTAATGATCTCTTACTCATCGATGCCGTTAATCTTTAAAGAACGCATGTCAGATTGGGTAAGTGTAAATGATGGACATTCAGCCTTTGTCGTCCTGGACGAGGGAGCTGATCCGAAAGCAGTCGAGCAACAACTCGCACACATACATGCTGCCCATGTAAATAAAGATCTATCAACTGTCCGCCACTATCTGCTGCAACCCCTTAGCGAGGTGCACTTTGACCCAAACTTTGGAACCTTCAGCAAGCGCATAATAACCCACGAAACTATTCTTGCTTTGGAGTTCATTGTGTTCTGCCTGCTAGCGGCAGGGTGCATTAACTACATCAACCTATCTACCGCGCAGTTCACGCTCCGTTCGAAAGAGGTCGGCATCCGAAAGATCATGGGCAGCTCGCAGAAAAGCCTGATCTTTCAATTCCTGGTGGAGACCTTTGTCATCGTTTTGCTGGCGGCGCTGATGGCATTGATTCTTGTTCTACTGTTCATGCCAACGCTCGTTTCGATGTTAGGGCTACCGTTGGAGATTATGGTGACTGACTTCCAGGTCTGGCGAACGCTGGCGCTGATCGTTTTGACTGTAACTATTTGCTCCGGTTTGTACCCATCGCTTTCGCTATCCAGATTTAATCCTGTCTCGGCTCTCAAGAACAAATTCAGTACGGAACGGATCGCTGGTGTCAGTCTCCGAAAAGGCCTGGTTATCGCCCAGTTTACAGCGACCCAAGTGCTCGCCGTAACAACATTTATCATCATCGCCCAGCTGGATTATTTCAGAACATCTGACATGGGGTTTGATCAGGATGCATCCATTGTAAGCATGCGTTTAATTAATGCAAATCCTTCCTCTGTAACGGCATTCGAGTCAGAATTAAGACGATTGCCTTTTGTCGAGAATGTTTCAAAAAGCTTCACATTACCGTCCGGGGTGGACCGCAACAGATCAACCAGGGATATAGGCAAACCGAACGCTCGCGATGTGCAGGATTTTCAGCACTATGAATACTGCGCGATCGACGAAAACTTTCTTGACCTGTATGGAATTCAGCTTGTCGCGGGACGCAATCTTACACCCACTGACTCAGCAAAAAATATCCTTGTCAATGAGACGCTGCTAAAAAACCTAGGCTATGAGGATCCGCAGGATATAGTTGGGACAGAACTTAAAATCGGTGGTGAGGGCATGGCTCGCGTGGTGGGTGTAGTGAATGACTACTTTGGCAATTCATTGAAGGAACGTGTGAATAACATAGCGCTTGATGCACACCCAGGCCGCTACAGGCAGGTCAGCGTGAGGCTTCAGCGGGGGCCCGATCAGAAGATGAGTGATATCCTGGCGGAATTAGAGCTTACCTGGAAAAAGATCTACCCTGAACACGTTTTTCAGTATCGATTTCTCCATGAGAACATCGCCCTGTTCTATCAGCAGGAAACGAAGTATTCAAAACTCTTTCAGCTCTTCCTGATCCTATTCATCACCATTGGATGCCTGGGCCTCTATGGTCTGGTAACGTTCGTCGTAAACAAAAAAGGGAAAGAAATTGCGGTCAGAAAGGCGCTTGGAGCAACGGTACTGGACATTCTCGCCATGTTCTCTCGGGAATATGTAAAACTCATCGCTGTTTCTTTTGCGCTTGCCGTTCCTATCGCGTGGTATGGAATTAACGAATGGCTCATGAATTTTGAACATCACATTGAGATCAAGTGGTGGTTGTTTGCGACTCCAGGGGTTACAATTCTCTTGTTAGCGCTTGCGGTGGTGTCGTTAAAATCTTTTGGCGCAGCCATTTCAAATCCCGTGTCAAGATTGAAGAATGAATAAAAAGCCGGAAGTCGAGCCGAGGCTGGTGTGATGGTTGTTCGTGGTAGGACTGTCAGTGTTGGCCGTGACCGTGAACCCACCAAGAAGCCCAAAATGGGCAAGGCGTGAGGTGTGCTCAAAGAGATTGATCAAGGTTGCCATGCTCGCCGTTTTGCTATCCTCTCCTATTTTATATTATCGGTGGACAAGTGTAGTCAAAGTCTGTTTTGTCAGTTTCGATATTTTATATACATTTATAAATAATATGAAGGGGACGTATCTTGGCGAGTTTGAGGAAATTGTTTTGCTTGCGACAGGCATATTAAGAGATAACGCGTATGGCGTTTCTATCAAAAAGGAGATTGAAAAACAAACCCGCCGCAAGGTGAATATCGGCGCTGTGCACACCGCCCTTCACCGCCTGGAGGACAAAGGGTATCTCAAATCTAAATTCGGTGAGGCCTCGCTCGTTCGTGGTGGCAAGCGGAAAAGAATTTTCTCTATCACTCCCTTCGGACTAAAAGCACTACAAAAGGCACAATTGCTGCGCAATACCATGTGGACGCAGCTCGGTCAAGTCATCACACAAAAAAATTAAACATGCCTACCAAAAAAGCCCAGCCCCCTCGATTAGCGAAGTCCATTCTTCGCCGGTTTTGTCATGTGTCCTTCATTGAAGAGGTAGAAGGTGATCTCGACGAACAATTCTATGAGAACGTCCAGGAGACAGGCGATCACCGGGCCAAAATGCAGTACTGGATCGATGTGTTCCGCGCATGCATTTCCGGTAATCAGGCCAAAGAGGTGGATTCACAAATAGGTGTTCGTGATTCTGTCAACCACTTCTTTAAGATATTCTTCCGGAACCTTAACCGGAGCCGCGTCTCCTCATTTATTAACATCATCGGACTCGTCCTGAGCCTTACCAGCTTCATCCTCGTGTCCCTTTACGTGAACGACGAACTGACTTACGACAAGTTCCATCCAGATGCACAAAACGTCTATCGCATCAGCCATTCTTACGGACCACCAGGCAATGCAAGTGGACGTCAAACCGACGCACGTGTTCCAGGGCTGTGGGTTGAAGAATTACAAAAATCAATGCAAGGTGTTATTGCCTGCACCCGGTTTTCGCGCTTTGGATACCCAGGATCGGTAAGTTATCCAAAGGGGAATAAATTGTTTGAAGAACAACAATTCTTCTGGGTTGATTCAACGTACACGAGTATTTTCAACTTGCCGATGATCGATGGAGATGCAAGGATTGCGTTAGCGGATCCCAGCAAAGTAATTGTGAGTCAAACAACAGCCCGGAAATATTTTGGTGATAAAGATCCAATTAACGAAGTGATCATCTACTCACGCGGAGGAATGGACTTTCCTTTGACTGTCGCGGGTGTGATGAGAGACTATCCATCCAATGTTCATTTTCATCCCGACTTTATCGTGAACAACACTGCGCTTGATCCTCTGTGGAAACGTGATGGAAGCGACAGGGTAAACTCCTTAGGAGATCCGTTCACATATTCATTCATCAGATTAGATAATAATCAACGCGTTTCTGAAGCCATGCGAATTCTCACTTCCATGCTGAAGAAATACAACGCTGAAGGAGTCCTTCCCGTGCTCACGAAGATGACGGACATTCATTTCACAAAAGGAATGTTAATAGAATTGGAAACTCCCTCCGACCGGTCCTATGTGTACATTTCAGCATCAATCGGTGTCCTGATACTGATTATCGCCGCTATTAACTACATGAACCTCGCCACTGCGAGATCGGCGCGACGCTCGCGAGAGGTTGGCTTAAAAAAAATGCTTGGCGTACGTCGATCGTCCCTGGCCGTTCATTTTCTCGGAGAGTCCTTGGTAACGGTACTTATGTCGTTCGGTATTTCGCTTGCTTCCACGTCTTTGTTGTTACCTTTCTTTAATCAAATTACAGGCAAGTCACTCACGTTTGCCTCATCGTTTGAAGACAGTGTCCTCGTAACGTTGCTGCTAATCACGTTCGTGCTGGGTGTTTTTTCCGGATGTTATCCTGCTTTTTACTTGTCACGATTCAAGCCAGCAGAGGTGTTGAAAGGAAAAATAAGCACTGGCAAAGGTGCAGAGAATTTCAGACGTGCTCTGGTTGTATTTCAATTCAGTGTTACAATGATTCTTATTATTTGTGCAACCGTCATTCACAACCAACTTTCATTCATCCAGGTTGGAAAGCTGGCCTCCCATACGGATCACGTCATTACCATCAGGACCAATGGTGACGTCAGCACGTTTCGAAATGCGATCAGCAAAAACAAAAATGTTCTTGATGTGTCGCTAAGTGCTCATTTACCAGTTCAGGACAACTTCGGTTTCATGGCGCGTGAGGCTATGATCAAATCGAAAGGTGATCAGAAATTCATATTTGACCAGATCTCTGTTGACGAGAATTTCCTTACCATGTTTGACTTGGAACTGATCGCAGGCAGAAACTTTTCTTATACATTTCCGGCGGACACTAACAACTTTATCGTCAATGAGTCTGTCTTAAAAAGTTTGCAGCTCACTCCAGAAGAAGCCATTGGCCAGGAGCTTTCGTTAAAATGGGCGTTTGAGGAAAATGTTGAACCACCGTTCGGGAAAATCATCGGGGTTGTAAAAGACTTCCCCTATCGTTCCGTGCGTGACAAGATCGCACCGCTGGTGATGTCGGGAGACCATCAGCACACGCAAACCATGAACGTTAGGATTGCAACCGAAACTTTGAACGGAACTATCAATGACCTGGAGCAAACATGGAAGAGAATGTACGACGGTTATGCTTTCAAATATTGGTTCATGGATGGAGAGTTTGAGAGATTGTACAGGCAGGAGAAACAGATAGCGAAAGTTTCGGACTACTTCACGGTATTTGCGATTGCAATTGCGTGCTTGGGCTTATTCGGGCTAGCCGCATTTACTGTTGAACAAAAGGTAAAAGAGCTTGGGATACGTAAAGTCCTGGGTGCGTCCGTTCGACAGTTATTGCAGTTAATTACCTATAAGTTCGTGAGACTGGCGTTGATCGCGTGCGTGTTCGCAATACCCATTGGCTTTTATGCAATGAGTGTGTGGCTTCAGGGTTTTGCCTATAAAGCGCCAATGGAATGGTGGATGTTTGCGTCCGCTGCCATGGTTGTGTTGCTGCTGACTTGCTTGATTGTGGGGATTGAATCGTTTAGGGCTGCGGTAGCAAATCCGGTGGATTCGATTAGGCATGAATGACGTGGAATTCGTCTAAATTTTTAAACTAAAAAAAGTTAGTATATTCAAGGTCGCGCGAAACACAATCAACCGCAGGAAAGCGATGACTCACATTCCATGTGCGCAAGTCGGAAGACTTGAGGCATGACGAGCACAAGTCTCGCTGGCGCGCGGCGCCAAGCAGGAAGACTAACGCCAGCAGTGGGGGAAACGATGTTTAACAATAATACTCTACCGAAGGAGATTCAATATGCTTGAAGCCCTTTACAAAATCTCTCACTCCCGCAACTTAAGAATGCTTTACAACAATTCGCTGAACGTGTCATTAACATTCCCAATAGACTGGTGCTGCGGTGAGCTTTAATTACTGCTGCTCCCGAATTGCTGACTTATGCGAAGATACAAAGAACATCAAAGTGTATCAAATGTAAGGATTCTGATAATGACTTTATCATCCTTTCTTTTTTTTGAATCGCTCCCATTGGGATAAGTCAATCTTACCAACAATTGTTAACCCCCTCAGCTTGTTGTCATCGAACGGTGCTTTCTCCACCTTCCGCCCCACATCAAGAACACCCTGGGTTTGTTCTTCTTCAAGGGTATTTTGTGAGAATTCATCGTCTGTACTTTCGTCGAAACCTTCTATGTCAATTTCTGGATTAGTGGTGACAGTTATAACAGGTTCCGAATTCTCGACCTCTTGGACCTCCCAAGCTACTAAGCCATTTTGTCTAAAGCCAATGTAAAATCTCACTAATGATGTTTCATCTTCCACATCAAAACCACCATTTGCTGGTACAAAGAACGCCTCCAATCCGCATTTCAATTTAATTCTCCCTTTTTGTTTATCATAAACATTAGTGATTATGCCTTCGACAAGAGCTAAAGATGACGTATCTTCAAAGAACCGTTTGTCGGAATTCATTCCGCCTAAGACAGAGTGGTGCACCATTCGTTTCACACCGTCTCCAGCTCCGTACCACTCAAAACTAAATTTATCGTTTATTCGCTTCTCACGACATTCGTCTTTATATTTTCTTGCCTCAGCCACGTTGAATTCTCCCCATGTGTCGCCTGAACTGATTGCTTTACACGCGTTGAGAACGTACATATAATAAGCTGCTTCGAAATGGGCAATTTCGTATGCTACGCTGTGGTCATACCACACTTTGACTGTGCTTATACAATCATCAAGGCTTAAATAGTTATTAGAATATCGGACAGCTTGCAACCACAATTTGAAATGATGGGGATTATCTGGCTGTTCTCGTATGTTGCTCTCGAGTGCTCGTTTGAGTTCAAGATATTCATGGCTGCTTAATTTATTCCACGCACTTCTTAAATTTCGTGTATATACCTTATGCTTGCCCGCTAAAGTAGCATAGACAAACATTTTTCTAAAATATGGGCGAGCAGATCGTTCGGCACTTTCAGCCAAATTTTTGAATCGATTAATAGCCTTCGAAAAATCTCCCAGCAAATTGAATACATTCCCTTCACAGCCCTCTATCATGTCTTTGGACTTTTTAATCACCTTTGATTGATCCAAATCTTTCGACAACTCAATTATATATTGCGCCTCATCTATTAGCTCAAACACTTTATCAAGTTGATGGCCATACCAAATATTTTCTTTATCCGAAACAAAATGCTCTTTGCTTTCAGCATTCGCGATCTGTCTCCCAAAGTTTATCACGGATAATAGCATTTGGATTTGTGCTGCGTGACTATGTAGGTTATGCGTATTTAAGTCGCGGCTCCTCGCGAAATCCTCATTTGCGGCTTCAGCGAGTTCCTGAACTATTTCCTCCAGGTCGACAAGCTCTTCCTCCGTGTATTTAGACGTATCTGATCGAATCAAAAACTCAATTCTTCGCCTGTTACACATTCCTTTAATGTGCCATAAATTGAAATCTCCCTCGCCTAGTTGTAATGCCTTTGATATCTCATTTTCTGCGTTTTCATAATCGTTTGAATCCGAGGCGGTCTCATATAGAAATCTACCAAGGTGCCCGAGGAAATGTGTTTCATTTGGATAAGCCTCTACTAAAGCTCTAAATACTTCAAGTTGCTGATCTCTATTTGAAATGTGACGGATCAGCTGAGAAAACTTTCGCTCGGCAGTTACACTATTTGAAACGGGGTCATTTTTACCCAAGACATCCTCATTGTCGCGATCCAACACTAGGCTCTTGAGCATTTCCCTTGTTTCCTCGGTTAAATATTCATTGCTTGCCCTACATTCCTTTATTAAATCAACCGTCCACCTTGATAAAAAATCTTTCCAGTCATCCTTACCAGTTTTAATATTCAGTCCAACCAACGTTAGCGTAAGAATCTCGGTGGCAAAACGGCTAAACCGCGGCCGCCAGAAACCAGTGAACTCATAATCATCGCCTACTTGTTGTATAAACAACCTCTTAATAAATCGTTCGTCGTAAGGCCGCTGTGTCAGTTGGTCGGATAAAGTTTCATTATTGAAAAGACTCTGAAACCACAATTCAGAGGTTTCTTTTTGGGTGTAATAATAAATCATGGAAGCAAACCCAATAAATTTTAAATGGCTTGCTGCGAGCTTGCTGAGGTAATTATGGATGTAGTTTCTAAGCGATTCCGATGAAAACTCTTCCTCGTAAGCTGTCAAAGCAAAATCGATAATCTCACATTGGTGGGGATTTTGTCCGGACATTTTTGTTATTAATGGCCTAGATTGTGGCAAGGCAATTTGGTTATACCGAGCAACGAATCGATCACGTTCAGCAAGGTCAGCTGTCCGATCATCTAGATAAACTACTTTTCCAACATTCTCCTTCTCGGTCTGAGTGTTTTGAAAAACCCTTCTTACATAGATAATTACAACATGCTTTTTATCCTCGTTTATCTTCCGTACTAGAGCGTTCAACTCA
>DASWTP010000053.1:0-16633 GCA_036402075.1 Chryseosolibacter sp. | reverse complement strand
GCAGCAACAATGAGCTGCGAGATCTTTTCGTCTGCACTCATTGTGTTGAATACAGAATCAACCCATTTGTGATTCATGTATTGGAGGTACGGTGGCTGAGCCTGCTGGGCCCGTGAACCAAAAAATGAGCAAGCAAAAACGATAATCAATACCCAATGGCTAGGAGATGTTTTCATGATAATATGCAGTACGAATTGGAAACTTCGGTATTTCTCAGATCTGTTGAAAGGTAAGTTTTACCAGCGGCTTTGAAAAACGAATCAAAAAAAAGGCCCTCCCAGAAACCCGAAGAGGACCTTATACTCAACCCAAATTTTTATACAAACTGAATCCTACCAGCCTGGTGTTTGTGTGAGGGTGTAGCCACGTTCACCATATGTGCTGATCTCATTGTTCCCAACCGGAGCTGTGTATACCCGGTCAGTAAAAGGATCTCTATTTGACACGTTTTCCGGAATGTAATAGCCAACCATTTCAGCGGCATTCGAACCAGTGTAGGTCACAATAGTGCCGTCTGCTTTTTCTACTTTAAGAATGTTTCGCTTTCCGGCAACCAGGAACGAAGGGAACTCAGCCTGGAAATTAATCCATGGTCCACGAAGCAAGTCGGTATTTACAGCCGCATTCATGTATTCGATCTTCTTCCAGCGCTTCAAGTCCATCAGGCGGGTGTGCTCAAAAACAAACTCCATTCTACGCTCTCTTCTGATCTCCCAAAGAAGTGCCGGCACTGTTGGATCGCGATCCGGATCGTTAGGAACATTGGCCAGAAGCAATGGCGATGTTTTTACAACACCTTTCGCGGTTGCAGCAGCATCCAACGGGCGATTGCGAATCGCGTTTACAGATTTATCAAGATCGGCTTGTGTTACAGGCGTTCCACCCATAGTAGCCAGTTCTGCTTTGGCTTCAATCCAATTCAATACAACTTCAGCCAGGCGCATAACGGGAGCATCATTTGTATTGGTGCTTGAACCATAACGCGGAGGGTATGTGCCACCCGCGTAGGTAGGTCCTTCCCTGTCAATAAATTTATCGGCATACAAAAGCGTAGCTGACTGTGATCTTGGAACATCCCAGAATGTAGCTTCAAAGCGTGAATCGCGTGTTACGATCAGGTTGGCCATGTTCAGCTGAGTTGCGTTGGGCACAGCTGATGTCTTGTAAGGCTGACCATCGCGTGCAATAAATGCGCGGATGAGGTCAAGGTTTGCCGCTGGGGTCTGGCTCTCCGTGATATTGGAATAAGACGCAATAGCATGCGTAACCGGAACAGTGCCATCATAGGCTCTGAACATTAAAACCTCGGGGTTTCCTGCCAGGTTTTCTGATCCGAACAATGCGCGGAAATTACTTCCGAAAGACCATTTTGCAGAATTGATGACGAGATCACCCGCGCGGACAGCCAACTCAAGATATTGTTTTGCCTTTTCTGTGTTTCCGAAGTGGTACTTCTGGAAAGTTCCTTCAAACAACATGAAGCGAGAAATGAAACCCGCTGCAATGTAGCGGTTCAGGTGCTGAACGTTGCCATCCGACAGGCGCATGTTATCAAGCACGTATACAAAATCGTTGTATACCTGATCCATGACGTAGGCTCTGTCATCGCGGTCCTTATACATCTCATCAATTTCAGTATCAAGCAACACATGATCATAGTACGGAACGTTTCCGAATACGCTCACCAGTCGGCTGTATTCATAGCCTCTGAAGAAACGCGCCACGGAACTCCAGTGCTGGTACTCCTCGTCCTTCAGGTAAGTTCCCTTCATTTGTTCCACGCGCTCAAGCATCAGGTTAGACTTACGCACCCATGCAAAATCCCATGTCGGACCCGCATAAGTAGTCAGCCAGGCTGCGGTTTCGGTCAGTGCAGCGCGTGATGGAGGTGCCTGTGTCTCAAAGCCACCTTGCTTCCCAGCCGAAGTTAAGTCATCGTTGAATGTATAGCCACGAAGCGGTGCGTAGTCCACGCCAAACCCGCTGTTGTAGCCCACGAAATAATTAGGATAAAAACTATTGGCGTACAGGCGAACGCTGTTTTCGCTTGTCCACAAAGTCTGATCGTTCATTTGCGTCAATGGCGGTCTGTCCAGGAAGTCGTCACAGCTGCCCAGAAATGCAGCGACCGCTAAAAGTATTATCGAATGTTTTTTCATGATTTCTTAAAGTTTAGAAGCTCAACTGAAGACCAACTGAAGCACTCTTGAATGCAGGTACACCAACACCGGTACGTCCCAGGTTGTAGTTCGCATCGTCTCTCCACATGGATACACCTGACACAACTTCCGGATCGATAGGAAGGTTGCCAAGGTGGTCGAAGGTGAAGAAATTCTCAAGCGATCCGTATACACGTACTTTTGTCAGGCGAGCCTTCTGTGAAAGGGCTGCCGGCAACGTGTAACCGAGCGTGATGTTCTTGATTCTGAAATATGACATATCAAGCAAGTATCTTGTCTGGCGCTGCATGTTGAGCGTTGTGCTGCTTCCAGCCTGGTTGTATGGTCTTGGATAGAATGCATCGGTGCGGTCTTCACGCCAGAAGTTTCCGGCAAAGGCCTGTGGTATCGCGCCATCGCTTGACTGGTAGCCCGGGATCGCGAGGAAGCCATCGCCCCAGATCTCACGCTTTCCAATACCCTGGAAGAAGATTCCGAAATCAATCCCCTTAAAGTCTGCATTCAGACGCAAGCTGTATTCGTAGCGTGGCGTTGAGTTACCGATCACTTTCAAATCGCCATGGTCATATGTGAGACGGTTACCATCGTTGATGATGCCATCGCCATTGAGGTCTTTGAATTTCACATCGCCAGGTCCGAAGCGGAAGTTACCCGCCTGCAATTCTTCCTGGGTTGGTCCGTTCTCATCGGAAAGCTGATTGATGATCACGCCATTCCTGGTAACGGGAATAAGTGCACCGTTCGCATCGTAGGCGAAGTCTTCGACCTGGTACAGGCGATCTGTCTCATATCCCCAAATCTCACCATATGTTTTTCCAACGTAGAAGTTATCGATACTCTGCGTTGTTCCATACTTCGTGATCTTTGTTACGGCATCAGCAAGCGTTGCCACCACGTTTATGCGGAGACCATTGTTGAATGCGTGAGCGTAATCAAGAGCTATTTCGACACCGTTTGTACGCAACGAACCGAAGTTGCCTTGCGGAGCCTGGTTACCAAATGTTGCCGGGAATCCTTCCTGGGGAACGATCATGTTTTCCGTATCACGTCTGAACCAGTCGAATGTAAGACCCAACGCGCCATTAAGAACACGAACATCGGTCCCGATATCGAGTGTGGTAATGTCCTGCCATGTCACAGACTCAGACACTGCCTGAGGTGTTGAATAACCTGACGTTGGCGAACCGAACTGATACATTCTTGTGCTTCCGACAAGCCAGCTGTTCAAGCCACCGTTGATCGTTGCGATGTAAAGGTTGTTAGGTACTGACTGATCACCGATGGTACCCCATGATGCGCGGACCTTGAATTCATCCAGGAAGTTGCTCGCGAAGTCCATAAAGTTTTCTTCGCTTACACGCCATCCGGCTGAGAATGACGGGAACAGTCTCCAGCGGAGATCTTTCGGGAATTTGGAAGTTCCATCGTAGCGAAGGTTGGCTTCGAGAAGGTATTTCTCATTGAAGTTGTAGTTTATGCGTCCAAAGAAACCGAGTTGTGAATCCCAATACTCAGAACCTCCTGCAGTTTGTGTTCCGCCTGCAAGATCGAACTGCGGGTTATTGTAATCGGCAAGGGAGGCAACCTGCGACCAGTTGCTTGCAGCTTTGAAACCTACGCGGTTCATACCGAGCATGAACTTCATGTTTTGCGACTCATTCAACGTGAGGTCATAGGTTGAAAACAAGTTGATGGTATTACGTTGCGTGTTACCAGCAAAACGGTAAACGTGGTCAGGATTCAAACCTGCACCTGTATACGTTGTCTGGTTCAGTTGGAATGCCGGCATTGCACCAGGATCAGTTGAGGCTACTTCTTCACCCGCAGTGTTTACATAAATGCGGTTTCCAGCGGCATCAAAACGAGGAACTGCAGCGCTCCACGAATCACCTGCGGTAAAGCGAGTACCAGGGTTCTTATTGAGCGACTCCTCGTTAGCATGCGTATAATCAAACTTAATGGTCCAGTTCTTCATTGGTGTGATCGTCAATCCACCATTGATACTGTTGAAGTTGGTTTCGCGGAAGGCCGTGTTTGCTGCCGCCATTTCGAAGGCTGGGCTTCTGATCGGTAAACCGTTCTCCGTTGTCATCGGGTACGTTGCAGCCCAACGGTATACATACAACCATGGGTCGGCAGTTGTCGAGTTGGTTGCATAAGCGTAGTTCTTGTTTCGCTTCGAATAGATTGCACCAGCGTTGAACTTGAGCCACTCATTAACGTCAGTGCTGATCTGGAATGAACCATTGTAGCGCTGGAAGCTGTCATCTTTCGATGGCTTAATGATACCAGTCTGATCCAGGTAGCCTATTCCTACGTTATAGCTGGTTTTGCCGCTCAATCCATTGATTGAAAAATTATGCAGCTGTGTTGGCGTCCATTCTTTGATCATGTAATCGTATGGGTCGTACATTCTCAACCCGATCTTGCGGTTTGAGGCGTCTACATACCAATCGCGACCATAGACCATCGGGTCATCCTTCTTGACAACGCTTGCATAATTTTGTTGCCATTCCTGGGCCCTGAGAAAACCTTCGCGGGTCACCGACCAGAACGCTCCAGCAACAGTTCCACCGGCACGTTCGGTAGCGAGAAGCGAATATTCCATCGCATCGATCCCGCCCATCTCCATTTTCTTGGAAAGGTTCTGGAAGGAAAGGTTGCCTGAGTAAGTAACGGTAACGCCTTCTTTCTTAGCGCCTTTTTTAGTAGTAATCAAAATAACACCAAACGCACCCTTCGCTCCATAAATAGAAGCAGAGGCTGCATCCTTCAATACAGAGATCGACTCAATATCGTTAGGGTTTACGAGCTGAATAGAAGGAATTTCAACGTTGTCAAGGAGAATTAATGGAGAATTACCCCCGGCAACCGAAGCAAACTGACCTCGGATCCTGATCAAAGGATCTGAACCGATTTCACCGTTTGGAATTACAATGTTCAGACCAGGAGTTGTTCCCTGGAGACCGCGACCTGCATCGGCAATTGGACGTGATTCAAGAACTTTTGTATCAACGGATGCAACAGCGCCCGTAAGATTGGTCTTCTTCTGTTCTCCATAACCAACAATGACCACTTCTTGTAAGCTTGCAATGTTCTCCGTTAAAGAGATGGAGAGTTCGCGTGAAGTGCCAACTTGTTGCTCATAGGTTTCAAGTCCGATAAAGCTGAACACCAGCACATCGGATGGCTCTGCATTGATGGAAAATTTCCCATCGCTGTCAGTGACAGTTCCCTGGGATTTCCCTTTCAATGCCACCGTTACTCCGGGTAGCGGTGATTTGTCCGTAGCGCTGATAACGGTACCAGTTACCGTAGTCGTTTGCGCGTTACCCGGACTGTGGATTAACAGGAATCCCATTATCCACAAGAAGCATTGTAAAATTTGTTTCATGGTTTGATTAGGTTAAGCGGTTGTGACGGAGCTAAGCTCACCTTCAAATTTTTTGAAATAATAAAGGAGTTGCATCCCTGAAAACGGTGATTTAAAAATATCACTGTTTTTACAGGAGAATTTGAAATAGAAAAATGCCCTGAATTGGGAGCTCAGTTGTTAGCTGAAATCGTTTTGATCTGCCCTCGTTTACCACGGGTACGCAGGGTTACTTCCGCACCAAGTGCGCTTTCGTTGTGGCCTCGGTCAACCGCTGAAATCCGGTAAGAATAAGCAGTACGTTTCTGCGTTTTTTGATCCGTCCACGATTGAATTACAAAGGGATCGCGCGGAACGATGGCAACGATGTTCTCGGGATTGTCAGCTGAAATTAGATTTCCTTTTTTGAACCGATATACAACATAGTACGATGCGTCAGTGTCAGTTGAATCATACCACGAAATCTGAACTCCGCTTTGCTGTGAGCCACCAACTCCCAACAGCACTGGGGCCTGCGGTGGGGTTGCATCGAGCCAGCTCATCTGCGGAACCAGTGCGGGATAACGATAAAGCTTCATTACCTTCTCATTGACGCCCTGTTTGTTTTCCAGGAATGTTTTCGAATTGAAGTACATGCTTCCCTTTACTTCGGTATAGTTTCTATTCAGGTTCACCTGATTCACAATTTCTTCAGGGTTTTCCCATCCCTTGCCACCGACTCGGTAAATACCCTGACCGATGTAAACATGCCGCCCATAGCTATGCTTGCTCCACCAATCCAGTAACACAGAATAGTCGGCCACTTTAAAGCCGATGTTCCAATATAGTTGAGGCGTTACATAATCGATCCACCCTTCCTTCAACCATTTCAATACATCTGCATAGAGATCGTCATAGTTGGTTTGTCCTGCCTGCGTGGCGGAGCCTTCAGGGTCTTTGTCCTTATTTCGCCATACCCCAAATGGGCTGATGCCAAACTTTACATGTGGCTTTTCCTTCTTGATCCTTGCGGCAAGCTCTTTCACAAAATAATCCACATTGTTTCTTCTCCAATCGTCAACATCCGAAAACGATTGCTGCCCGAACTGTGCGTAACTCGTGCTGTCGGGAAACACTTCATTGGCGATGCGATAAGGATAGAAGTAATCGTCAAAGTGAACGGCATCGAGGTCGTAGTGCTTAACCGTTTCAAGGATGGACTTCAGAACAAACTCCTGGGCTTCGGGATGCCCGGGGTCATAATACCATTTACCACCATACTTAAGGAACCATTCCGGGTGTTTGTGAATGGGATGGCCATCGGCAAAATTGAATGTGTCTTTCATGCTGACACGGTAAGGATTGAACCATGCATGAAACTCAAGGCCACGTTGCCTGGCTTGCTGGATCATAAATGCCAGCGGGTTGTAGTAGGGCTCGGGACTTTTACCCTGAACACCGGAGAGGTACTCAGACCATGGTTCGTACGATGACGGGTAAAATGCATCTGCTGTCGGCCGAACCTGCACAATCACTGCATTCATTCCCACAGACTTAAGCAAATCAAGGAGCTTTACGTACTCTGCTTGTTGCTGATGCGCGCTTAACCCTTTGCGGGATGGCCAGTCGATATTTACAACGGTGGCTATCCACGCAGCGCGCAACTCGCGTTTGGGATTGGGTTGCGCATCGACTTTAGAGTTTGCAAGCATTGTAAAAATGCTTATCAGGGCAATCGGGACGATGGCGAGCTTTGTAAAACGGGATGTCAACATTTAACTATTAACGGGAACGGTGATGCAATGGTATTTTGCCAGGCCGTCCATCGGGTGTTGCACAATGGTTTCAACTTCAATACCGAGGTCGTTGGCCACTTGCATGAGGTAAGGCTGAAAACGATGCGCAATAGAGCCGGTAAAACTTACTTTTGGTGATTTCTTGGCCAACGGGTACCGAAGCACATAATAGAAAAAGAACTTCGTGAAGTTTGCAAGAATGATTTCTTTGCACTCCGGCACTTCAGCGTATTTCAGCAGGAACGGGGTGAACGATGCCAGGAAACGATTCGGCAGAGGCTTGTTGTAAATATGATCGAGAATCTCAGGCCGACCGACTTTGTAGGTGTTGTGAAAATCTTCGAGAATGGCTGAAGGAAGTTTTTCCTGTAACAACAAGGCAATCATGTCTTTGCTCATTACCGTTCCGCTGCCCCAATCGGAGAACATATAGCCGAGCGAGGGCATGATGTTAGTGATCTCCCGGCCGTCATATACGCACGAGTTGGCGCCCGTTCCTAGAATGCACGCGATGCCAGGTTCATCCTGTAAAAGACTTCTGGCTGCTCCGAGAATGTCACCGGAAACTTCTGCTGGAAATTTGGCGGGAATAGCAGCGCCAAGCGCATCTTTCACCAGGTTCGCTTTAATGGGCAGTCCGCACCCGGCACCATAGAAAAACACTTTTTCAACTTCATCGACAATAGGAAGAACCTTCTCCTGGATGACCAGGGCAATGCTTTCCTTTGATAAGAAATAGGGATTAAGTCCTTCTGTGACAACAGACGCGATCTGATTTCCATCTTCATCTACAAGTCTCCAGTCAGTCTTCGTAGAACCGCTGTCTGCTAGCAATAACATAGGCAATAGGTATGAGTCAAAAAAATGAGCACGCTTTTGGAGCATACGCATTTTGACAAATATTATCCTTGATTTTAATTACCGCATCCCGGAAAATAGTGATTTGAAAGAATCACTGAATTAACCTCTGCTTGTAGGCATTGTTAACCAGCTCAGCTGTGTTGCGGGCTTTCAGCTTGTATAACAGATTCTTGCGGTGGGTTTCAACCGTATTTTTACTGATGAAGAGTTTTTCGCCTATCTCCTGGGTTGTGAGGCCTGAAGCAATACACTCCAGTACTTCAATCTCCCGGTCCGACAATTTTTCAACAGCCTGCTCGTATGGCACGTTCTTGATAAATGAGCTGAGCAGGGTCTTGCTTACCTCTTCACTCAGGTAGTTCGCCCCCGACTTGAGGTTTGAAATGGCATTTAGCAGACTTTCCTTTCCTGTATTCTTCAATACATACCCAAGTGCTCCAGCTTTGAGAATATCGGAAATGTAATCGCGATCATTGTACATCGAGAGGCCGAGAATCTTAATGGAAGGGTGCTTCTTCGACAGTTCGCGTGATGTTTGAATACCATCCATCAATGGCATGTTGATATCCATAATCACAATATCAACGGGCTGATGGTCGCAGAATTCGAGTACTTCAAGGCCGTTTTTCGCCTCACCCACTACGCGCAGCTCTTTCTCTTCTTCAAGGAGAGACTTAAGTCCATCGACAAACATTTGGTGGTCGTCAGCAATTAAAACGCGTGTCATAGTGGGCAATGATGGCATGAAGGTAAGAAAGAAATTCAATTTCTTGAACGAATTTTTATCTGCGCGGTTGCCCAGGACGAGGTGATGGCTTCGCAATAGTCCAAATTACTGCGCTACGGCCAGTTTCAGGCTGCCGCGCACCCACACTTTTAGTTGTTGTCGTTCGCTGGCCGCAAGATGTCGCAGGAGCTTACGGTATTCTTTCCGGAAGAGTTTTCGATCAAATGCCATTTTACTCAAAACTATCTTGCCATACTCCAGCATACTCGTCTTAAAATTCATTCTCTTCATGATTTCATTTTTAACAACCTTTTACT
Source organism: Chryseosolibacter sp. (assembly GCA_036402075.1). Lineage (GTDB taxonomy): Bacteria > Bacteroidota > Bacteroidia > Cytophagales > Cyclobacteriaceae > Chryseosolibacter. Next base: position 7,400 of record DASWTP010000053.1, on the reverse strand, counting down.
TCCTCACCTTCCCCGCCAACACATTCGTGCTTGTCATCAACGCGGCATCTGAACATCCGGCTGACACATCGTAGTCAATGCACATCCCGGCAGTACGTCCTTGGTGCAATTTCAAAACACGCACACGTTCACCAGCAGCATACTCCGCATATGCACCGAAGAAAACAAGCGAAAGCATAAGTGAAAATCGTACCGTTTCCATGATGTCGATCATACATTAAGCGTGCCACAGAGAAATGTTCGTCACCGCGTTGTGCTCCTACTTATTGGCAGAAAATCGATGAGCGAAAACGACCACTGGGTAAAAGTGCCCCAGTAGTATTTAGCGCTTTCCTAAGGCATAGCGTTTCAACATTTGCTACCTTTGCCGTATGTCAACCCGAATGAATGCCAGCGATTTCAAGCTGAAAGAGCGAATAAAGGAACTCAACTGCCTTTACCGATTGTCAAAAATCGCGTGGGAGGCGAAAAATGACCTTGATATAATTTTCTCAAAGACGCTGCAAATCCTGCCTGCCGCGATGCAGCATCCTGACCTGGCGGAAGCTGCCATTGTCAACGACTCGTCAACTTTCGCAACACCGAAATACGAAGGGTGCAAACTTACAATTGAGTGTGATTTGTTGTTCGACAAAAAGAAATATGGGCGCGTGGTGATTGGCTATAGGCATCCGAAAACGATGAAGAAGATTGCTTTCCTGCCCGAAGAAAAACGGCTGCTAAAAACGGTTGCACGCGAGCTCTCGCTTGTGATCAAACGAACTTCGATTGAAGAAGAGAAGGGTAAACTTGAGACCCAGCTGCAGCATGCCGAACGGCTTGCTTTTGTTGGCGAATTATCTGCAGGCATTGCGCACGAGCTGAACGAGCCCCTGGGGCGTGTGTTAGGATTTGCGCAACTCATCAAAAAGGCGGGTAGCCTCAACGAACAACAAACGGAAGACATCGAACGCATCATTAAAGCGTCTCTCTACTCAAGGGAGATCATCAAAAAACTCATGATCTTCTCTAGACAAATGCCGCAGCAGTTGACGAAAGTGAACCTCAATGACGTTGTGAACAACATCCTGTACTTCATCGATGTTCGTTTCCAAAGCCGTGGCATCAGCATCGTAAAACAGCTTGACCCTACCCTACCTTCGCTTCGCGCAGACGAGGTACAGCTCAGCCAGGTGTTGGTGAACCTCATCACAAACTCCGTTTACGCGATGCCTACCGGTGGCGAGATCCAGGTGATCACAAAAACAAAGGGCAACTCTGTCAGCCTTACCGTAAAGGATACGGGAGTAGGTATGACGAACGAGGTACGACAAAAAATATTTGAGCCCTTCTTCACCACAAAACCTGTTGGCCAGGGCACAGGACTTGGACTGTCTGTGGTGCAGGGTATTGTTGAATCTCATAACGGAAAGATTGCTGTTACATCAACGGCAAACAGGGGTACAAAATTTGAAATCCAATTGCCGTTTACGAACAAGCGAAAACAATGAAAGGAAGATATACCGATAAGATAAATATTCTGGTGGTGGATGACTCCCCGGAAACAATCGAGCTCATTAAACGCAATCTTGAGACGATAGGCTACCAGATCTACAGTGCTAATACTGTTCAGTCTGCCATTAAACTACTGGGCAACCTCGATATTCACCTTGTGATCACTGATCTCAAAATGCCTGGGGAAAATGGCCTTGAGCTCGTGCGTCATATTGCAGAGAATTCCAAGGGCATTGGTACGCTGGTGATCACAGGATTCCCATCCATTCAGGGGGCGGTTGAATCCATCAAGATCGGTGCGGAGGAATACCTCGTGAAACCGTTTACCGATGAGGAGCTTTTCAAAGCTGTGGAACGCATCCTGGCAAAAGTCGCAAGGCATAAGAAAGAGCAACCCAAGAGCAGCCCGGCAAATTTCGGAATCATTGGCGAATCGGAAGGAATGCTGAACGTTTTCCGGACGATCAACAAAGCAAAGAATACAAACGCAACCGTTCTCATTTCCGGTGAAAGCGGTACCGGAAAAGAACTGGTAGCCCGGGCGTTGCATTACGGAGGCAACGCTTCCAACGCACCGTTTGTGCCTGTGAATTGCGGAGGAATTCCCGACTCGTTGCTGGAGAGTGAGCTGTTTGGTTATGTACGTGGCGCATTTACAGGTGCTACGGAGACACGCGCGGGATTTTTTCAGACTGCCGATGGCGGAACCATCTTCCTCGATGAAATCAGCAACACCAGCCTGGCAATGCAAGCCAAGCTGCTGCGCGTTTTGCAAGAGAAAGAGTTTTACATGGTAGGTTCAAAAAAAGCGAACAAGGTGAATGTGCGCGTGGTGGCTGCCACGAACGTGGACCTGATGCAACTGGTAAAAAAAAGCCTCTTCCGCGAAGATCTCTATTATAGATTAAATATTATCACCATTGATCTCCCGCCTCTCCGGGAACGCGACAATGACATCTCCATCCTCCTGGATTTTTTCCTGGCGAAATACGTCAGAGAACTCGGCCGTTCCTCCATGCATTTTTCCTCAAAGGCCTTGCGTGCCCTGCACAGCTACGGTTGGCCCGGGAACGTGCGCGAACTTCAAAACCTGGTGCACCGGTTGGTAATTATGGCTGACGACAATACCATCGATGTCCCTGACCTGCCGGAAAATCTGCGGTTCTCCGCCTCTCGTTCACACGGGCTTACGCGGACACTGCAGGAGGTGGAACGCGAATACATTCTTGACGTGCTTGCGGCCAACAAGAACAATATCTCCCACAGCGCAGAAGTCCTGGGCATTGACCGTAAGACGCTTCGCGAGAAGCTCAAGCGTTCCCAAAAGAAATAGTGAGGCGTTTCGCTCCACCTGGTGATTCCTGACCCGCACCTTAAGTTCATAATGCGGGAAACTGCTTTGCAAACACCGTTTTAACAATGGTACGCATTTTGGAAACCTGGTCTTTCAACAGGAGTGGAAAATGCAAATAAACCAGACTATCGAGGAACTGATTGCCAGCGAACTTCGAGCACTGTGCTCAACGTGTGCGCATGCTCCGTCCTGCATTTATCACTTGTCTTCAGCGAAGGCAATTATTCAGTGTGAACTCTTTGAACTGCACAAGGGCAATTACGAACCTGAGGGTGACCAGCCGCCCTCTGGGCTATGTGCTAACTGCGATCACTCGGACTACTGCAAACTTCCGGGAAGAAAAGACGGTGTCTGGCGATGCAATGAATTTCGATAACACAACCAACCACGATGAAGATATCAGAGGCAGTTGATCAGCGGATCAAAAACGGAAAATGGAAAGAATTCAACAAGCACGCGGTGTTGATTGCGGAAGGATACTATATCGACAACCTTAAGCATGGCGTGTGGCGCGAGTACTACGACCATACCGGGACAATCATGATTGAAGAGCATTATAATCATGGCATCATGCACGGACGTTTCACATCGTATTACCCAAATGGCAAAAAATTCAGTGAAGGAGAATTCTTCAACGGATCACGAGAAGGATATTTCAAAATCTATGATGAACACGGACAGAACATACGCAACCTGTTATTTATCGACAATATTCAGGTCGCAGACACACAAGGACCTGCTCCCGCTGGAGAAGTGCTCCGAAAAACCGGAAGTTGACTATTTCCTGATCCTATCCATTGTGCTGTTTTGGATCACGATTATTTTTTATGCCTGGCCGGGTTAACTTACCCAACAACTTTTAAAACGAACGGTTGCATAACCACTACAAATGGAAAAACGAATACTATTGGTCGATGACGATGTTCAGCTAAACAAGATCCACGAGAAGATCCTGCCATCGTCCGGTCTGGCAACAGAAGTGCATACCGCTTTGAATGGAAGAGAAGCACTTGACTATCTAAGGGCCAGGATCGAAAAAGGTTATCCCCTACCCAATATTATTATCGTTGACCTGGAGATGCCGGTAATGAATGGCTTCGAATTTATCGATGCGTTTAATGCGATGAACACGCCAGGGAAAAGCAACATTGAAGTGATTGTCTTTACCTCTTCGATCAACCCGAGCGATCGCAGCAAAGCACTGGCGAAAGGCGTACGTCATTATTTGAACAAACCGTACCTCATTCGCGCGCTGCACGATGTGTTTATGCAATTGAAGGCGGAGCGAAGAGGGCCCTACGCCCACACCGCTACATTCTCTTTGCCCTGACTGCTATTCCGACCGTAAACTTTTCACAGGGTTAGCGATTGCCGCCCGGATTGCGTGAAAGCTGACGGTACAAAGCGCAATAACAAGAGCTAAGAAACAGGTTAACACAAAGGTCCACCACGAAAGGTTGATGCGGTAATTGTATTTCTCCAGCCATCCGTGCATCAAGTAGTACGCAAGGGGAATTGAGATGACGCACGCGAGCACTACCAGGAGCACGAAATCCCTTGACAACATCTTCCAAACGTTCATCAGCGAGGCACCAAGGACCTTCCGGATGCCGATCTCTTTTGTTCGTTGCTCTGCCACAAATGAAGCCAGGCCAAACAATCCCAGGCAACTGATAAAAATTGCCAGCGTAGCGAATATCAACGCCAGTTGGCCGGTTCGCTCTTCGCTCGCAAATTTTTGCGCATAAGCATCATCAACGAACTGGTAATTGAAAGGTGCTGCGGGAATCACCTTTCTGAAGACCGATTCTATTTTAGGAAGGGCCTCACTTACACTGGCGTGGCGATCGATACGAATATTGATGAAGTTGGGCGCACCATTAAAACCTTTAAGGTAAAAAAGTGAGGGCTCAGGATTGCCATAGGGCGAATCCATGACCATATCTTTCACCACGCCTATAATTTTGTAATTCAATACTTTTTGATTCCTCCACCACGTCCACGATACAGGCTCGCCAATGGGATGCGTCAATCCCATGAACCTGGCGGCAGCTTCGTTAATAACCAACCCTGACGAATCTGTGCCGATTTCGGGAGAGAAATCGCGGCCGGCAACGAATTGCCAGCCTACGGTTCGACCATGGGTGTGCGAGATCGAATGGGTTACAAAGCTCTCATCGATTTTCGGATCACGGCCGGACCAATCCCATCCGTTGTTCCCTGACACTGTCTCCGTAACAGGTCCCATTGATTCTGAAACCTCTTCTACAACACCTGTGCCTCTAAGCTCATTGCGAAGGATTTCATACTTGCCATAAAAATCCTCTGACAGCTTCTGGACCATGATCAGTCCCTCTCGGTCATACCCCACCGGGCGATTTTTCGCGAACTGAATTTGCTGATAGACAATAGCCGTGCAAATGATGAGGACGACCGAAATGGAAAATTGGAAGACCACAAGCACTTTCCTTGGAGTAGCGGTAAACTTACCCGTGCGCAATTTTCCTTTCAATGCCAAAACAGGCTTAAAGCTCGAGAGGTAGAGCGCGGGGTAGCTCCCGGCAAGCAAACCGGTAACGCCAACGAAGAGAAGTGCAGCCGTCCAAAACCAGGCATTACCCCACGGCATAGCAATTTCTTTAGAAGCGATGGAATTAAATCCGGGCAACAAGAACGCTGCCAGTGCAAGAGCAATGACCAATGCAAAAAGTACTACAAGGAAGGACTCGCTGAAAAACTGGATAACAAGTTGCGACCGCACGGAGCCAATCGTTTTACGAATCCCCACTTCCTTACAACGTTTTTCCGAACGCGCTGTGCTAAGGTTCATGAAATTGATGCATGCAATGATGAGAATGAAAGCACCAATCGCTCCAACCATCTTGATCATTTTCATCGGTTCCTCATCAATCTTTCCGCGGTTGTACGGATACAAATGCCAGCGGCTCATGGGAAACAAATAAAGCTGCGTGTTTCGCGCCTTCGCATCTGCTTGGTCGGCAGGGTCAAACTTCAATGCGCTGGAAATTTTACTCGTCACCTGTGGAAATGTATTCTCATCTTCCACTTCAATGTAAACCTGCAGGAAATGATTTCGCCAGTCGTTTAATGCACGTTGCTGGATCCACGGATTATCAGTAAGAAAAAGATCCCACGACCCGAAGAACTTCACGCCCGCAAAGCTTGTGTTGTGCGGAAGGTCATTGTACACTCCGGCCACTGTCGCGTCCATCGCATTGTTAATACGCACGAGTTTTCCAAGTGGGTCATCCGTTCCAAAAAGTGTGCTGGCAAAGGAAGCTGCAAGCATCACAGTTTGCGGAGTTTTCAATCCATGGCGCGCTCCCCGAACCATTTCGAATGAAAACATCTCCGGCAATGATGCGTCAACGTACAGGCCCCGTGTTGTAAATTTGTTGTCACCCGCTGAAACAATCGGCTCGACAGGCCAGGACGTTCTCGTAATTCGTCTAAAATTGTGATGATAGTTTTCAATGAGTTCAACCGTCAGCGGATACGTCATCGAATTTGAGACGAATGGGTCGCCATCGCGTACTCCGGTCTCCGTAAGCTGCGCGATTCGATTGGAGTTAATATGATACGTGTTGAAGGAAATTTCATCCCAGATCCACAAACCGTTTAAAATGGCAATTGCCATTGCTATGGCGAGTCCGCCAATGTTAATAAAGGAGTACCCGCTGTTTCGAAGCAGGTTTCTCCATCCGATCCTGAAATAGCTTTTATACATACCGTATGTGGTTAATGACTGACGTTCGGAAAAAGAGCGGATGATACCTGGCCTGAACAGCAAGATGACATCGAGTGCAAAATGAAGATCTGCCACGCGCTTGCCTCGCGTCCTGGTTCTCATCGAATACTCCTCCATCAAATCGCCCTCGATAAAATCCGCAAGCTCGCGAGCGCAAAACCACCTGAAGAATTTCAGGAAGATCCAAGGCGGCATTTTTCGTTCGCGATCCATATTAATTTGCAGGTTTCATTACCACCTTTGGAATCGCCTGCCATAACTGATCGCGCGTTTCTTTTGTATAGGCCATCGCTTTCTTTCCCAGCGCTGTCAGCTGATAATATTTCTTTGGCCTGCCCATACGGTCATCCGTTGCCTCGCCATTCCATGACTCGATGTACCCCTTTCCCTCTAGTCTAACCAGGGCTGTGTGCATAGCGCCCATGCTAACCTTACGCGCGAGCCGTTCCTGACTTTCAGTCTTGATTGCAACGCCATACGCCTCCTTATGCAAGATCCCGATGGTAAGCATCACAATTTCCTCGAACTCACCAAGCTGATATTTCTTCATCTCAAACTATTTTCCTAAATGTAGGAATAGTAGGAATAAAATGCAACTCAAAGCGATCGATTTCTAAAAACAACACTATTGCGGCATTTTATTATTAAATCCTTGTAACCAAGGTTGCTTTCGTGAGTATATTAACTACATTTAAGTCAAATATACATGCCGTGGGACGACATCAACTTGGTGAATTTGAAGAAATCGTTATGCTGACTGTGGGTATTCTATACAAAGAAGCT
>DASWTP010000052.1:0-2075 GCA_036402075.1 Chryseosolibacter sp. | reverse complement strand
ACCAGGGCTGGCAAGACCTTTCCCTGCTTGTCTTTGATGGAACTTCCGTGGAATCCAATTCCGGCAAGTCCATGTTGTCCACACGAGTTAGGGCATCCGCTGATCTTGATTTTCAGATCGGTGTTGTAGATCAGGTCCGGAAACTCCTCACGAACTACCCGTTCAAGCTCGAGCGAGATCTGAGTGCTATCTGAAATGGCCAGGTTACATGATTCGGTTCCAGGGCACGCGGTCACATCGGCCACACTGTCGAATCCTGGATCAGCAAGTTCCATACGATCAAGCGCAACAAACAGGTGACGAAGAGCCTCCGGTCTCACAAAGCGGATAAGATAGCCTTGGTTTACAGTTACCCGCAGTTCAGTTGAGGCATACGAGTCCACGATGTCGGCAAACTGCCTTGCCCGATCGGACGATAAGTTCCCCAGTGGAAGCTTTACGTACACCCCAAAGAATCCCTCCTGTCGCTGCTCGAACACGTTGGTATCGAGCCACTGCTGATACTTAGCTTCATTGATTTCCACAACTTCGCTTTGCGGTGTAAAGTCGGGAACCTCCGGGTCAGGATACGAGTCGTAGTCTATTTTGTAAGTTTTATTCTTGATGGCAAGGCGTTCTTCCTGCACCAGTCGCATCAGTTCAGGCAAGCCGATTTCATCCAGCAGGAATTTAAGCCGGGCTTTCATCCTCCGGTTGCGTTCACCATAGCGATCGAAAACGCGAAGCACACTTTCGGTGAAAGGGATCAACTGATCTTCTTCCAGGAATTCGAACGCGGTCTGGGCCAGGTAAGGATTTGCTCCCAGGCCTCCACCAATCACCACTTTGAATCCACGTTTTCCATTTTCGATCTTTGGAATAAAGCCAAGGTCATGAATAAAAGTGTAGGCTGTATCATCTTCAGACGAAGAGAATGCAATTTTGAATTTACGGCCCATCTCCTGGCAAATCGGGTTGCGCAGGAAATACTGGAACATTTCATATGCGTAAGGTGAAACATCAAAAAGTTCTTTCGGGTCGATGCCTGCTGTTGGCGATGCGGTGATATTCCTAACGGTGTTGCCGCAGGCTTCGCGCAGGGTGATCTCGTCTTTTTCCAGCTTGGCCCAGAGTTCCGGAGTTTTGTCGAGGCTCACGAAGTGAATCTGGATATCCTGGCGGGTTGTTGCATGCAGGTTGCTGCTTGCGTATTCGTCAGAGATATCGGCAATTCTTCGGAGCTGTTTTGTAGTCACTCTCCCAAAGGGCAACTTGATGCGGATCATCTGCACTCCCGGCTGGCGCTGGCCGTAAATTCCCCGCGCTAACCGGAGGCTGCGAAATTTTTCATCATCGATCTTTCCTTCGCGGAATAGCCTGATCTTCTTCTCGAGCGTGAGGATATCGTTTGCTACGATCGGGTTGTTTAAATCTTCGAGTTCTGTGCGAAAGCTAAGCATGTTGTCAATAGTTATAATAAAAGAGCCTGTCCTGTGGTGCAGGAAAGGCTCGGTATTGGGTTAGTTGTAAAGTGATTTATTACTCAATATTTCCTGCATCTTAAAAGAATGTGCATACAACACCAGGCCATCGGATTGTGCTTTCGTGCGGATGTAAACTCTGTTGAAAATGCTCTCATGTCTGTAATGTCTACCAATATTATGGGTATTAAACCATAAAACAAACAAGCAGGTTATTTTTTTACAGAATTTTTAACAAAACTGGCGTAAAGGGCGGTATGGCCGATGGTCGCAAACGATGGCGGACAAGTTACGTTTCAAGTTTTCAAGTTGCAGGTGCAGGTGCAGGTTCCAAAATCCCAATTTCAAGAATGCAAGACGTAGGTGAAATCTCTCACAGCGTGCCCACATCTATTCTATTACGGTCTGGGATTTGCCTCATGGACCTGATTGGAAACCTGGGCTTGAAACTTGGAACTTGCCCGCTTTGCGGGTTTGGCGTCCACTTCGCCCGGGATTGGGGTTCTTGAAACGTACTACTAAACCTATAGACGGGGCTTAGCGGCTAGGCTTCTCCGGGCTGAAGGGACTATTTACACAATGCAGTTTTAATCAATTAAGCGAGATGTTGAATTT
>DASWTP010000051.1:0-10126 GCA_036402075.1 Chryseosolibacter sp. | reverse complement strand
CCATAGGCTATCAGACGACCCTCATGGTTTATGGACCCGGTGGCTACACGTTCAAAGATTTTATGAGGGTCGGAGGGCCGCTCACTGTGATTTATACTTTAATTTGCATTGCTTTTATCTCGTATTACTATAAACTGATTTGAAAAACCTTTTTCCGATACAAACGAAAGTCGACTCAGCCAAACGTCATCAGTTGCTGAACCAAAAGCCATTACTGATCTGGTTCACAGGATTGTCGGGCTCTGGCAAGTCGACATTGGCAGTTCAGCTGGAGGCGAAATTATATGAAGCCGGATATAAAACCTATCTGCTTGATGGCGATAATATCCGTACCGGGTTGAATAAAGACCTCACTTTTACCGATGAGGGCCGCGTTGAAAACATCAGGAGAATAGGCGAAGTTGGTAAGCTTATGCTTGATGCAGGTCTTGTTGTGCTTTCGGCATTCATTTCACCGTTTGAGGCTGATCGAAATCAGGTGAAAGCGATCGTGGGTGACGAAAATTATTTTGAAGTCTTTGTCGATACTCCACTGGAGATTTGCGAGCAACGCGATGTAAAAGGCTTGTATAAAAAGGCGCGTGCAGGCGAAGTAAAAAATTTCACCGGCATCGATTCGCCCTACGAACGCCCGACAAATCCGGACATCCGAATCGAAACCGACAAAGTATCGGTGCACGATGCCGTGGAAAAATTATTTGAACAGGTAATTTCAAGAACAACCTATAAACATTGAGATGAGCAGCCCGGCACCCGCCCTCCCGGCACCGGCAACCCGATTTTACTATGAGCCAATACTATCTCACACACTTAAAAGAACTCGAAGCGGAAGCGATCTACGTGATCCGTGAAGTTGTAGCGCAATTCGAAAACCCAGCGCTACTTTTTTCAGGCGGAAAAGATTCGATCGTGCTCGCTTACCTTTCCCGCAAGGCATTTTCGCCCGCAAAGATTCCGTTTCCACTTGTGCATATTGATACCGGTCACAACTTCCCGGAGACGATGGAGTATCGTGACTGGCTTGTGAACGAGCTTGGCGTGAAATTGATCGTAGGCTCTGTACAAGAAAGTATTGACAAAGGCCGTGTAAAAGAAGAGACGGGATTTAATGCAAGCCGCAACGCTCTCCAAACGGTAACCCTGCTTGACACCATTGAAAAATACAAGTTCGATGCGGCCATGGGCGGGGCAAGGCGCGATGAAGAAAAGGCACGTGCGAAGGAGAGATTCTTTTCGCACCGCGATGAGTTCGGACAATGGGATCCAAAAAATCAGCGACCAGAGCTCTGGAATATCTTTAACGGCCGAAAACATATTGGCGAACATTTCCGCGTCTTCCCAATTTCAAACTGGACCGAGATGGATGTTTGGCAATACATCCACACGGAGAACATCCCAATTCCAAAGCTGTATTACGCTCATGAACGTGAGGTGATTGTGCGCGATGGTGCGTTGCTTTCAACATCTCCGTGGCTGAAGTTAAAACCAGACGAAAAACCAACACGGAAACGGGTTCGCTTCAGGACGTGTGGCGACATGCCGATCACAGGAGCGGTAGAATCCGATGCTGATACATTGGAAAAAATCATCGATGAAATTTCCGTCTCGCGTAAAACCGAACGTGGCACACGCCATGACGACAAGCGCTCAGAGACAGCGATGGAAGACAGGAAGAAGTCGGGATACTTTTAGGACGGCCAGGGACCAGGAAGCCAGGAATCCAGGCAGGTAACAAGTTACAGGTAGCAGGTTTAGCAGGAAACAAGTTTATGAGTTTTATCAATAATCAATTACTACGGTTTACTACGGCAGGCAGTGTCGATGACGGAAAGAGCACGCTGATTGGCAGGCTGCTGTACGATTCAAAATCCATTTTCGAGGACCAGCTTGAAGCTGTGGAGGCGTCCAGCGCGAAGAAAGGTTTCGACTATGTTGACCTGTCGTTGCTGACGGATGGACTCAAGTCCGAACGCGAGCAGGGCATTACAATCGATGTTGCCTATCGCTATTTTGCGACTCCGAAAAGAAAGTTCATCATTGCCGATACTCCGGGTCATATTCAGTACACACGAAACATGGTGACGGGTGCATCAACCGCAAATTTGGCATTGATCCTGATCGATGCGCGAAAAGGTTTGGTGGAGCAGACCTTCAGGCATTCGTTCATTGCATCGCTTTTAAAAATCCCGCACATCATCGTGTGCGTGAACAAAATGGACCTTGTTGACTACGATGAGAAGGTCTACGATAAAATTGTTGAAGACTATAAAGCATTTTCTTCCAAACTTGAAGTTTCAGACATCCAGTTCGTTCCAATCAGCGCGTTGGCGGGAGATAATGTTGTGAATCGTTCGGAAAAAACTTCCTGGTATCAGGGAGCAACGCTCATGCACATGCTTGAAACCGTTCACATCGAAAGCGATTACAACCACATCGATAGCAGATTTCCGGTACAGTATGTGGTCCGGCCACATTCTAAGGAGTATCACGACTATCGTGGTTACGCGGGTAGAATAGCAGGCGGGATCTTCCGCCCGGGCGATGAGGTGTTGGTGCTGCCGTCCGGTTTTAATTCGAAGATCAAATCCATCGATTTTGGAAATGAAAAGCTCACTGAAGCGTTTGCGCCTATGTCGGTAACAATGACACTAACGGATGAAATAGACATCAGCCGGGGAGATATTATTTGTAAGCCTAACAACCATCCGCAAGGCGAGCAGGACATTGACCTGATGCTTTGCTGGATGAATCAGCGGCCGGTGAACCTGAACACGAAATTCTATGTGAAACACACATCGCGGGAGGTACGTGGAGTTTTGAAGGAGATCCAGTACAAACTTGACATCAACTCGTTATCCCGCGTTGAAAATGTAGAGCAACTTCAAATGAACGATATAGCACGTGTGAAGCTGCGCACAGCCCAGCCGTTGTTCTTCGACAGCTATCGCAAAAACCGCATCACCGGAAGTTTGATCCTGGTTGATGAAGGAACGAATGAAACAGTAGCTGCGGGGATGATCGTTTGATGCAAGCGGACAGGTTTCAGGTCATAAGTTACAAGTTTAAAGGTGTCACGTTGTCGATGTATGCAACCTGGAACTTTGAACCTGAAAGATGAGACTGAAACGATATTTAAACGACTAATAGAGTTCGGAGATCCTGTATAATTAAAACACCTTGAACTTTTTCACCCTGCTTCCCCTTGCCATCCATGCTGCCGAATTAGCTTCAGCGGAAATCCTTTCTGTTTACGAATCTGGTGATTTCCAGGCCGAGGCAAAAGGCGACAATTCGCCATTAACAATTGCTGACAAGCGAGCTCACCGCGTGATTGAAAAGGAGCTTCAGCAAACCGGTCTGCCGCTGCTAAGCGAGGAGGGAAGGAGCATCCCGTATGAAGAACGAAAAAACTGGGACTATTTCTGGCTGGTGGATCCGCTCGATGGCACAAAAGAATTTTTGAAACGAAACGGTGAATTCACGGTGAACATTGCGTTGATTCACCAGGGGGTCCCGGTACTTGGCGTGGTGGGCATTCCTGTAAGCGGTGAGTTATTTTATGCCTCCAGCGGGAACGGAGTGAAACTTAGGCGCGGGGGAGAAGTGCGTTCACTTCCCGCAAAAACACCATGCGATTTAGGGCAGTCCGGACTCCGGGTTGTTGCTTCAAGGTCCCATATGAATGCCGAGACCGAAGAATTTATCGGTAAGTTGAAAGATCCGACCCTGGTTTCAAAGGGAAGTAGCCTTAAGTTCCTGCTATTGGTAGAGGGACAGGCTGACGTTTATCCACGTTACGCGCCCACCATGGAGTGGGACACAGCTGCAGCTCATGCCATTGTACGCGAGGCAGGCCTCCAGGTGCTGCAAGCTGGTACCGAAAGCGAACTCTCTTACAACAAACCTGATTTGCTAAACCCGTACTTCATCGTTCGCTAACGGCAACCCGCAATCCCGCTCCAACCCAGAACCGACCGACAACCCTAACTCTTGCAGCCTGAAACCTGAAACCTGAATCCTGAACCCTTGGAACCTGAACCCCTGCAACCCGCAATGTTCTCATCCAGCTTAAGCGATCTCGATCTAATAAATTATCTTAGCGCAAATTTTTAGTAATGTCAGGCAAACGAGTTTTGGTCACAGGAGGAGCTGGGTTTATCGGTTCCAATCTCACAGAAACGCTTTTAAAGGATTCCCGGGTTGAAAAAGTCCGAGTGGTTGACAATCTGTCGAACGGTTATTACGACAACATCCGGGAATTTGAATCTCATCCAAAATTCGAATTCATCAATGCCGACATCTGCGACTTTGACGCCATGCTCCAGTATACAAAAGGTATTGATGTTATTTCACACCAGGCAGCACTTGGTTCCGTCCCCCGATCGATCAAAGATCCAATGCTCTCTACAAAAGTTAATATTGATGGCACGGTTAACGTGTTGTTTGCTGCGGTTCAGAATAAAGTCAGCCGGGTTATCCTCGCCTGCTCATCAAGCACATATGGTGATAGTCCCGATCTTCCTAAAAAGGAGGATCGGATAGGAAGACCGCTAAGCCCCTACGCAATTACGAAATTTGCGATTGAGCTGTATGCTGATGTGTTTAAGAAAACCTATGGGCTCGATTACGTTGGGCTGCGATATTTCAATGTGTTCGGACCGAAACAGAGTCCAGATAACCCGTATGCAGCCGTGATTCCACTGTTTTGCAAAGCGTTTTTAGATGGCCGGCAGCCTACCATTAATGGTGATGGCACACATAGCCGGGACTTTACCTATGTAGACAATGCTGTTCAGGCCAATATGCTTGCTTTGTTTACAGACCGCAGCGATGCACTCAATCAGGTTTATAATGTCGCTTGTGGCGAACAGACCACACTTAATGAGATGGTTGAAATATTACGAGGTGTTTCCGGGAAAAACCTTAACGCAATTTATGGACCGGAGCGGCCAGGAGATGTTAAGCATTCAAAGGCGGATATATCAAAAATCAAACTCGGATTAGGATACCAGCCGTCCGTACTTTTTGGTGAGGGGCTGAAGAAGGTATTTAGATGGTATCAACAAGCACAATAAGCTGCCCGCACAGGTCATTGCTAACTTTCTGTTATATTTGCGGTCCAAATTGCTAACCGCTGGATTGACTAATGAATGCTTCCTCTAGAATATACATTGCCGGCCATCGTGGAATGGTCGGGTCCGCGATCGTGAGAAGCCTCGAACGTCAAGGCTTTAAAAATCTTTTAGTTGTGCCCAGTAGTGAGCTTGACCTCAGGAAAACTTCGGATGTCCTTGCTTTTTTTCAGACTGAGCAGCCTGAGTACGTATTTGATGCCGCGGCTAAGGTCGGAGGTATCCTCGCCAATAACACGTATCCTGCTGAGTTCTTATACGATAATTTGATGATGCAGAACAACATCATCCACAGTGCCTACCTTACGAAGGTTAAAAAACTAATGTTTCTTGGATCGTCCTGTATTTATCCCAAACTGGCCGAACAACCTTTGAAAGAATCGAGCTTGCTGTCTGGCTACCTTGAGCCAACGAATGAAGCGTACGCGATCGCTAAGATTTCGGGCATTAAGATGTGTGAATATTACCGCAGGCAATACGGTTGTGATTTTATTTCTGCGATGCCTACGAACATGTATGGCTATGGAGATAATTATCATCCTCAAAACTCGCATGTTTTGCCGGCCTTACTGCGAAGATTTCACGAAGCAAAAGAGTCAGGAGCTGCTTCGGTGACGATTTGGGGGTCAGGAAAGCCGCTCCGTGAATTTATGTTTGCAGACGATTTAGCAGATGCTTGCGTTTTTTTGATGCTAAACTATTCGGAACCGGAATTCATTAATGTAGGTACTGGCGAGGAGATTTCGATTCTTGAGCTTGCAAAACTGATCAGCGATACGGTGGGATATAATGGTCAAATAACCTTCGATTCAACAAAGCCGGACGGAACCCCACGCAAACTTATGGACAGCTCCAAACTTCATAATCTGGGATTCAGACATAAAACCGCGCTGCGGGAAGGATTGCAGCTCACCTATAAAGATTTTCTTGCAAAAGAACATACTTACTCAGCAGCGAAATAAGCTGGCAAAAACGAAGAGGGGTCAACTAATCAACGGATAAACGGATCACCGTACCACAATGAAACGCGCACTCATCACAGGAATTACTGGTCAAGACGGGGCATACCTGGCAGAATATCTTTTGAACAAAGGGTATGAAGTTCACGGTATTAAGAGACGGGCTTCGTCATTTAATACTGATCGCATCGATCACATTTACCAGGACCCACACGACAAAGGCGCCAGAATGAAGTTGTACTATGGCGACCTTACGGATTCAACGAATCTTATCCGCTTAATCCAGGAAATTCAACCGGAGGAGATTTATAACCTCGGTGCGATGAGCCATGTGCGCGTAAGCTTCGAAATGCCTGAATATGTGGCAAACACAGATGCGATTGGGACGCTTCGCATCCTGGAGGCTGTACGACTACTTGGCTTATCCAAGAAAACGCGAATTTATCAGGCGTCAACGTCTGAATTGTATGGAAAGGTGCAGGAGACTCCACAAAAAGAAACAACACCATTTTATCCCCGCTCTCCTTATGCTGTTGCAAAGCTTTATGCCTATTGGATTACTGTAAATTATCGGGAGGCATACGATATGTATGCATGCAACGGAATTTTATTCAATCACGAATCGCCTTTGCGCGGTGAAACTTTCGTGTCGCGAAAAATTACAAGGGGAGTTGCCCGTATTTTGCTGGGCCTTCAGAAGAAACTGTACATGGGCAATCTTGACTCTAAACGCGATTGGGGTCACGCCAAAGATTACATTGAAGCAATGCATCTCATTCTTCAGCAGCCGAAAGCCGATGATTACGTGATTGCGACCGGAGTAACTACTTCCGTCCGCGAATTCCTGACGCGTGCTTTCGCCCATGTTGGAGTAATTCTCGCTTATAAAGGGCAGGGTGTGAACGAAGTTGCAGTGGTAGAACAATTGAAAGATGCACCTGAAGACTGCGCATTGAAAGTGGGAGATGAAGTTGTCGCAATCGACCCGCGTTATTTCCGCCCAACAGAAGTAGATCTGCTGCTTGGCGACCCCACCAAATCGAAAACTATCCTCGGCTGGAAGCCAAAATATGACGTTCACTCCCTGTTGGCCGAAATGGTTGACGCAGACTTAGCGCTGATGAGGCGCGACACGCATCTCAAAGAAGGCGGCTTTAAGGTCTATAACTATCACGAATAAAGCTGTTTTTGCCGGTATTCAACAACCGCTGGCTAATTCTCGCTCGTTGGCATGACTTTATCACAGGTTTTATCAAAAACATTCCAATGGACAGTTTCAAGCTACTTGTGGTTATTGCGCTGCTATTTACAGGCGTGCTGAGCGCGAACGCTCAAATCGAGGTCGATGGCAAAAATGTGAATGACGATACTCAGGTTCAATATGTGCAGCTGTTGTATTACCTGGAGAAGGGCACGTTGAAACCGGTCTATTTAATAGACCATGGACTCATCGATACCCAGCAGGGCCCTTTGAAGCCACAAAAGATCAGGATTGATAAAATCGAGGTGACGGCCTCCATGTCACCGGTCTATATCCTGAACCTTTTGCATAAAGCGGGTTGGGAATACATGGGTGATGAAACCTATGTGCAGGTGCCGATGATGGAAGGATGGTATAGTTTTACGCTGAAACGAAAAAAATGATCAGTTTTGCGGCATGCAAAAACACTGGTTCGTTTTTTACACCAAAAGCCGACAAGAGAAAAAAGTTAAGGACCTGCTGGACAAGCGCGGATTTGAAGCGTTTTTGCCAATGCAAACGGTTGTCAGGCAGTGGACCGACCGAAAAAAAAAGGTAGAAGTGCCACTGTTCAATTCTTACATCTTCGCTTTCGATTTTGAGCACAGGATTCCCGAAATATTACAGATCCCGGGGTTAGCCTGGAACATCAAGCACAACGGTAAGCCTGCCGTGCTGCGCGATGACGAGCTGGCAACGATCAAGCGATTTTTATCTACTGGTCTCACCTTGGAAGCGCTGCCATTCGATAGACAATTTCTAAACGCAGGCTCAAAAGCCAGAATCTTAGACGGTCCTCTAAAGGGTCAGGAAGGAATTGTCTTGGGGACTGCCGATGAAGAAACTTTCAATGTCGGCCTGGAAAGTATCGACCAGATCATCCGCGTAAAAATTCCTGGCTTCCTCCTAAAGAAAATATAGCATCAAACCGTCCCGGTACCCTGGCTAACGCCACCCCGCCATTCCCGGCTACCCGGCTCCTGGCCTCCTGTCACCCTGGCCTCCCGGCACCTGGCATTCCTGGGTGACCCCGCCTCCCGGCACCCTGGCCCCCCGGCCCCTAGTTCCGTTCTTCGCCCTGGGCGCCAATTCCCCGTTCCCGTATTCGGGTTCAAATACCTGCTTTTCTGCTTAAAAAGCTTTAAATTTGAGAAAAACGGTACACTAATGAGTAAAAAAATTACTCGTTTTTGTACTTTTGTCCCGTGCTCGAACACCTGATAACCTCTCGCACCCGCCTGAAGATGCTGTTGAAGTTCTTTCTCAACAGCCATTCCAAAGCCCATCTCCGTGGGCTGGCGGATGAGTTTGGTGAGTCTACCAATTCGATACGCCACGAACTTACTAATCTTTCCAAAGCCGGTTATCTTGTCTCCAATGGAAAGGGTAACATTATTGAGTACAGCGCGAACACCAGTCACCCGCTCTATCCAGAGTTACAGAAACTCATCCACAAGTATTTAGGCATCGATAAGATTATTGATAACGTGATCAATCAGATCCTTCCACGGGTTGGCGAGCTTGAGCTTGCTTTAATCACGGGCGACTACGCGAACGGAAAAGATAGCGGAATTATTGATCTCGTGCTCGTTGGAAACATTGATTTGAAGTACACCAATAACTTGGTGATTAAAGCAGAAAAGCTGATCAGTCGAAAGATCCGACTGCTAGTTCTAACGAACGAAGAGTTCGAAAAAAATAAAAAAGGTTTGAATCCTGAAAAAGCCTTATGCCTCTGGCGTAAGGACTGAGGTTTCATTTTGCCATTTTCACCGCCTGCTCATCCTGCCAATGGGACTGAGGAGGCGGAGCTTTAAAATGTTATATTTGACGCTTACCCAGGTAATAAAATTAATGCGCTTACTTTCAATTTTAAGCCTCGCAATTGTATTCGCCTCGTGCGTTTCAAATAAGAAAGTCAACCTTCTTCAGAAGAATGACGTCAATGCCAGGCGCGGCAGTTTGCCACCGGATACCGTTCTACGGACGTATGCTCCCGAAACATTCGACTACAAGATTCAGCCAAACGATATTTTATCCGTCCGTTTTGAAAGCTTAACACCCGATAAGTATGATTTCTTGTCGGTCCCGGCAACGATGCAGTCGAATGTCAACTTACAACCAGGCAATGCGTTGCTGATTGGTGAACTTGTGGACGAGCAGGGTTTTGTCCCCTTTCCGGTAATCGGTAAAGTGAAAGTTGCCGGCCTTACGGTTTTTCAAGTACAGGATTCATTGCAGAAGGCAGCAGACCAGTACTTAGAGTCTCCAGTCGTGAAGGTAAGACTCCTGAATTTCCGTTTTACAATTTTAGGCGAAGCCGCACGCGAAGGAACGATCGTTCTAAATAATAACCGGGTAACAATGCTTGAGGCAATTGGCCAGGCGGGTGGATTGGGAGAGTTGGCAGACCGCTCGAACATCAAACTTGTGCGCCAGATCCATGGGAAGACCGAAGTTCAATACATCAATTTACTAGACGAGAACTTTATCAGTTCCCCGTATTATTACGTCTATCAAAACGATGTGCTAATTGTACCAGCACTCAGACAACGGCCCTTCAGGAAATACTTCGGACAAAACCTCGGCCTTGTAGTTTCTACTTTATCATTACTATTACTAGCCTTTAACCTTACCAAGTGAAAGTAAACGGAACGCAATATCCTCCGGACTTTTTCCAGGAGCCACAACCAAACGAAGGATTGAACATTGACTATAAGCGTGTCTTATTTACTGCGGTGCGCTATTGGTATATCATTGCACTTAGCCTTCTGGTTGCCCTCGTGCTTGCTTTC
>DASWTP010000050.1:0-46716 GCA_036402075.1 Chryseosolibacter sp. | reverse complement strand
CGGACTGTGGAGGCGCGAGCTCGAAAAGGAAACAGTCGACATTGATATCAAGCCGTTTAAGAAGTATACGGCTGCGCAGAAGAAGGCCCTTACTTCGACAATAGGAACCTATTCAAAATTCATTAAGCGTAAGGCGAAGTTTAAGATCTGATCCAAGAGAACTAGCCGGCACTTTGTCCTTTGGTAAAGCGACCATTGAAAGCGATTATCATTTCTGATAAGGAGGCACGATTTTTTTTCGGCCTGCACTCAAGTTGAATGATGTGTGGGACGGAAGGGATAGCTCAATGAACAAATCGAATTTTTCTGCCCTTGAATTAAAGCAGTACCTTATTGATATAAAAGAACACGCACCACAAGTCTGTGTGCGGTTCAGGTTGCTTGGTGAGATGTGGCAAAGCTATATGCTACGCGTGGTTGCAGTAACCGAAAATCGCGTTTTGGTAAACGATGAATATAAAAATAAGCTGATCAGCATCGATTTGAATACGGTGATGCAGTTCGAGATTGACAATAAATTCAAAGTACTGCAGCCGCACTTCCACTACGAGGTGTTTCCCGCAGTCTTCACGAGTTGAGAACGCAATTCATCAATGCAGGTAAACTTTCGAACCAGCTGCGGATTCACCCAATAGCCCTCAGCCTGCTTTACATTGTGCAGTAAGCCCACATGGGATTGTTCGATGCAGTCAGCGTGTTCCTTTATTTCCCGGACTATAAAAGATATCACTACCAACGGGTTTTTTCAAACCAGGAATCTCACGTATGCTATTCTGACCGCAGCGACTTCACCGGCTCGGCTAACGCAGCCTTTAGTGCCTGAAAGCTCACGGTAACAATCGTAACAACGATTCCACCAGCACATGCCACGAGAAAAACCTCCCAACTCATCGTGG
This sequence comes from Chryseosolibacter sp., assembly GCA_036402075.1. Taxonomy (GTDB): domain Bacteria; phylum Bacteroidota; class Bacteroidia; order Cytophagales; family Cyclobacteriaceae; genus Chryseosolibacter. The sequence goes on along the minus strand of DASWTP010000050.1, from coordinate 45,820 downwards.
TCCGATAGACGAACTGCTCCAGCCATGCATTCATAAAATAGTATCCGACAGGTACAGCGATCAAACACGAAATTAAAGCCAGCGCAATAAATTCTTTTGACAACATCTGCCAGAGATCAGACACACTTGCCCCCAGCACTTTTCTGATTCCGATTTCCTTCGTTCGCTGTTCCACTGTAAATGCGGCCAGACCAAACAATCCAAGGCAGCTGATACAAATGGCGAGCGCACTAAACAAAGTTGCCATTTTTCCGATGCGCTCCTCCGATTGAAATTTGGTAGCGTATGCTTCGTCTGCAAAAGTGAAGTCGAATGGCGCAGAAGGAACGAGTGTACTGAAAACGTTTTGTATTCGTCTCAGCGCCTCATGCGTTCCCATCTCCGGGTTCAAGCGGATGTACAGCCATTGCATATCATCCTTTGAAAGAAAAATGACTGATGCGGAAGTCGGTTCATAGGGAGACCCTTTAACCATATCTTTCACCACACCCAGAATTTTGAACGTCCCACGATCCGATCCACCGGGCGCCCACTTCAACAACTCTCCGACTGGATTCTCAATCCCAAAAATTTTAGCGGCCGACTCATTGATCACAATTCCTGCAGTGTCACTTGCAATGTCGCGGGAAAAATCACGACCACTGATAAACTCCCAGCCAACCGTTTTCCCATACTCATGCGTAACAAAAATTGTGTTGAACGCTGGTTCATATACCTTGTCGCCCCAGGAAAACCCAGGATTCCATCCGCGTGTGTCGGTAATGGCATAATTCGCTTCACCCATTTCAACAATCGCCCCTGTGTTCTTAAGTTCATTTCTGATCACCTGGTATTTGCCTTGAAACTCAGGCGAGGCGGCACGAAGCCCGATCAGGCTATGCCGATTGTAACCTACCGGACGATTCTTTGCATGCTGCAATTGCTGGTAAACGATAATCGTTCCGATCGTCAGGATCATCGATACAGAGAATTGAACCACGACCAGTATTCGTCTCGGAATAACCGCCTTTCTGCCTGACTTAAAAGTACCTTTTAACACCGTAATAGGTGAAAACGAGGAGAGATAGGCTGCTGGATAGCTGCCTGCCAGCAAACCTGTCAGGAGAACAAACGATAATCCCGCTAGCCAGAATTGTAAATCAGCAATTGGGATTACGATAGTCTTGCCTGATACGTGGTTAAACCAGGGCAAACTCAATTGTACGGTTGCCAGCGAAATCAAAAATGCGATCGCTGCTACCATAAAGGACTCGCCATAAAACTGATGCACAAGTTGAGACCGCATGGAACCGATCGATTTGCGAATCCCAACTTCCTTAGCACGTTTCTCTGATCGTGCCGTACTGAGGTTCATAAAATTGATACAGGCTAATAGCAGCACAAAAATTCCTATGGCAGCATAGTACCATACCGCGACCAGTTTCTTGCTCATCACCGGAGAACCATTCTCCCACTCCGAATACAAATGCCAGCGACTCATCGGGTGAAGGAAAATCTCCGGCTTATTTCGTGTGTGCTCTTCGCTCAAATAAGGTAACGAACAGTCTTTGATGATCGAGTTCACTCTGGCGAAATCTGATCCTTCCTTGATCTGCACGTACACATACATGTGATAATTATCCCACGAATCGAGGGAAGCCCATCCGTCAAGGTATCGGTTCAAGGTTGCAAAATATGATGCTTGATGAAAGTCTGAATTTTTTGGCAGGTCCTCAAAAACGCCCGTCACCTTCAGATCCCATCGTGCATCCATTGAAACGAGCTGCCCCACGGGATCACCATCGCCAAATAATTTTCTTGCCGTGGTTGCCGATAAAAGAATACTGTTCATATCCTTCAATCCACCAGGCGTTCCATATTTCATTTTCAGCCCGAGCATCTCCGGTCCTTCTTCCTGGATGAAAAAACCGGTCTCAGTAAATTTCCTTTCAACGTTGGCCAACACACGCTCTTCAGTTTTTGCCCGAACCATCACCACGCGCTCAAAGTGAGCGCCATATTCATTTCGTAACAGCGTTCCAAGTCCCGTCACCTGCGCGGTATTTGCTGATCTAATGCCTTCCCACTTTTCCATTCGATAGACTTGTGCGATCCTGTCATACTTGTCATGATACTTGTTAAACGACAATTCATCGTAAATCCAAAGTCCGATCAGAATCGCAACCGACATGCCGGCTGCCAACCCACCGATGTTTATCGCTGAGTACCCTTTGTTTCTCAAAAGGTTTCTCCACCCTATTGTGACGTAGTTTTTATAAATGCCCATAGTAGTTGTGTTTTGAGAGGTGAATAAAGGTTTAATTATCGCTGGCCTGAATAGCAGGACGATGTCCCACAGCAAGAGTAAATCGGCTTTCCATTTCCGCATCGCTGCCAAGCGCTCATAATACAGTTCATGTAAATCGCCTTCGATATATTGATGAAGCGAATTGTTGCAGAACCATCGAAAAAACCGAAGCAGAAGCGGGGGTAATGAGGGTTTACGTTCTTGCATTAATAGGCGATAATTTTAGGGTTCAGCGCAATTTTCGGAATTGCGTTATAGAGGCTATCCCGAGTTTGCTTTGTGTACTCAATTGCTTTTTTCCCAAGGGCCGTAATCTGGAAGTACTTTCGGGGCCGGCCTGCGCGTTCCTCAGTCGACTCTCCATCAAATGATTTTACGTAGCCTTTGTCTTCAAGCCTTTTCAGTGCCGTTTGCAGTGCCCCGACACTAACGCTCCGTTTCAGCCGCGTTTCAATTTCTTTTTTGATTGACACTCCGTATGCATCTTTGTAAAGAATACCAACGGTTAAAATCACAACCTCCTCAAACTCGCCTAGCTGAAACTTCTTCATTCGCGGGAATAATTTCCTAATTGTAGTATTAAGAACTGTGCCAAATCCGAAAACTTGCGAATCAAGGCTGGCTTGCTGCCGGTCCACACACATATTGTTCACTCACGAACACTTTCTTGCTGAAATCGACCGATTGAGCCCTGCATAAGTTGGCAGCAACGCACATCCAGGGACTAAGAAAACTACCTATGGGCTTACATTGATAGTTGTGATTTTTATCATGGGTTTGTTGGTTGGATATTCTGACGGTACAATTCTTAGACTCAATATCCTTTTAATTGTGAGGCACCCAAAAAAGAAAAGCCCCCAATTACACGGGAGCTTTCTCAACTGAATTAAGTGCGCTTTAAGGATTTATTTCTTAATGGTATTCCGCCTGAATACGAATTATCAGGGGGATTGGCTTATGATTTTATCCAGCCTTCGACCTCCTCCAGGGTGGGATTGGCAACTTCCAGCTTCATTTTCTTTCGCATGCCGCAAACATCGTTGAAAAGCTTCGATGCCTTCATCTCTTTCATTTGCGCTTTCGAGTTGATGCCGAGTTTCTGAAGAACCGGAATCAGATCTGCGCGAACACCTTCGAGTTGATTGGTGCCTGCCGTTGATTGCGGGTTGAGGTCTTCAGCCTGCTCGGGTCTCATTTGAGGGAAGAACAACACGTCCTGGATGGAAGGTGAGTTTGTCATAATCATCGTCAACCGATCGATTCCGATTCCAAGTCCGGCAGTCGGAGGCATTCCATACTCAAGCGCACGAAGAAAGTCTTCGTCAAGCGTCATCGCTTCTTCATCGCCACGCTTGCCAAGCTCGAGCTGTTCTTCGAAACGCTGGCGCTGATCAATCGGATCGTTCAACTCCGAGAACGAGTTTGCAATTTCTTTGCTGTTACAAATAGCTTCGAATCGTTCAACTAGCCCCGGCTTACTTCTGTGTTTCTTCGCGAGTGGCGACATCTCGATCGGGTAGTCGGTGATGAAGGTCGGCTGAATCAGATTCGGCTCGCATTTTTCTCCGAAGATCTGGTCAATTAGTTTTCCTTTGCCCATCGTATCATCAAACGGCACATGAAGTTTCTTGCACGTCTCGCGAAGTTGCTCTTCGTTCATCTCCGTGATGTCGATACCCGTAAAGTGTTTGATCGCCTCAAACATAGTGTAGCGCTGCCACGGTCGCTGGAAATCGATTACGTTCTGGCCAACTTTTACTTTTGTGGTTCCATGAAGATCGATCGCGACTTTTTCAATCATTTCTTCCACCAGATCCATCATCCAGTAGTAGTCTTTGTACGCAACATACAATTCAATCTGCGTGAACTCGGGATTATGAAAGCGAGACATCCCTTCGTTGCGGAAGTCTTTGGAGAATTCGTAGACACCATTGAACCCCCCCACGATCAGACGCTTCAGGTAAAGCTCATTCGCGATACGCAGGTAAAGCGTCATGTCAAGTGTATTGTGATGCGTCTTGAATGGACGCGCTGCTGCACCGCCATACAAAGGCTGGAGGATCGGAGTTTCAACTTCGAGGTAATCTTTGGCATTCAGGTATTCGCGCATCGAGTTCACCAGCTTAGTGCGTTTCACAAAAGCTTCGCGAACATGAGGGTTCACCACCAGGTCAACGTAGCGCTGACGGTAGCGTTGCTCCGGATCGGTGAACGCATCGTGGCGAACAACATTTCCCTTCTCGTCAACCGTCTCCTTTACAATCGGAAGAGGACGCAATGCTTTTGATAAGACAGTAAGGGACGTCACGTGAATAGAGATCTCGCCCGTTTGCGTGGTGAAACCGTAACCTTTCACGCCAATGATATCACCGATGTCAAGCAACTTCTTGATTACGGTGTTATACATCGTTTTATCTTCGCCTGGACAAATGTCATCGCGCCTCAGGTAGATTTGGATGCGGCCTGTCTCATCCTGGATCTCAGCAAATCCTGCTGATCCCTGGATCCGTGTGCTCATCAATCTTCCGGCAATTGAAATCTGGCGATAGTCGCTCTTCTGACGCTCGTAGTTTTGAAGGATTTCCGCTGCTGACGCGTTTACTTCAAATAATTCAGCCGGGTATGGATTAATGCCCAGCTGTTCCAATTCTTCTTTCTTTTTCCTGCGTACTAGTTCCTGTTCGCTTAACGCCATAATATGCCAAATTTCAGGTGCAAAAATAACGGAATCTTGCGGAGGGAAAAATATGGGAATGACTTATTGTCGAGCGCTCGGACCTCTGGTTCCAAGTTGCAGGTCCCAGGTTTCATGTTAGCCTGCTTCGGGCTTGGACGCCTGAAACTTGCAACCCGAAACCTGAAACTACTTTCCTTTCCTTCGCGCCAGCTCTTTCCGAATCATCGTCAGCTCGCGGCTGCTCTGGCCGGCAACGGAAGTGTTTTCAGCGGCTCTGCGGAACAGGTACGGCATTACGGAGCGAACCGGACCGTAAGGAACGTATTTGGCAACTTTATAGCCCTGCTTGGCCAGGTTGAACGAAATGTTATCACTCATGCCGAAGAGTTGCGCAAACCAAACGCGCGGATCGTTGCGCTTGATGTTTCGCTCAGCCATTAGTTTTGTCAGATACAGGTTGCTGTATTCGTTGTGCGAACCACACATAAACGAAATTTTGTCGATGTGATCAATACAGAACAAAAGGGCCTCGTTGAATGCTTTATCACTTGCCTCTTTGGTTTCCTGGATCGGACTTGGATAACCCATGTCAATCGCGCGTGCGCGCTCCTTTTCCATGTACGCACCTCTTACGATTTTCGCCCCGAGAAAATAATTATTGTCGACAGCATTCTTATGAGCTTTCTTCAAATTTGAAAGCGAAGCCGTGCGATACAATTGATACGTGTTGAAGACGATAGCCTCTTCCTTGTTGAACTTCGCCATCATCTCATCCGCAAGCATGTCAATCGGATCCTGGATCCATGTCTCTTCCGCGTCCACAAGAATAGGAACCTTGTGCTCGTAGGCTGCGCTGCAAAGTTTTTCCACTCTGGCGCGCAAACGCTGAAAGGAAGCAACCTCCTCGGATGAAAGCTTTGCGCCTTTTTGGATCTTTTCCAACAGTTCAGTCGAACCCATGCCCGTCACCTTGAAAACAGAGAACGGCATAAATTTCGATTTACCGGCCTTTTCGATTGTCTTCAGGATCTCATTGGTGGTTGCATCAAAGCTGGCTTCGGCATCCTCTCCTTCCACGGAATAGTCCAGTATAGTTCCAACCCCAAATTGGCCAAGTTTCTGAATTACATCTTCGCTGTCTTCTATGCTAATACCACCAACGAAATGATCAAAAACAGTGGTGCGGATAATTCCCTCAATGGGAAGGCGGAGGTTCAGCGCGAGTTTTACGCTTCCCTGGGCCATCGCAGAGATCCACGGATGATTTACCGTAGAGAATATAAAATGGGCTTTTTTGAGCTCTTTATCCGATTTATAAGAAAAAGCGTTTGCGGTGTCTTCGAATGAGATTCTCGGTTCTGATTCCATAGTCAAAAAGGTGCGCAAATATAGAAATTGCGAGAATTCCGAGCGAAAACGTTTACATAATAAGATTTCAGCAAAAGCCGGCAGGTTGTTTCGGTGAAAAATTCAGAATGAGGAGCGGATGAATTCCGAAGTAGGGCATTCAAAATTCACTATTCCATGTTCACTATTCGATATTCAATTTCCTGGCTCGATTGGTTCACCTGCCTTTTTAATAACTTTCCAGCCTGATTCGTTACACACAATGCCTGACAACCTAGTTTTCACAATCGACCCAGCCCTTTCGCTGAAGGAGTTCTTACAAACGAAAAAGTACAGTCGTGTGACGGTGCTTACCGATGAAAACACTTCGAAGCATTGCTACCCGCTGCTTGCAAACGCATTTCCAGAGCACAAGATTATAACCATCCCTTCGGGAGAAGAACATAAAACTATAAACACGTGCAGTAAGATCTGGGATGCGATGACGAGCCATGCCCTCGACAGGCATTCAGTTCTTGTCATATTAGGTGGTGGCGTGCTTGGCGACATGGGTGGATTTTGTGCCGCTACTTACAAACGTGGAATCGATTTCATTCTGATCCCAACGACACTGCTGTCGCAGGTGGACGCAAGCATCGGAGGAAAGCTCGGTGTGGATTTCAATCACTTTAAAAATCACATAGGCGTTTTCCAGACTCCAGCCCTGACTGTGCTTCACGCTGGATTCCTTAAAACACTTTCAAGTCGTGAAAAGCGTTCAGGCTTTGCAGAGATCATCAAGCATTGTTTGATTTCCGACAAGGCGATGTGGGACGTTTTAAGAAGCAAATCGTTTGAAAACCAGGATTGGGACACCTTGATCCGCCACTCAGTCGGCTTTAAGGAGCAAGTTGTGACCGAAGATCCGAAGGAAAAGGGATTACGAAAAATTCTGAACATGGGCCACACTATTGGACACGCCATTGAAACATTCCTGTTGAACGCAGGAAACAAAGTGCTGCACGGGGAAGCCATAGCGGCAGGCCTTATTGCGGAGAGCTGGCTGTCCAAAGAGCGCGGCTTTATTTCAAATGACGAGTTTAGCCAGATAGCCAAATATATTCTTTCAACTTTTGGAAAAATTGAAATCCCTCAACAAAACGATGACGCAATTGCTTCGCTAACGCTGCAGGACAAGAAAAATGAAGGGGATAAGATTCTTTCCGTATTACTGGACGGTGTGGGGAAGGCTCGGTGGGACAATGTGATAACTAAAGAAGAGGTAAAAGGGGCTCTGGCAATTTACCGTTCCCTTTAATTACACGTAGTGCACTTCTGAATCGTCAAAAACTACTTTAGCTTTTGGTTCAGCGTTGATAGTTTGCTTAATGCGCGCAGTGCCTTTGCTGATCAGCTTCCTGGTCTTTTCCTTACGAGTGCCTGTTAGTAACCAGGCTGCAAGAAGAGCACCTGACGCAATGCCAACTCCAATCACGATTTTGCTGGTTGTACTCATATATACAAATAACTCTATTTTTCGGTGAAATGTTTCATCTGCTTCTGAAAAAATGTTTTTCGGAGTGTAATTTGCCCGACATTAATTTTCATCACGTTGCACGACTCGATCATAATTCTGAAGAACTCCCTATTACAAGGTATAGCAAGGACCTTGCCATCGTCAAAAAGTATTAGCAATCGGGTATTAATTATCAATGCGCTCGCAGGAGGCGGCTCTTCGCTGGGCAATCTCTCGGATGCAAACGACACACAACTCATGTTAAGGCTTGTCAACTCGAAAGCTGAAGAGATCGATGTTGAGGATGCAGGAACAACCATGCGATTCCTGACCGCTTATTTCTCGGTTGCCAATGAAAAGAAAGTGATGACGGGCAGTCATCGGATGAAAGAACGCCCAATAGGAATTCTCGTAAACGCCTTACGTTCGTTAGGAGCTAACATTGAGTATTTGGGTGCGGAAGGATACCCTCCTCACAAACTGAACGGGTTCGCCACGCAAAAAGTGAACACGATTAAGATTCGGGGCGATGTAAGCAGTCAATACATTTCAGCTTTGATGATGGTGGGGCCGAAACTGCCCCAGGGTCTTTCGCTCGAGCTTGAAGGGAAAATTGGAAGCCGCCCCTACATCGAGATGACTGCTTCGTTAATGAAGCATTTTGGGGTCAATCTTGATTTTACGGGCAACAAGATCACCATTGCACCACAGTCGTATAAGCCTGCTGCGTTCACGGTTGAGTCTGACTGGTCGGGAGCGAGCTACTGGTATTCATTTGCTGCGTTGGCGGAGAAAGCTGAAATCATATTGCCTCGAATCTCGCTTACATCGCTTCAGGGAGACCGTGCTATTGCCGACATCGCAGAACATTTTGGGGTACGCTCTGAGCCCGGTGCCGAAAACACCATCAAATTAACCAAGACAACTTCGAAGGGAGAGATTCACTGGGATTTCACGCATTGTCCTGACCTGGCACAAACGGTAGCGGTGATTTGCGCGGCAAAAAACATCAAAGGTTTTTTCACTGGTCTCGAAAGCCTCAGAATCAAAGAGACGGATCGGATTGCAGCGCTGCAGCAGGAATTACGAAAAATTGGCGCAGACCTAGTTGAAGATGACGCGGCACACTGGCGACTGGTCCCATCGCAGGCACTTCCCAAAACAGCAAGTTTTAATACGTATAAAGACCATCGGATGGCGATGGCGTTCGCACCGCTGGCAACACTTCTTGAACAAGTTGAAATCGAAAATCCGGCCGTAACAAGGAAATCGTATCCAACGTTCTGGGACGATGTGAAGGACATGGGATTTAAGATGTGAGAACAACTGCAGGCGCCATGGGGCCGGGAATGCCAGGCGCTTCTCCAACGATAGCTGTCATGTTGAGGCGCGTCCAAATCACTATGAAATGATCATCATCTGCCGAAACATCCCGCGACCAACACGATGAGGCTAACTGAAGTGCTTGCCAACAAAAATTTGCATCAGCTATGGAGTGGATTTCTACGGGCGCGCATGCCATTACACGTTCTGCGCTGAGAATGACAAATTCGATAATGCAGGCGCGTTTGCCGGCTCGTTAGGAAAGGGTCAACTGCTTCAAATACTCCACCGCCTTCGTCAGCCTGCTGCCATACCACGAGAACATTTCACCATCGACCAATTGGATCCTCGCGTTCGGTAAAATCAGCCTAAGTTCTGCGATGTGCTTTTCCTTAAAAGGATAGGGTTCTGACGAAAGAAAAACACATTCCGGATCTAACGCTTTTAGTTCATCGTTTGACAACTCGGGGTAACGCGACAATGCAGGCAAGCAGTTTTCCAAACCGATTTTTTCAAGCATCGAATTAATGAAAGTATCCCGACCTGCGGCCATCCAGGGTTTGCGCCAGATCAGGTACAGGACCTTTAGAGGCGGGCATTTCATGAGCGATTCAAACCCGTGCTTGATTTGTGCAACGAGCTTGTTTGCCTGGTCGGCCCTGTTTACGAGCAAGCCTATTTTATCGATCATCTGCAGTGCGTCTTCAAGCGTGTAAATCTCGCTCATCCAAACGGCATACTTGTGCCTGTAGAGCTCAAGAATGAGGTCTCTGGTATTTTCCTCGCGGTTTCCAATAATCAGATCAGGCTTTAGCGACTCAATGATGTCAAGCTGAAAATTCTTTGTACCCCCGACTATCGCTTTCCGCAGTTTCCATTCCGGGGGGTGAATGCAATATTTCGTTATGCCTACAACTTCAGAATCGAGGCCTAAATCAAACAATAACTCGGTTTGAGACGGTACTAAAGAAATAATGCGTTGAGGAGGACCGGAAAGCTGGATTCCGTTTCGCATCTGATCAAAAAACGTTTGCGATTGCTGCAAATTCAGGAATGCTTAAAAACAACGCGCAGAGCGAGCAAAGAAAAGACCCTCTCTGTAAAAACTCTGCCGCCCCGCGCGTATTTCTTATTCAACCTCCAGCGGTTGAAGTATCTGGTTGGGAACATTGACGATGAAGGTGGTTCCCTGCCCAGGCGTGGATTCCACTTCGATCGTTCCCTTTAATCTCTCTACTGTATCTTTAACAATGAACAGGCCGAGTCCGGTTCCCTGAGCTTGTGCTGTAGCTCTGAAAAACAGGTCGAAAATTTTCTCGATGTATTCAGGCTCGATCCCTATTCCGTTGTCGGTGAAGCGAAGTTCGCAAATTTCCTCTGTAATGAAAACATTTATACGGATGAAAGGTTCAGCTTTACGCGCATCAAAATATTTAACCGCATTGGAAAGGATGTTTCCCACGATTGTCTTCAGTCTGACACTGTCGGTATATAATTCGTGATCGGCCTCTGTTTTAACAGAAATTTGAATTTTGCTGTCCTGCAGTAGTGCGCTCAGATCAGAGACTGCGTCATTGAGCAGTTTGCGGATATCAATTTTTTCGCGCTGAACGGCAAGTTTCTCATTCCGGAAGAAATTGTTCATTTCTTCGATGAGCGAATCGAGCTTAAAAAGGCTCTGTTTGATAAGCCCGAGATACTTGTCCTTTTCATCGCCATTTGCTTTTTCGGCCAGCTTGATGAGCCCGATGGCCGACATCACCGGGGCCTTGAGGTCATGGGTGGTCTTATAAATTACCTGGTCTAACTGCTCGTTTGCTCTCTCAAGTTCTTTTTGTTTGGACTTTTTGGCGGTAATATCATGAAGCTTCAGAACCAGCCCGTTGATATTCTTCTTGTCGAGGAAATTCGAAACCTGGACGTCAAAATAATAGGTAGTTGCCCCAACGGTGAGCGGAATCTCCTCCTGGAACGACTTTTCAACTTTTTGAAGCACGCATCCACGCCACTTCTCTACCCGATCAGCGCTTACAAATGAGAAAATGCTCTTTCCGAGCAATCGGATCGGCTGAATATTAAACGATCGCTCAACCGAGGAAGAAACGTACCGGATTCTTAGATCCGGGTCTGTGATAATGAGAATGTCATTGGAATTCTCAATTAGCTCTTTAAACAGCCCTTCACTTACCATACACCAACAAAAAATTAAACCTAAACTATAGACCGATGGAGCAGAGGGGGCGCCTATCAGAGTAGTATCGCCATGCTCGAAAGCTGGCTTGAAACTTTAAGGTTAGAAGCGTTTACGGTAGCCTGGTTCAATTCAAACTTCAGTTTGCCATCAACTACTTTAAAGTTGATGCAGCTACCTTTCTGGCCAAGACCATTTCCATCGGTTACTGTCAAAACAGACTTCCCGGTGGTGCTGGTTTTAACGGCATCGAACTCACGATTCTTTGATTTTCCAATGTAAACAACCTGACAGGAGGCTGCTTCATCGGCAGAGGAGAGTTTTTTGATTACGTATTTTTTGCTGCCTTTCGGCTTGCCATCATACCATTTCTGAAGCGTACTGAAAACGTTCTCGTCACCGATCACGCCAACCACAAAATCTCCAGCTTCGCCTTCGTCAGGCCATTGCACGTACTTTACGAAGTTAAAGAGCATCGCAGCGTGAATTTCGTGGGTGGGGCGCTCCTGAGCGTTGACCAGACCCGTGAAAGACAGTAATAAAACCAGGACTACAGCAACTTTCTTCATAAGACACAATTAGGTATATACCGCCAATTTAGGAATTTAATAGGAAAAAACCCCATCCCGATTGCTCAGGAGTGGGGTTTCCAAACAACCCATTAAATCAATATCGCCATTGAAGACAGTGCGCCAGACACTTTGAGATTGGCTGTCTCAAGAGCCTTCTGGTTCAGCTCGAACTTCAATTTGTTATCTACAGTCTTGAAATTGATACCACTTCCTTTAGAGCCAAGGCCGTTCTTATCAGTGATAACGAGGGTACCTTTACCCGAAACTTTCGCGTTTACGCCTTCAAATTCACCGCTTTTGCTCTTATCGATGAACACAACGTGACAATCTGTAACTTCAGACGCGTTGTTGAATTTCTTAATAACATAGGTTTTTGACCCACGTGGCTTGCCGCCATACCATGTATTTAGGGTGTTATAAACATCCGTGTTTCCAATCACTCCTATTACAAATTCGCCAGAAGCTGTGTGGTCAGGCCATTGCACATACTTGGTGAAATTGAAAACCATCATGGAATAAACTTCGTGAGCCGGTCTGTCTTGTGCATTCACGCTACCTGCAAAAACCAGGGCCGCGAAAACAAAAATTAACTTTTTCATAACGGGTAACTTTGGTGTTGTTTGTGTTTGTTTGATGATACAAAAATAGGCTCCCCATAACTAGTATAGGAAGCCTAACAGCCGCTCAACCTTAGCGATGTAAGGTTTCAAGCGACAATTATTTAATATACCTGAAGTCGTGGCCGGGTTTTACCTGCAAAAGGAACTCATAAATCAGATTTATCACGTTTTCAACGTCTTCTTTATGTACCATTTCTACGGTGGTGTGCATGTATTTAAGCGGCAATGAGATTAAAGCGCTAGCAACCCCTTCTGCCGAATAGGCAAAAGAATCGGTATCCGTCCCGGTTGATCGGGAAACCGCCTGCCTTTGGAAAGGAATTTTCCGCTTTTGGGCGGTTTCAATGACCATTTTAAGCACATTGTTCTGCACCGCAGGCCCATAGCAAACCACCGGTCCAAGCCCGGCTTTCAGGTTGCCACTCTCCTTCTTATTGTACATAGGAGACTGTGTATCGTGGGTCACATCCGTGATGATTGCCAAATCGGGTTTCAGCCTCCGGGAAATCATTTCAGCGCCTCGTAAGCCGATTTCTTCCTGTACCGAATTGACCACATATAGGCAAAAAGGCAGTTTTTTCTTGTTTTCGCTCAATCTTCGGGCAACTTCGGCTATCATGAACCCACCCATCCGGTTGTCGAGAGCTCGTCCGACAAGCCATTTTTTGTTCATTTCCATGAGCTCGTCCTCGAATGTGATCACGCAGCCAACGTGCACGCCCATCGCCTCAACCTCTTTTTTCGATTCCGCCCCAATGTCGATGTGGATGTTCTTTAATGAAGGCGCCTCCTCTTTAGCTGCATCTCGAACGTGAATTGCCGGCCAGCCAAAAACGCCCTTCACAATGCCATTGGCCGTCTGAATATTCACCCGCTTGGATGGCGCGATCTGGTGGTCGGAGCCACCGTTGCGCTTTACATAGATATATCCGTCTTCCGTGATATAGTTAACGAACCAGGAGATCTCATCCGCATGACCTTCGATCACTACTTTGTAGGCTGCCTTCGGATTGATCACACCCACAGCTGTTCCGTACACGTCTACCATCGTATCATTGACATAAGGTCTTAGATAATCCAACCATAGTTGTTGCCCGGGAGATTCAAAACCGGTTGGTGATGCGTTGTTTAGATATGCGTAAAGGAAATCTTTGCTTTTTTTATCCATACAATAAATAAATTTCAAATGTCAAAATTCAAACATCAAGAAAGCACCAAATTCCAATAACCAAATTCCAAATTCCAAAAGTGAAAGATTTTTCAACCATCGCATATTCTGTTTGAGATTTGGTTATTTGATTATTGGTGCTTTTTACAATGGAATATTCCCATGCTTCTTCCTCGGCAACTTCGCTGCTTTGTTTTGAAGCATATCAAACGCGCGGATCAATTTTTCGCGGGTTTGGTCAGGGTAAATAACTTCATCAATGTACCCGCGGTGTGCTGCCCGATATGGATTCGCAAACTTGCGTGTATATTCATCTACCTTTTCGTTGAGCTTTGCCACGGGATCAGCTGCTTCAGAAATTTCTTTCTTGAAGATTATTTCAGCCGCACCTTTTGCTCCCATCACGGCAATCTCTGCTGTCGGCCATGCATAGTTTAAATCTGCTCCGATGTGTTTTGAATTCATCACATCATAAGCACCGCCATACGCTTTGCGGGTGATGACGGTAACTCTTGGCACTGTTGCCTCCGAGAAGGCGTACAAGAGCTTGGCGCCATTGGTGATAATTGCGTTCCACTCCTGGTCGGTTCCTGGTAAAAAGCCTGGAACATCTTCGAACACGAGCAATGGAATATTGAAGCAATCACAGAAGCGAACGAAACGCGCACCTTTTACGCTTGAGTCTATATCCAGCACACCCGCGAGAGACGCAGGCTGATTACCCACAATACCAATGCTTCGCCCGGCAATGCGTGCAAAGCCTACAACTATGTTCTCTGCGAAGTTCTTATGCACTTCGAAAAAGCTGCCATCATCCACAACACCGTTGATTACCTCGCGCATGTCGTAGGGTTGATTGGGGTTCGCAGGAATGATCCCGTTCAGTCCGGGGCGCGACTCATTGCCTGGAGTATACGGAACGCGGGGTGCTTCCTCCTCGCAGTTTTGTGGCATGTAGCTAAGCATCGTCTTAATGTAGCTGATGCACTCCGCCTCGTTCGCACACGCAAAATGCGTTACACCGCTTTTCGTGCTGTGGGTGGATGCGCCACCGAGTTCTTCGGCCGTAACATTTTCGTGCGTGACGGTCTTTACTACGTTCGGCCCGGTAACAAACATAAACGAAGTATTCTCTACCATGAAGATAAAATCGGTGATGGCTGGCGAATACACTGCACCGCCTGCGCATGGACCCATAATGGCCGACAGCTGTGGAATTACACCTGATGCAAGCGTGTTCCGATAAAATATGTCGGCATAACCTCCAAGGGAAACTACGCCCTCCTGGATCCGTGCACCACCCGAATCGTTCAGACCAATGATTGGAGCTCCATTCTGCATGGCCAGGTCCATGATCTTTACGATCTTTTCGGCATGCGTTTCCGAGAGTGAACCACCAAACACAGTAAAGTCCTGGGAGAAAACGTACACCAGGCGACCATTCACTGTTCCGTAACCGGTTATAACGCCATCGCCCAGGTAATACTCCTTGTCTAGACCGAAGTCTTTGGAGCGATGCATTACAAATTTACCGAGCTCCTCGAATGAGCCTTCATCCAGCAGCAGGTGAATACGCTCGCGAGCCGTGAGCTTTCCTTTAGCGTGCTGTTGCTCGATTCGTTTCGCACCGCCTCCCAGGAGCGCTTCCTGATTCTTGCGGTCAAGTTCTTTGAATTTCTGATCTAATACGGGGTCTGCTGAATTCTGTTTAGCCATGAATGTTGATTGACTGGGAGCCAAAAATAAGTAAAAGACGGTCGAAATATAATATTAAATTCGCACGGCTTTTTTCCCTTATGAAGCACCGTATCGCCATTATTGACCTGGGTACCAACACCTTCCATCTGCTGATTGCAGAGGGCGACCGTGACGGCTACAATATTATTTATCGCGATCGGCTTGCGGTGAAGATCGGCATGGGTGGGATCAACGATGGCATTATCACGGAAAGCGGTTTTCACCGGGCGCTGCTGGCGATGCAGAGTTTTCGAAACGCCATTGACAAGCACGAGGTAACCGAGTCGTATGCTTTCGGAACAAGCGCACTGCGCAATGCGAAGAACGGCCAGGAGATCGCAGACCGGATTGAAGCGGTGACTAATATCAAAGTGAACATCATTCCAGGCGAGCAGGAAGCTCACTACATCTATCTAGGCGTCCGTGCTGCTCTCGGGCTGGCACACGACCGAAACCTGATTATCGACATTGGTGGCGGGAGCGTGGAGTTCATCATTGCCGACCACGACAATGTTTTCTGGAAGCGCAGCTACGAGATCGGGGCACAGCGCCTGCTTGAGAAATATCAGAAGCATGATCCCATCCTGAAAGAAGAGATCGATGCCCTTTACGCACATTTTGAAGAAGCGCTCGAAAGTTTGTTTGACGTCATTCAAAAATACAACCCCGATATTCTTGTCGGTTCGTCTGGCACCTTTGACACACTAAGTGACATTTTTTGCATCACGCACGACATCCATAAGTCACCAGACGACAGCGAGACACCGCTGACCATTGAAGGATTCTATGAAGTGTACAACCAACTGGTGACACGAAATCGTGAAGAACGAATGCAAATACCGGGCATGATTGAAATGCGTGTGGATATGATTGTGGTGGCTTCGGTGCTGGTGAAATTCCTGCTGGAAAAACATACCTTCAATAGGATCAGAGTTTCTACCTACTCATTAAAGGAAGGAGTGCTTGCTTATCTGTCTGATCAAATGAAAACGGACCGGAGCTAGCCACCTTAAGTCCCCGAAACGTGAGTGCAGCAGAAATTGAGCTGCATCATTTTGACTAAAAAAAGTTACAGGCACCAAAAAAGCTCTCAAGTCTTGTGAGCTTTTTTAGTGCCTGTATTTAAGTCCTCTTAGGAGATTTAAAGATGATTATATCACCGAGTTCGCCAGGTTCGCAAGATTTTTTGAAACTTTGATATTTCGCTTCGCCAGCGCACCATTATTGATGTCGTAGCGAAGGGTGTTCGTTTCGGTGAGCATGAAGCTGAAGCCCGCTCCTCTTTTATAGAGTCCTTCGCGTTCCGCAATTACCATAATTGACTTGCCTTCTGTAGCTGCAACAATCTCGTCAAGGCTTCCGCTCTTTCCGTCAGCAAGAAATACGATGTTGGCATGACCAATCTCGGTTACACTTTCCGCCTGTGTTACTTTAATGGTGTGGCCATTTATATTTTTGCCTGCGGTGAGCTTTATAAGTTCATCGTAAATCTTCGATTTGCCAAACACAACGATCTGGAACTCGGCTTCGGCCGATGGCCATTCGGAATATTTCGCAATATTCAATACAAACAATGAGTGCACCTGGTAATTCGTGGTTTGCCCGAAAGCTGCGGTGGTGGCAAACAAGAACAAAATGATGAATGATTTTTTCATAAGATTCGAGGGTTGTCTTATTTGTTTTTGAAATCAAGTCTGTAGGAAATTTTTACAACGTATTCACGACCGCGGGCCGGAATCGGCAAATACCCACCGTTGTACGCCTGGGGGATTGGCGGCTGCTCATTCAGGATGTCGTACATTCCGATGCCGGCTGTGAATCCTGGAAGCACATTTCTGAAATTAACGAAAGCGTTCGCCAGCAGGTAGGGATCGAGTTGTGAAGCAATTCCTTCTCCATTTTCTTCCAGTTGAGTATACGCATACCGCTTGCCGCCATAGATGAACGAGGGATTGAAGCTCACTGACCGGGTCACGTTAAAGGAAGAGTTAAGCGTAAACTTATGCGCGAGCATGCCGGCATATTGCTTGTCGGTCTGTGGCACAATGTAGGCCTCAACAGTTTGATCGCCTCCGATGGCACGGCTGAAGGAATAGGAGAAGTTTGCGTACCATGCGCTTTTGCGGATGTTGTAGATCAGTTCAAGGCCGCGTGTTCCCATCTTGGTGGCGTTCTCATACCACTCCACGAAGTCAGCGCCTTCGCCTTCTGAGCCATAGGTCAAAATATTATTTGTTGTCAGGCTGTATGCGTTCACGGCCAGCAACATCTCAGGTGTGAACTGATAACCAAACTCTGCTTCAAACACATTTGACTTCTCGGGTTTAATTTCACCCGTGAGCGCGAGGTTGATGTTTTGAATGGATGGTGCACGGAATGCCTGGCTAAACAAAACCTTAAAGTGGAAGTTTTCAATCTTCTTCGTAAGCGCCAGGCGGGGAACGAAAGCAGCATCATATCGGTTGCTTTTCTCATACCGGAAGCCCACCGTTCCATTAAAAAGTCTGTGCTTCACAAGGCCCTGCGCGAAAAAAGCAAAGTTGTTTAATTCGAACGTGTTTTCGCCACCAAACATTTCGGAGTCTGACAGATCGGTTGCCTGATCTGAAAAATAGAGAACACCGAAGTTTAGATTCACCTTGCGCGAGACATCGTAAACAGCTTCGAGTTGACCGTGCATACGTGTGGCGCGCGCTTCGAATTCAGGTTCTCCCGTTTCTGCGTCACCCCACTTCCACGGAACCTGGTTATAGTATTTTAACTGGGGAATGATCGAAAGTTTTGAAGCAGCTTTCCAGGTGTAACGCAAGTCTGCGTAAAAATTATTGTAGCTGATGAATTGGTAAGGATCGCCCGTCTCGAACCGATCGTACATTGTACGGAATGATAGTCCGCCAGCCCGCAAACCGAAATTCAAGTTCATCGGATCGGAGTTCGACACACTCGCGAGATCATATCCTTCGAAGGTCTGATCACTCACAATTCCTTTGCCTTTGAAAACCGAAGCATCGATCGCGAACTTCTCTGACCGTTTGGCGAGCATCAGTCCAGCATTGGTTCTGCCCACAGCACCCGAGTGGAATCCGCCCACGCCATACACTTCCATCCCGTTCAAACTTTCAGCAGCTTTTGTGATGATGTTGATTACTCCATATTCCGCTGAACCTCCATAGATTGCCGAACCGGGGCCGCGGATAATTTCTATGCGTTCAATAGCATCCACCGGAAAACGGTTTCCGATCGCCACCGTCTGGTACAACAATTCATTGAATGGCTGACCATCAAGCATCACCAGCACCTTTCCTTCGTTCGACCAGTTTCCGCGCAGCGAGATTCCCTGAACAAACTGGAGATCCTGCGCAATGTCAAACCCAGGAATCAGGCGCAAGAGATCTGTCAGGTCGCGCGCACCGGTGTTCTGAATTTCTTCAGCCGACATCACACTGATAATTCCGGGAGTTTCGCGAAGCGTCAACGCTTTTGATGAAGAGACGGTCGTTCCCTTATTTAACGCTTTTTGCAATTCACTTTCGGCTGTGAATGCGCTGAGGTTAAGTAGTGAATCGAGGTCCTGGGAAAAACTGGCTACGGGAGAAAACAGCAACAGCAGGGCAAGAATGCCTGCATACTTCTTTAGCATCATGGGGGTTTCAGGGGTTTAAAAACACGACAGTCCACTAACAATGATGCCAAAGCCAGAATTCGCTTTACTGACTTTGAAATCCGCCTTGTAATGGAAAATCAATCCCAATTTAAGACAATTTATCCAGCAAAATGATGATGGAAGAAAAATAAGATCGTAAGCCAAATAGAATTGCGAATTACAAATGATGAATGACGAATATGAAACCCGGTTCGGTACTTGTCATTTGCAATCACTCCAGTCCACTCACCGTTTTGTCCTTCGGATACTTCACCTCGAACTTGTAGACCACCTTTTTCGTTTCGTTTGGTTGCAGGGCTAACTCCCAAACCAGTTTGCCGGTGTCTTTGTTGTACCTGGCGCCACCAACATCGGAGACTGTGACTTCAATCTGGCTGTTCTGTGAAACTGGAACCTGGTCTTCAATGGTAATCTTCACGGGTTCTGACTTGGTATTTCGGATTGAAATTTCGAACGCCCGCGTTTCACGCTGGTTAGCGCCAATCAATTTTCGCGAGCTGAAGTCTTTCAATTTCTCACGTTTCACCACAATGCGTTTATCACGACCAAGTGACACATTAAGCGTATCGCGGATGCTGTTCGGATCGATGTAGCTCTTGCCGACAAACGTACCTTCGAAGAAAACGTTTGCTTCCCCTGGAAGAAGGCTGAACTCTTCCCAGCCGGTCGCCCGGGCAATGAGGAATGCATCGTTGTCGAGCTTCGGTGCGGTAGAATAGTTGTAGTCTGCTTTCAATTCATGGTTTCGGATTTCAACAAGCGTAGGCTTATTTGAAGATGAGACAGTGTACGGTAGAGAAATGTCGAACTCTGTATTGAGGGAAGTTTGAATGGTGTTGACGTATTGAGCCGTTGTCTCGGCAGGCATAGGCGCCTCCTCCGCAGCCTCTTGCATTTGAGGTTTGGCTAAATAACCGGCCTCTGCCTTTCTTTTCATCGAAACACCTGCCGCTCTTCCTTCAAGCGCGCGATATACGGGTTGATAGAATTCAAGGTACCAGGTATTGAGCTCCGGTTTCAATCCTCCAAGGGATGGATTTGCTGTTGATAATCTCAATCGCACATTCTTCCATTCTTCACCCGTGCTCTGGAATACATTTGCCTTGTAATTCAGCTGAACAGGACTCCTCGTGTTCAACGCGCGCAAGTCGTATACAGCATACCAACCTGCGTTATTCACCACATAATTAATTGTCAGGTCCGCACTGGTTGCGGCCTCCGCAGAAACCGAAATTAAAATATCGCTCGTGTTTCGTGAATACAGTTCATTTTCTTCATTGAACTGTCGTTGAAGCTTAAGCAGTTTTTCATTAAGCTTTTTGATTTGCTGATCATGCTTCATCCGGGCGGAGATTATATCACTCAACCGTGATCGGAAAAAATCGGCCATCGCCTTCAGTTCAGCCGCTGTAAGATTCTGGTTGTTTCCACCGATTTTTTGGTTCGCCAGCAACATCTGCTCCTCACGACTCAAAATTTCTTTTTGACTGTTCTGCAACGCGATCTGCCGTTGCGTGAGATCGATTGAATCGCGAAGACTGGTGATTGAACGTGGCGTGTTGAATTCTGTGAGGTAGTTCTGTTCGTGACTGATTCCAAGAATTGTAAAATTGCCTTTGCCTGCAACCTGGATGCTTTGCTGATCGAGTTGTGAAGTCAATCCCTTAAGGCGCAGGATTGACTTGCCCGGTTCGATGCGGGTTTTTGCTTCGCGCATCACCTGCGCGCGGTTTAGAAAAACCGTTACGGAAGTAATTTTTGAATCAACGGATTTCTCTTCCTGCGAAACGGATTCAAACGAAATCAAAGCAAGCAGAACAATCAAAATATTTTTCATACTAGTTGGTTTTTCTAATGATGAGGGGCGCAGACCGAATCCATAATGCCCTTTCAATTTTATAGTGAAAAACAGCAGAATTAGAACCTTTACATTAATTTTGAGGCTCTTTTACGCAATAATCATGGAGAAAGTTTATTCGTTTGCTTCACTGGAGAAATTTACGAAAGAAGTATTTAACTACATGGGTTGCCCTGCAGATCAAATTCAGCTGGCAACAGAAGTTTTGTTAAACGCAGATTTACGCGGCATTGACTCTCATGGTATTGCGCGTCTTTCCGGATATTTCCGATTATGGGAAGCAAGACGAATTAACGCGAATCCGAAAATAAAAATCGTTCACGAAACCCCGAGCACGGCTGTAATTGATGGTGATGGGGGCCTGGGCCTTGTGGTTGCACCGAGAGCCATGGAAGTTGCAATCCAAAAAGCGAGAATTGCCGGAACAGGCTGGGTCGCAGTAAAAAACTCAAACCACTTTGGCATCGCTGGACATCACGCCATGTTGGCACTCGAGCATGATATGATCGGAATGGCCATGACGAACGCGAGCCCGCTGGTGGCTCCAACCTTCTCCGTTGAGCGGCTTCTTGGAACAAATCCAATTGCCGTTGCGATACCTGCTGATAAGCAACCGCCTTTCGTGGCTGATTTTGCTACCACCACGGCAGCAAATGGGAAGCTTGAAATTCTTCAGCGAAAAAATAAAGATGCACCGGTGGGGTGGATCCAAACGAAAAGCGGTGGAGCCTCAACCAATCCGCATGAGCTGAAAGATGGTGGTGCGCTCATTCCATTGGGAAGCGATCGAGAGCATGGAAGTCACAAGGGTTTTTGCCTGGGCGCATGGGTGGATATTTTTTCAGCCGTGTTGAGTGGCGCTAACTATGGGCCATGGGTTCCTCCCTTTGTGAGTTTCCTTGCACCCCCGGCTGATCCGGTGGGTGAAGGTATCGGCCACTTTCTGGGCGCCATGCGCGTGGATGCTTTTCGCCCCGCGCAAGAATTCAAATCGCACATGGACAATTGGATCACTCGTTTCCGTTCAGCAAAAACAGTTGCGTCAGAAGAGAAGGTAATTATACCGGGGGATCCTGAGCGCGAAATGACTAAGGAACGACTGGAGAAGGGGATTCCGCTGAACGAAAAAGTGATCGAAGACCTTAAACAGCTGGGTGAGAAAGTTGGCGCAAAATTCTAAAATCCCAGGAAACCACCAATGTTGATCCCGGCCCTGAGTACCAATGGGCTGGTGTAGGGAGAAACTCTTCCCGGAACCGGTTGCTGATAAGAGAAGTTGTACAATGCCATAGCATAGAAGGCGAGGTTCCTACCAATAGGCTGCACTAATCCTCCACCTGCAAGGAAACTTTTGAAGTCCATACGAACCGTTTCAGCAGTATTGACCGGGAATTCATAGTTCAAATACTCGTACTCCGTTTGCGCAAAAAAGCCGCGATAGATATTGTAGCGGAGGAACGGGCTCACCGCGTAATCCGTGAGCTTAAGACGCAACGGCTTGTAGTTGGTGTACCTGTAAGTAACGCCTGTTCCTGCAATAAATTTCTTCGTAAGACTGTATCCGATCACGGGCGACACGGAGAAATAATCCTGAACCGAGCCAAATCCTAATCCGAGGCCGCCACCCGTTACAATACGTTCTTTGAAGGGAACCCCTTTCAGACTATTGTTTTCGCCTTGCGCAAAGCAAACGGTGCTCGCTGCCAGCGAAACCAGGGCGAAAAGTAAGCATGGACGTATCATAATTTGTTATTCTTCAACAATAACGAAGATATCCTCAGTTTCTTTTTTCATGAGGTATTTTTCGCGAGCGAATTTTTCGATGGATTCCTTGTCGCCAAACAGTTCATCGTGGTCTTTTTGAACTTCTTTGATCTTCTCCTCGTAGTACTCCTTCTCATCTTCGAGTGAGCTTAGCTTCGCACCGAGCTGGTATCGCGCAATGAGGTTGTTTGAGTCGAGGGCAACCATCCACGTTAGAAAAATGACCAGTGCAATCACATAAAAATTACGAAAGGCCTTGGGAAGTCTCTTGAACATACAGTTTAAAAAATGAATACTAAGGTAGTAAAATTAATCGGAAATGATTGAACTACAGAAAAAACCGGGCCAAGTCGATTCATGCTGATGTGGTTGAAAGTAAGCCGTACGCCCCGTAACTTACGTCAAACTTGCAAAAATGACCCGTACCCTCCAGCTCATTCCCTTGCTTTTCTTTGCCAACTATGCAGTCCCGGCACAGGAGGTAATTCAGCGCGCTGTTCCCCTCACCCGCACCACCAGGCATTTTGATAGCACAATCTTTATTGTTAACGGATATGAGGCGCCAAACAATATTCTCTTGCTTTTTAAACCAACAGAAATTGAGT
This sequence comes from Chryseosolibacter sp., assembly GCA_036402075.1. Lineage (GTDB taxonomy): Bacteria > Bacteroidota > Bacteroidia > Cytophagales > Cyclobacteriaceae > Chryseosolibacter. The sequence continues at coordinate 22,512 of DASWTP010000050.1, read as the reverse complement.
TGAAGCCGATCGATGTCCCTTCGGCACCTAACGGTGTTCTTGTCATGGGAGTACATGTGTCGGACACTTCGCACAACGTCCTGAAATATCTTAAGCACAAGGCGTCCATGGATATTGGCGATCAGAATTTTCCGCATGGCAACATTCCAGACAATATCCACCCGCACCGCATCAGCGGAATGGAATATATAGAAACTGAAGGACACGTATCCGATATTCTGCTTGTGACGTTGTCCGCCCATGTCGACAATGAAAAGCAAAAGGTGCAATACACCTCTGAGCCTAAAAGAATTCGGTGGTATGATGTAGACGGTAAAGTGATGACACAAGCTGAGATGGCCGCCCTCCACCTCAAGTTGGGCGAGTTCGAGTCTGGGGAGGTGATCACTGGCCAACGGGCCATCGAAAAGTATGGGGATGTTAAGTACGCTGATGGCGTGAAAACCATGCGGGTCATCAAAAAGAAAGAACAGCCATAAATGAAAAAAACCTGGTCAAGTGCCAGGTTTTTTTCTGCTTCCAAACCATTATGGCTTATCCCACCAAACGCGTCCATTGAGGTCGTTGGTGCCACCCAAACGAGACACCGCCTGATTATAGTTGTCGCGATTATTTTGTTCTTCTTGTGTAGGGTAAGCTTCTCGTCTCGGCACTTGGCGTCCACCGCTATCCTGTATTGGAGCGAGCACAGGGAAACCTGTTCTTCTCCATTCAGCCCACGCTTCATAGCCATTCATGAAGAGATGAACCCAGCGCTGATAGCCGATTTGCTCCAGCGCGCGTGCAGGATCGTATTGAACCTGTGGTGTCGCCATCATTGCAGCCAGGCCGGTAGTGCTTCCGTTCTTCCATTGACGCACCGAGTTGTCGATGGCAAGGTCATAGTTGAGCTTGGCTTCAGCGTCTCCACCAGGAATCCATCCTAATTTTGCCGCCTCAGCTTTTGCAAAAAGGGCCTGAGCATAGGTCACAATATACGCTGGTGTTGTAGGCTGACGCATGGCGCTCCCCAGCATGCTTATATTCTTTTTTTCATAAGGACCGCTATTTACCTGAGTGCCCGTAAGGCCATACACCAGCCCCTGGTATTGTCCCGCTTCATTTGTATTTGCATAGGCTGACAGGCGCGGATCGTTTACGGGCTTCATGTAATCCACAAGCGTTTTACTTACCGCGTACCATTCCCTGCGGTCAATTGTGAAGAAGTCGTACCAGAAATTCCAGTTGTCTGGATCTGACAAGTGCGTGTAGGTAAAGTTGTCTGCGTTCGCAGTCATAATACCACCCGCGAGTGCCTTATTGAATTCCGCTGCTCCTTTGACGGGGTCGACTTTTGACAAACGTAGTGCCATAAGCATGTGAAGCGTGTTGCCAAATTTTTTCCAGCGGGTCATGTTACCTCCGTAGATAATGTCGTTGGAAATATTTCCCGTAACGATTTCGGCATTGGCTTCATCCAGCAACCGGAACAGATCATTGTAAATAGCTTCCTGTGTGTCGTATTCGGGTGTGAAATTCTGATTGCCCTGAAACGCTTTGCTGTACGGCAAGTCACCCCACCGATTAGTCAGAAACTGGAAGAAAAACGCTTTGAGAATTTTCGCCACCGCCAACTGATTGGCTATCGGACCTTCTCTCGCATCAAGGTTATCGGCAGTTAGCACCGCCTCGATGTTCATGAGCGGGCCGGTATACCAGTTGTAGAAATTATAGAACACCGTTTCGTATCGCGACAACGTAATGTATTCTGCTTCCGCAAAATGCTGCGCGTACAAATGGCCACTGGCAGAACCCGTTGTTTCAGGAACCCACCGCATGGCATAGGCCAGCAACTGCGTGTTCGATGCGGTATTCGGCCGATTTGGATTTTTCCTCAGGTCCTCATCGAAATTATTACAACCTACACCGAGAACTAAGAGTATTAAAAATATCTTCTTCATAAGAACGCTGATTTAGAATGTAACATTTAGACTTACTCCATACGAGCGAACAGTGATGAGCTGCCCTGTTTCAAGCCAGTTGATCGATTCACTTCCCTTCGCAAGTTCTGCCGGGTTCAAACCCTCAGGTGCTTTCTGCCAAAGCATCATCGGATTGCGTGCAATCAGCCCGACATTGATTTTATTCACCGGAAGGTTGCCAAGCGCTTTTTTGCTGAAGGTGTAGCCGAGGCGTACTTCACGAAGTCTGACAAATGAGGCATCGTATAGCCACTGGTCATACAGGTGCGTTCCGAGTCTGCTGCGGAAGTAAGCTTTTGCATCCACATAAGCACTGACAGGTTCACCGGTGGCTTCAGAAATTCCTTCTACCAGTACTCCTCCGCCTTCTGCGAGTGGATCGCGAACGTTCTTGCCATTCGCATTCAGCGCTGCCGTTTCAGGGGCCAATCCCGTTTTGAATGACATCATGCGTGACCAGCTGAAGAACTGGCCGCCAGCCTGAAAATCGATCATAGCATTTAAACTTAGCGGACCGTAGGTAAAGGTGTTTTGGAATCCACCCGTAAAATCCGGCAGCACACTTCCGAAGTTGTGGTTCGCCTCGTAGGTTGGGAGGTTATTTCCATCCAGCAGGAGCTTGCCCGTGGCGGGATCTCGTTTTGTATTCTGCCCGATCAGTGTTCCGTAAGGTTCATTAACCCGCGCATTCAGAGAAACCGTTACGCCCGAATACGTATTGGAAGCAATTTGATAGTTATTGATCTCTGTAGTTCCATCGTTGTAGAGCTCCTTCACCATACTCTTGTTCTTGCTGATGTTGAAGTTCATTTCCCAGCTAAACCTGCCACGCTGTACCGGTACCGCTGTCAATGCGATTTCATAACCCTTGTTCTCGATCAAACCTGCATTGATATATGCCGTTGAATAACCACTCGCTCCGGACACAGGCAGTGTGAGGATCTGGTTTTCGTTCTGTTGCTGATACAGGGTGAATCCCACACCAACACGATTCTCAAGGAACTTCAGGTCAAGCCCGCCTTCGTACGATTTGCTGAACGAGGGTTTCAGATCGGGATTATTCAGCGTTGATGGGAAATACAGGGAATTAACGGTCGTTGTTCCCGGATACACTGCGCCTATCTGGTAATCAACCGATGTACTGTATGGAGCGAGATCACCTCCCGCTACTGCATAGCTGAGACGCAGCTTGCCCATACTCATCGGCTGCCAGTTCACCAGCTCGCTGAACACCATACTCGCGGAGACCGATGGATACCAATACGAATTATTGTTGACTGGAAGGGCTGATGAATTGTCATTGCGGATCGAGGCATCGACAAACCAGATGTTTCTGAATCCCAACGAAACCATTCCGTACATGCTTCGGATCTGTTTTTCTCTTCTGTAATTTCGTGCGATGGGTCGCGCGATGGAAGCCTCGATGCTGTAGAAGCCAGGACTGATCAAACCTCCCACAGTTTCCTGGTAGAGGTAAGTGTACTTTTGATCCATGATATTTCCACCCAAGATGGCATTGAGCGATAGGTCTCCGAACTCTTTGTTGAATTCACCCAGCAATTCATAGTTCGATTCTTTGTTTTGATACTTGCCGAGCCAGTATCCATCATTGACCTCTACACCGCCTCGCGCAGTTCGTTTGTCAATATTCTGAGTGAACATGTCCGAGCGAGCCGTGCCGGTCACCTTGAGTCCCTTGATGATCTCGTAACTCAGCGCTACGTTTCCAAAGAAGCGATCGCGGTTATCCTGCGAGATATTTTCGTATGCTCCGAAATAGGGATTTGCCCAATACAATGCGTTTGTGTTTATCGTTCCTGCACCCGTTGGATTCCGGATGTTCCAATGGAGGAATGTTCCGTCCGGGTATTTATAGTTTTTCAATTTCTTCATATCCACACTTCGCTGAAACCATTGGTTCAAACCCGAAGCACCCTGGCTTGTTCCTTCAATGTACCCCTGTGCCGGACGCTGGCCGGAGTTGTTTGCGTAATTCAGGCTTGTGGCCAGTTTTAATTTTGGATTCAAGTCGAGCGAACCATTGAACGCAACGTTGTTCCGCTTCAACCATGTATTTGGTTCTACACCTTTGATGTCGGTGTGATTGTAGCTCAGCCGGAAGGTAGAATTCTCTGCACCACCACTGATGGCAATGGTGTTATTAAACGTGTTTCCCAACTCGTAATAGTCTTTAATGTTATCGGGATGTGGTAGAAACGGAGTAAGCTGTCCGTAGTCCGGGTCGGCCGGGAACCAGCTATAGAACTGCCGCACGGGAGTTCCATCCATCTTCGGTCCCCAACTTTCATCCACACTGTTGCTTGAGTACGGTGTGCCGTCATTGAGCGTTCCAAAGACCTGTGTGCTACCACCTCCGTAAATATTTTGAGTCGGCATGAAATTTCCGGCTTTCTCAACCGAATATGCTCCGTTGTATTCTACCGTTACTGCCTTAGGGCCTTTTGCACCTTTCTTTGTGGTGATCATGATCACACCGTTCTGACCTCTTAGTCCATAAAGCGCAGATGCTGCCGGACCCTTGAGTACGTTTACTGATTCAATATCATCCGGATTGATATCCTGAATCGTGTTTCCATAGTCCTGCCCTCGCGTTTCACTTGCGAAGTTCATGTTTGCCATGGGCGTTCCGTCCAGCACGATCAGTGGCTGATCGCTTCCTGTCAGCGTATTAACACCGCGGATCTTGATCTTCTGCGTTCCTCCCATACTGGCACCAGAAGAACCGATCACTTGCACACCGGCAACTTTTCCCGAGAGCGAACCCAACACGTTTTGCTCCTTCGTGAATGTCAGCGTTTCCCCTTTCACTTCCTGAGTGGCATATCCGATGGAACGCTCTTCGCGAGAAATTCCCAGCGCGGTCACAACGATTTCACTCAAGGAAGTAACGTCTGGCGAAAGGCTGATGTTGATGGTGGTTTGATTCCCCACAGCAACTTCCTGTGTTGCGTAGCCGATGAATGAGAATTGCAAGACTCCGCTGGCATCCGGGAGCGTTAGGCGATAAGCACCCTGCGCATCTGTTGTTGTTCCAATGGTTGTTCCTTTCAGCACGATACTTACACCCGCCAGCGGCTCTCCGGTTTCATCTTTTACCTGCCCCTCCACGGTATGGTCCGGGAGAGCGGGTGTTGCTGGTTCAACCCGTCCATGGTCAGCTTTTACGATCAGAATGTTCTTCTTCATCAGCTTGAAAGTAAGCGTAGTGTTTCGGAGCAAAATGGAGAGTGTCTCTTCAACGGTCCGCTGCCCCTTCTCCAGCGTAAGGTTCGTCACGGCTTTTACTTCTTCGTTGCGATACACAAACCGAAGTGTTGTCTGCTTTTCGATCTTCTTCAATGCCGACTCAAGCGTTTCATTTTTGAGCTCCAGCGTAATGATCTCGTTCTGACCGAGCACCGGTGAGGCCAACAGAAATTGCAGCGAAGCAAAAATTAACACCGCAAAAACAACCGTAATCCGCATAATCTGTTTAAGGGTTGAGGCACCGGGATGCGATACAAGCTGAACAGCCGGAATAACGCCTTTCCCGTTACCCGTAGGTAAAGAATAATTCATACTTTTGATTATGTTTTAAGTGATCGATATTATTTAAAACAGTTTCCTGCCGATGGCAGTCGTCAGGAAATCTCCCATCCTCCTCGCCTTGCGGGGAGGATACAGGATGAATCAAATTCTCATCGGATATACTTGCATCTTATTTTTGGTTAGGGTTAGTTAATAATTTACTTGCAGCCAGCTCCGGCAATTTCATATACCCCTGTCTCGCTGTTATGGTGCAGGCTTACATTGTTGAACTCGCAGATCACTAGCAGGATCTGATCAAGAGTTTCTCCTTGCAGGAATGAACCGGTGAAACGACATTCCACGGCTCGCTCGTCCATCAGTTTTATGGTTGTGTTGAAGCGGAGTTCTAATTCATCGAGGGCGGCTTTCAGCGTGATGTCATCAAACGCTATATCAGTCTCCCGCCACCTCGAGACCTGGGTTGCATCAACTCGTTGTGTCTTGCGTGCCATGCCATGCTTGACAGTGACTTGCTGATCACGCGTGAGCACTCCGATTAATTTTTGATGCGACTTCACTTCCACCTTTCCGCGTGAAACGGTAACTGTTACCTCGTTTGCATTGGGAGATGCCTTGATATTGAATGCTGTTCCCAACACTGTCGTCACCACATTGCCAGAGTGCACAACAAACGGATGATCGGGGTCGTGTGCGATATCGAAAAATGCCTCGCCTTTGAGCGACACAACCCGCGAACTTTTTCCGTCAAACGAAGCCGGATAGTCCAGAACACTGCCGGCATTAAGGAGTACTGTACTTCCATCCGCTAGCTGAATGAAGTTACCGCTCCTTACCGATGGGGATTTACCATGTGAAGCGATTTCCGGAATTTTAGACGAATCGAGGGTATAATAAAAGACGGATGTTACGATGGCCAACACGCTAACTGCTGCGGCAACTCGCAACCACCATCCACGCGTTGATTGCTGTAACTTATCCGGTCTTTCAAGTTGCATTGCGTTAAAGATGTGCGCGGTCTGCCGCGGATCAGCATCCCCCGGAATTTTCGTCCAGAGCTCATCCAGCAGATCGTTGAGCGCAGGGTCATGCTCAGCACGAGCGATGGCTTCAAAAAACTCTATCTCCTCGCGCTCCGAAATACTTCGATCTATATATCGATTAAAAAGAAAGGTGAGCCGTTGTCTGGTCATAGGTTCGCTGGTATGCCTGGTAAGACAACTTGCGACAGGCCTGAGGAGTAGCCAGGTAAGAAATATTTTTTGTTTTTTTTGCTTAGCTCAATGGAAGTATGATGGCCAGGCAATATTGAATAATATGGCCAAAATGCGACTTAATCGTCCGTAACGCATTTTGCATGTGCGTTTTTACGGTGAGGCGTGAAAGATTCAAACGCTCTGCCGCCTCCTCATATTTAAGGCCATCGTGATGGCATAATCCATAAACTTTTTTTTGCTGGGGCGGAAGTGTATCAACAATTTGATTTAATAGTCCTTGGTAGTCAGAACAGATGACCTGCTGCTCCGTATCAGAGTGATGGAGCGGCAGCTGGCGAACCAGTTTTGCATTTGCATTTGCTTCGATAGCAATTCTTTTCAGGAGGTTGAAGGTGTGATTCCGTGCAATGGTGTAGAGATATGACGGAAAATATTCTACCAAACTAAGCTGACTTCGATTACTCCAGATTTTAATAAAGACGTCCTGAACCACCTCTTCCGCCAAAGTCGAAGAGTGGGTCACCTTCATCGCGAAGCGATATACCTTCGAAGAATACGAGTCAAAAATTGAACGAAAAGCCTTTTCATCACCATCGGCAATTTTTAAGAGAAGATGTTTTAAACTCTCTTGGGGCATAGATTGGTTTCGTAAAGGCTATCTAATCTATTGATAAACCTTAAAATCTTCAAAAATAGGGGGAACAGACTTAGGGTAAACATGGAATTACAGACATAAATCACTGATTTCAGTGAGGCGATTTTGATTCTGATCAACAGGTCTTCGATTCGCATGTACGGCCAACAATAATTCATGCGGTGCGTTAATAACAAAAAAGACTGCTGTTATAGGAGCAGTCTTTTTCTAAATAAAGAGTACAATCAGCGTCAAGGCTTTGCTTTAATTGTAATTGGTCGTGTGAGTGATAATGTATTTTGATTAACGATCTCAACATCAAGCTTTACGGTCGTTTCTGCTGCAACCACTGGAGTCTTGTAAGCAACCACCAGCGTGTCGGCCGACTTCAATTTCGAGTAGGCTGCAATTTCGCTATATGGCTTGCTGAATATTTTTGTTTTTGCCCCGGCACCCACCGTGGCATACACATTGATTTCCTGCACAGGGTCCACCGACCAGTATTGCAGTTCGAAGCTAAGGTTAACGTTAGGTGCGTAGATTCTATTGGCGGAGATAGTGCCGCCATTAGTGAGATCCACAAAAGTATTTGCAGATACCGGGTAATATCCCTTGTCAGTTGGGGTTTGTAATTTCGCAACAGGATCGCTCTCGTCATAACAGCCCGCTGCGACAAGCGATAAGATTGCTATTGTTAACAGGTTCAGTTTCATGGTCGTGATTGTTTAGTGTTTATTGTTCCCACCACATTTTTTCCTGCATCAATTTGACGTGGGGCGTGACTTCGGCCGCGTTTCGAGTAATCTCTTCATTCGGATATAAACATCTTCGAATAAATTCTCCACCTAAGGCCTCGTTGTAGTTTACCGGTTTGGACATCCCACGGTAAATGTTTTCGTTGTAGGCATGGCGTCTCACGTCAACCCATGCTTCCGGGTTAAGAAACGTGGCGATATATTTCTCTTTCATAATCAGCTCCAGTGTAATATTGCCACTTCCTACGGCCACGGATGGGCTGGTGGTGTATGTAGTAATGGCAGATGCTGCAACGCCAAGCTTCTGCATGTGCGCATTGATGCCTGCCAGGTAGGCGTTGTAGGCGCCCAGCTTATTACCAACAATAAAATGAGCCTCTGCCTCAATGAATTTCATTTCCGCAAATGTCACCATTAACATCGGTGAAAGTTGACCTGCATACCAGGTGTTTGCGCTGAGCCTGCTGTTGCCACCTCCTCCTTGTCCGTTAACATTGCCACTGTACATGGCAGCCCCTTGGTTATCCACTAGCTTGCTTAGCCTGGGATCGACTGCTGTGTAGTAAGTTCCGTTCATAAGGTTGATTAACTGCTCAGATGGTCCCACGGTGAAGTTCCCTGTGGTTAAGGGCGATGCTACATTGTTAAACCACGGATTGCGGTTGACTGAATTATAAACCAGTTGAAAATCGTCTGCATTTGCATTGATGGCCAGTGCTAGGGCATTGAGTGCATCCTGAGCTGAGGTCGTAGGGTCTTTTTTCGTTTCATGTATGGCAAATCGGGCCTTAAGGGAATACGCCAGCTTGATCCACTTCGAAACATTGCCACCATAGACCAGATCATCAGCAGCTGGCTTGAACAGCGAGTTTGTATGCTGCAACAAAGCAATGGATTCATCAAGTAGCGTATTTATTGCCGTGTATACATCCGACTGATCATCGAACGAGGGAGTCACGTCTTTTGCTCCCTGAAAAGCATCGGAGAAAGGAACATCGCCCCATACGTCTGTCGCGAGGCAAAGGTTCATCGCTTGCAGGATTTTCGCAATTCCGGCATAGTGTGGTGACTCTTGTTGTTGCGCCTGTTCGACCAAGATGTCAAGGTTGGATAACGCGCTAAGGTAAATACCCGTCCACGCAGTTGGCATTCGCGTCTCCTGATAGGAATCACTGCCGCCAGCAAAATACGATGCAAGGTGTTGAGAGAACATTCCCGTTGTAACGGCAACGAGATAATGATTATTACTGGTCGCATCGATTGTAGTGGGGAGTAATGCATCCAAACTTATAGTTTGCGCGCGATATGGGTCTATGTTTTCATCGAGATAACTGCCACAACCTGACATCAGGATGAAACACAGGCTCAGATGGAATATTTTAATGGAGTTTTTCATGAGTTTGCGTTTAGAACGTTGCATTGAGCGAAAGCGTGAAATTTTTTGTTGCGGGGATGTTCAACCCTGTATAACCAAACTGATTGGTACCGGATCCATACGCGTTTCCTTCGGGATCAAAACCCTGAAATGGTGTGGAGAGAAACAAATTGGTTCCTGCCGCAGAGATTGTTAGACTTTTAACAGGTGTTCTTTCAAGCATCGACTTGGGAATGCTGTACGACAAGTTTGCACTCCGCAGCCGAACCCACGATGCGTCCTGGAGCAGAACTTCCGCCACGCCATTATATCTCGATTCGTTGCGGTAGAATGTATCCCCATCCAGTCTAACAGCCATTGTGTTCGGTTCGCCCGTGGCCGTCACTCCATCAAAAATGACGTCCACGTTTCGTAATTCTGTACGAATGTCAATTCCATTTCTGACCCGGTTCCTTAATCCGGTGTCATACACATCACCACCCTTTCTGACTTCCATAAGAAATGAAAAAGAAAGATTTTTTACGGTGATGGTATTGGTCAACCCACCCATCCAGTCAGGAAGCGCGTTTCCAACCTTCACAAAGCTGTCGGACCAGGTAGGAAATCCCGAGGCATCAATCAACAGACTTCCATTTTCATTACGCTTGTAGGGTCGGCCGTACAGATCCCCGACAGACCCACCCACCACGAGCTTGTTGGCAATGCGATCATCCTGAAAAAAAATCTCGCTTATGCCTTCAGGCATTGAGAGCACTTTGCTCCTGTTTTTAGACCAGTTAAGCGCTACCTCCCACGTTACGTTGTTGCTGCTGATCGGTGTGCCAGACAATAAAAGCTCAATCCCCGTATTTCTGATCTCCCCGGCATTTGTTACGTAGCGCGACAAGCCTGAACTGTTTGCCACCGGCACTTCAACAATCTGATTTATACTTAGTGCATTATAGTATGTTGCATCAAGCGAAATTCGGTTCTGCAAAAATTTCAATTCGGTTCCAAACTCAATGGATGAAGTCTTCTCGGAAGTCAGGTTGTCAGACCCCACCGTTGTGCTTTTCCTAAATCCGCTTATGGCATTAAAGGGGAAACCGACTGCAGATTCATAATACTGCCCAAACGAATAGGCTGACGCATCTTTACCCACTTGCGCAAATGACCCGCGAACCTTTCCATAGCTGAGCGGGCCACTATTCGCCAGCGTTTCAGTAAATACATAACCCACATTAACAGATGGATAAAAGAAGGAACGATTTGCTGTTGGGAGTGTTGATGACCAGTCATTCCGCGCAGTCACGTTCAGATAGAGCGTCCCCTTGTAATCGAGCTTGAAATCTCCGAACACACCAATCAAACGCCTGATGTAACCATCTTTGAACGAGAACTTGGTAGCCGTGTTACTTAGATCGTAAAATCCTTTGATCCCAAATTTTTCACCGCGACTGTTTATGAGGTCCGACTTAATATCGAGCACATTGTTGCCAATCATAAACGTCCCTTTGAGGTCTTCACTGAACGAGCGAGTCGCGGTCAGTAAGAAATTAGAATTGATTTCACGATAGGTATTTTTTTCCTCTACCATAAATCCGCCACTACTGGTCGAGATGTCTAAACCGTTAGGTGCGATGCGCGTTCGTGAATCACCAAAAAAATCAACGCCCACCTGGTAATCGGCAACCAGCCACTCGGTAATTTTATAGTTCAACCCTGAATAACCAATGATGCGATCAACGTTATCCTCAAGCGTGCTGAATTCAGCGACATACCTCGGGTTGTCTATTATAGTTCCTGCATAACTCTTGATTGTACCATTGGGATTGATGTAGTCGTTAACATCAACAGAAGTTGTGTGATACGTGAGCGCACTCATTATGGATTTGTCGCCACCCTGAGCACGAAGGCCCCCTGAGTTCGAGTACGTTGCCGACCCGCGCACCGACAGGCGCTCGGATAAGTTGGAATTTCCTGAAAGTTTTATCGTGGTCCGATCCCACATTGAATTCGGAACAATGCCACGCTGATGCAGATTTGAAACCGAAGTGTAGTAATTGCTTTTTTGATCGCCTCCTGAAACGCTAACGCTGTTGTTCACCCGCATCCCTGTTCGAAAGAAATTCCGCATGTTATCATAGACCGGTTCTCCCTCGGCAACGGGAGGTCCAAAGGTTTGGAACGGTGTTCCCGCCCCAGCGACCCCGAACCGTCTGACACCTGTTGTACCTTCGCGATACTTCCGTTGGATTTCAGGCGTCACATTAACTTTATCCCATCCAACAGATCCATTGTAGGCCACTTGCATTCCGCCAACCTGACCTTTTTTCGTAGTGATCAGGATGACGCCATTGGACGCACGCAGACCATACAACGCGGTAGCCGCAGGACCCTTTAGCACCGTCACAGACTCAATATCATCTGGGTTAAGATCGATTGCACGATTGCTAAAGGCATACTGCTCATTGGTGCCAGGCGAATTTGAGCCGGAACTAGGAAGCAAACTTCCAGAGGTGGTTTCATTACTAATTGGCACGCCATCAATTACGAAAAGCGGCTCACTTGACCGATTGGGGCTGATGGAATTCACTCCTCGAATGAGCACGCTCACGCCCGAGCCCGGTGCTCCACCTGAGTTCTGAATTCGAACACCTGCTACCTTGCCTTGAAGGCCGCTCACAAGATTAGCCTGACCCGCGGCCGCTATCTCGGAGCCTTTGAGCTCTTGTGCTGCGTAGCCCAGCGCTCGCTTCTCCTGCTTAATACCCATTGCAGTCACCACCACTTCCGAGAGCGTGGTGATGTCAGCTTGCATGGTAACATTAAGTGAGGTTCCTGCCCCGAGTTTAATCTCCTGCGTTGTGTAGCCAATGAAACTGAATACAAGGGTCGAACCAGGCGATGCCGATACCGAAAATTTTCCCTCCGTGTCGGTGATCACACCTGATTTTGTGCCTTTCACTGAAACGCTTACTCCGGGGATTACAGTATTGTCTGCACCGTCCCTGACAGTTCCGCTGAAGATGGTCTCTTGCGCGAAGGCCGATGGCAGCAGGAAGGCGATCAGGCCGGCAAGAATAAGAATTCTCTGCATAATTCAATTTTTTGAGTTAATTGATCATGCATCTTTGGTGACGTTAAAATAAGAAGATCTCACTAGAGTAACGTGAGGACGGAGCTACATCGACATCACTCAATATAGAATGGACGTCACACTACATTTATTCGCTCTATTCCCTCTTCAGGATTGGGGTATGGGCGTTTCGGTTGGCAGAAAGAAACTCAAGATGTTTTAATACCGCCCGGATTTCTCCATAAGAATAATCGTTTCCGAGTTCTGCTTTGGCAGCGCTAAGCGAGGCGGTGCTTTTTTCTTTCAGTACTTCAAGAATCGTTTCTAACTTTGACTTCTCAACAACTTGCTCCACGTCTACCTCGCCCATTCTGATAAGCGTAGCCAAATGACTTTCAACTGTTCCCGTGGTAAGCCCACGGGTCTCAGCAATCTGATAAATAGAATTGCCAGCACGGAAAAGAACTAGCGTCTCATTGCGGCTGTCTCCTTTTTCTGTTTTGTCTTTAATTTTTTTCAGCGCCTCTTTCTCTTCGTCAAGCGATACTGCAGAGTTCATTTCACTTAACCGAACATCGCCATAAGTTGCCTGTTGAATGGTGTGGATCCGCTTTACAATTTCAAGTTTAAGCTCCTTCAGATGCTTAATGTACTTCTTCGTCTTTTTCTGCTTTTTCACGTTAGCCATTTCTTCATCAAACAGAGGGAGCCAGGTTGTCATCGCAGATGAAAAGTAATCAATGGCTTTGCCGGCACGTTCTTTAATTTTTTCCAGATCGTTTTCTTTCAGTAGCTGTTCAAGTTGTCCTTTAAACTTCACCGATACCAACTGCAGGTCAAAAAGTTTTTTTTCTGCTGCGACTGCGAACGGAACAGCTGAAGAAATGTGCTCGTACGTTTTCCCGCGCATGCGGCTAAGGTGGTCCTGGAAGATATCGACCAGGCCCGAGAGATCGAACGTGCCTACGAGCGTGGCATTGCGAAATACATTTTTTTCCTGCGTCAGAATCGCCTGTAGTTCCTCTTCTTTTCGCTCGCGGGCCGAAAACTCAATCACCGCGTCATGGGTGGAAATACAATTGGGATCGATCTTTGAGTGGAGGATCATCCCTTCCAGGGACACGCATCGGCTAAGGGCAACATACACTTGACCGGGGGCAAAGGAATCGCCTGCATCGATGATTGCGTTTTGGAACGTTAACCCCTGGCTTTTGTGAATGGTAATGGCCCATGCCAGGCGAATCGGATATTGTGAGAATGACCCAAGTTTCTCCTCATCAATTTTCCCTTCGATCGCGTTGTACGAATACCTGATATTTTCCCAAATTTCTTTTTCGAGCTCCAGCTCCTCTCCCCCATCGTTCATTGACACGCGCACGCCATCTTTATCGATTTTTACAATGGTCGCGAGCTTGCCGTTGTAATAGCGCCTTTCTTCCGACTTATCATTACGGATGAACATCACTTGAGAACCAACTTTTAAGAGCATGTTGATCTCCGTAGGCAATGTTTTCTCAGGGAACTCCCCCTCGACAGTGCCACGAAACTCGTGGACTTTGCCCGGCAGTTTTTGCAGCTCATCCGTATTGATCTTGTCGGCTTTGTAATTGTGGGATGTGAGCGTGATGTACTTCCTGCTCGGATCGGGCTCAACCCGGTATCGGCTATTTAAGGTCTTCAGATCTTCGTCCCCGACCTGGTTATTGCGGATGCGATTCAGGATCTCGATAAATCGTTGCTCGTTCTGCCGATAAATTTTCTTGAGCTCGAGATAGACCAGGGACGATTGTGTGAGCGCACGGCTGTCAAAAAAGAAAGGGGACCGGTAATGGTCGCGAAGAATCATCCATTCACCATCCGGCATAACCGGTGGGAGTTGAAAGAGATCGCCAATAAAGAGCACCTGCACACCCCCGAACAAGAGATGCGGTTTCTTCCTGAAATGACGAAGGATTGCATCCATTGCATCCAATGTGTCGCAACGCACCATGCTCACCTCATCAATGATCAGAAGTTCAAGGTCGCGTAACAGTTCACGCTTGTCAGAGCCCATCCGAATATTCTGAAACAACGAAAACTTGTCTGTGACACTTCCGTTTTGCGAACGCGTAACAGGCAGATATGGGCCAAACGGCAGTTGAAAGAATGAATGCATCGTTACGCCACCGGCATTGATCGCAGCAACGCCAGTTGGTGCAACCACCACACATTTTTTTCGCGTGTGCTGCCGGATGTATTTGAGGAACGTAGTCTTTCCCGTTCCGGCCTTACCGGTTAGAAAGATCGGACATGACGTATTGTTCACAAACTCAACGGCCAGATCGAACGCGGGATTGAATTCCATTTGATTGACAAGTTAGCCCGAGAAAATTTAAATGCGAAGCGTTTCAGGACTCCCTACCGTGCGTTCGGCTGTTTAGTGTTCCGTAAATTTTCGAGATCTAATAACAAAGCCTTATTTTTAGGGTGTTAGCGCTGCTTAAACTTATTTGAACCCGAGACCACCCGAATGACCCGAGAAGTATTTGCCTGGATTGTAAAAGCGTCCGTGATTTCTCCGCTAATCCCACTGATCCTTCTTTTTTTCTATCGAAATGCTCAACCAAAGCAAAATCTGATCCTAGGCGTTTCGATCCTCTTGTCGCTCGTATTTGATGTGACCGCCTGGACGCTGGCTCAAGAACAGATCTCGAACAATCTTATCATTAACCTATATTTTATTTTTGCTTTTCCAGCCATCATGTGGTTTTACCATGAAACGCTGATTAAGCGATCGTTAAAGGTCCTAACCAGAATTTTCACCATTGCGTTTCTTGTAGTGGCCGTCATTTTTGCAGTGAATGAAGGAATGGACACACTCAGTTTCAAAACATGGATGGTTTCCTCTATCCTGATCACCGTAACCTCATTCTTTTTTGTAGCCGACCTTAACCTGATGGATGCATCTAGCTTCTTAAATAATCCATATCATAAGACCAACATCTTCATAAATACGTCCCTGGCGCTGTATTACTTCATTACTACCGTTATGTTTGCGGTTTCCGATTATGTATTCGCGCACAGTACGCGTGAGGGTGGATTCGCTTTCTGGGCTTGTCACAACATGCTGAACGTAATGAAAAATATTGGCCTTGCAGTGGCGTTTTACATGAGTGCCAAAGCTTCTATCAGGCGAGGGCAGGAAAATCTGCACCATAACGTGTAAGAGTCGGTATACCTTGGCCAGAGAACGATTCCCCGGCTACCTCTGACAAATAATGTAGTAGTCCATCCGGACGCCTCATTCTATTATCTGGGCATCGTCATTTTTTCGAAATAATTTTTGGGAAGATGAAACAAATAAAATATCCCAGCCAAGATATATTGTAACCAACGTGGAATGCGGTAGTCAAACGTTACACAAACAGGACTTTACGCAACACAATTTGAATATCCATATTCGCACCTTTGATTGACCGATTTTACCAGGTCTGACATTTCTTTCAAATTTCAATATGCAGGACGTCCAAATCATACAACTTGTGGAAGCAGAGTTTCGTTCGCCAGCGCTGAGTGTAACAAGGCAGTATCTTGACATTCATAGCGCTGTTTATGAAAACGGGAAGCTTACGGTCCTGCGAATTGATCGCGAAGATGAAGCGAACTCGTTCGTCACCGTGTATCTGCCCGTACAAGATGAAAAATTCTATTTCGCAGCGTACATCGATTTAATCCAAGAGGAGGTTGCAAGGGTTGTCACCGAACCACATCACGATGTCTATTTCAGGGCGACATCGGAGTCGTATTCAATAAATGAACTTCGGGCGCTGACTACTTTAGCGCCTACCGACTTTTGGAATAAAGGGGATCTTAAACCGCGCAGTAAGGGCAGTTATGGTTTCAGCCAATTTAAATTGCTGCCAAACCCGGAGCCGGATGCCTTCGAAGACAAACTTGAAAAATTACTCAACAGGCTGGAGGAAGACAAACAAGGGGTTAAGCAACTGGCGCAAAAAGCAGACGGATACATCCAGGTGTACTCGAACGTTCACAACGATAATGGGATGATTGGAGGATATCATCTTGATGCCTGGCTGATTAAGAGACTTAGTAACCTTGAGCTGGCTATTGACTTCAACGTTCGCGTGAGCGGCAAGAGTTTACAGTGATGCGACAAGGGGATTCGATTCACGAGCTCGATGCCTTTGGAGACAAAAAAAGGAACACCCTTGCGAGTGTTCCCTCTTATTTTTCAAAACAAGAACTTAGAACTTTCTTCCTGGGAAATAGGCCGTTTCGCCAAGCTCTTCCTCGATGCGGATCAGCTGATTGTATTTCGCCATCCGGTCTGAGCGTGAAGCTGAACCAGTCTTGATCTGACCGGTATTCAATGCTACGGCAAGGTCTGCAATTGTTGAATCTTCAGTTTCACCTGAACGGTGTGACATCACGCTCTTGTATCCGTTGCGATGCGCAAGGTTTACTGCGTTGATGGTTTCAGTCAACGAGCCGATCTGGTTTACTTTTACAAGAATTGAATTTGCGACACCTTTCGTGATACCATCCTGTAAGCGTGTTACGTTCGTTACAAACAAATCATCACCCACAAGCTGAGTTTTCTTTCCAATCTTGTCTGTCAATTTCTTCCAGCCATTCCAGTCGTCTTCGGCCATGCCATCTTCAATTGAGATGATCGGGTATTTAGCGGCCCAGGTTGCCCAATAGTCAACCATCTCGTCAGAGCTGATCTTCTTGCCAGTCGATTTCTTGAAGATATACTCGTTTGTCTTCGCATCATAGAATTCAGACATCGCAGCGTCCATTGCGATGAACACGTCTTCACCAGGTTTGAAGCCAGCTTTCTCAATCGCAGTCAACACATACTCGATAGCCTCTTCGTTTGAAGAAATGTTCGGAGCAAAACCACCTTCATCACCAACGTTGGTTGAAAGGTGTTTGTCATGAAGCACTTTCTTCAGGGTGTGGAAAATTTCAGTTCCCATGCGCAATGATTCTGAGAATGTATCCGCCTTCACAGGCATTACCATGAATTCCTGGAAGTCGATTTTGTTATCAGCGTGTCCACCACCATTGAGGATGTTCATCATGGGAACCGGTAGTGTATTGGCATTCACGCCACCGATGTAGCGATACAATGGTAAGCCTACTTCCATTGCGGCCGCTTTAGCAACAGCAAGTGAAACACCAAGGATTGCGTTGGCGCCAAGATTTCCTTTGTTTGGTGTTGCGTCAAGCTCGAGCATGATCTTGTCAATCAGCCCCTGGTCAAGAACGGAGAAGCCCACAATCTCTTCAGCGATCTTCGTGTTTACATTTTCAACCGCCTTCAATACGCCTTTACCAACGTATCGTTTTTTATCGCCATCACGAAGTTCAACAGCTTCGTGGGTTCCGGTAGATGCCCCGGATGGAACAGCAGCGCGACCGAACGCTCCGGTTTCAGTTACCACATCTACTTCTACGGTTGGGTTACCACGGGAGTCAAGGATTTGACGGGCGTGGATGCTTTCAATGAGACTCATATCGAGGAAGAATTTAAAATTTAAGATTTAAGATTTAAGATTTTAGATTTTTTGGAGTCGTGTTACTAGAACTTCTGTTCTTACGATTTAATGTTTTAACTGATGCGGTGAAGATTGCAACGAACTCATTTGACTCTTGTATCAAGAACACCAATTCACTATCATCTTCCTTTACCAACCTAACATCGCCAATGAATGTGAGCCAAAAATGACTTTCATCCGCTTCTTCAAGAACAACCTTCAGTTTATTCTTGAAATCTTTATCCGACTTTGCCCGGTTGACGGCTCTATAATTTGCAGCCACTGAAGACGCTGACTTCAACAGCTGTCGCGTTACAACCCTTGCACCGTCAGATCTCGGGAATCGGTCACACAATCGAAAAACCCTAACAGCAAACTGTCGAGTTCTCTTCGTTAATTCTGTTTTATCCATTTCAATTTCAGAAACTCACTCAGCACCTTTGGTGAAATCTAAAATTGTTTATTCTATTCAGTCGAACGTTTGAGAATCTCAAAATTTAGTGTGCACCCAATCTAAAATCTCAAATCTAAAATCTAAAATCCGTCCTACTTGGCGCTTTGCATCAACCTCACAAACTCATCAAACAAATAATTCGAATCATGCGGCCCCGGACTTGCCTCGGGGTGATATTGAACCGAGAACGCCTTTTTGTTCTTCAGTCTGATGCCCATGATCGTATTATCGTTCAGGTGAAGGTGTGTTACTTCAACGTTTGGATTCTTTTCGATTTCTTTTTCGCTTACTGCGAAGCCGTGATTCTGTGAAGTCATCTCCCCTTTGCCGGTGATCAGGTTTTTCACGGGATGATTCAGGCCTCTGTGGCCGTGATGCATCTTGTATGTGGACAACCCACACGAAAGCGCTAACAATTGGTGACCCAGGCAAATTCCAAACACCGGTGTGTCTGAGTTTACAGCATCTTTCACTGTCTTAATTGCGTAGTCCATTACGGATGGATCGCCAGGGCCATTTGAGATGAAGTAGCCATCCGGTTTCCATGCCTGCATTTCGCTCAGAGGAGTTTTAGCAGGAAATACTTTGATATAGCAACCGCGCTTGGCGAGGTTTCTCAGAATGTTCGATTTGATACCGAGATCCAACGCAGCAACTTTGAATTGCGCTGTTGGTTCACCGATGTAGTAAGCTTCTTTTGTACTGACAAGTGAGGAAAGTTCAAGTCCATCCATAGACGGCACCTTCTTCAGCTCTGCTTTCATTTGATCGGGCGTGAGATCGGATGAAATGAGTGCATTCATGGCACCTTTGTTCCGTATGTAACGAACAAGCATCCGCGTGTCTACATCCGAGATGCCGACAACGTTATTCCTTTCGAGATACTGCTGAAGGCTTTCCTTCGCTTCCTTGCGGCTGAACTCTTCAGCAAAGTCGTTGACAACAACACCGGCAATTTTTGTAGCGGCAGATTCCTGCTCGGCATCCATCGCCCCGTAATTTCCGATGTGTGCTGTTGTATTAACGATGATCTGGCCGTAATACGAAGGATCAGTGTAGATCTCCTGGTAGCCAGTCATCCCGGTATTGAAGCAAATTTCGCCACCCGAGGTGCCGATCTTCCCGATTGCTTTGCCTTCAACCAGCAATCCGTCTTCTAATAGCAGGTAAGCTTTTTTGTCCATGGTGAATTGGTTCAACAATATTAAGGGATTTTAGATTTAAGATTTTAGATTTTAGATTTAAATGCATCCGTTATTTGCGATTTTCTAACCAATCAAAACTCGAAATAATTCAATTTTACACAACATCATATTTCAATCGTGTGCGATGCTCGATCAGGTCCGGGAAATTTTAGATTTTAGATTTTAGATTTTAGATTTAAATGTCCCAGGTATTTCTGATTTTTCTAACCATTCAGCAGTCCACTTAATCCAACAATTCGCCAAGTTGGTCATTCAACCTGCCGCCCAAATCTTAAATCTTAAATCTCAAATCTTAAATCCTCCAAAACGAAAAAAGGGATCGGAGCAACCTCCAATCCCTTTTGTATAATCCAATTTCGTAAGCACTACTCTTTTGACTTTTTAGTAGACTTTTTCTCAGCCTTTGGTTCAGCTGCTTTCTTTGTCTTCTTTTCAGCCTTTGCCTCCGCTGTTGGTGCATCCGCAGATTCTGCTTCAGCTCCTTCAGCTTTCTTGCCTTTTGCGCGGCTTCTGCGGGTCTTACCCTTCTTCTCAGCACCGTCTTTGGTGTACAGTGTGTTGAAGTCAACAAGCTCGATCAATGCCATCTCTGCATTATCGCCAAGACGAGTATCCGCAAGCTTAATGATACGGGTATATCCGCCCGGTCTGTTTGCAATCTTTGATGCTACTTCTCCGAACAACGTCTGAACCGACTCTTTGTTCTGTAAGTATGAAAACACAGTTCTTCTCGAGTGCGTAGTGTCTTCCTTCGATTTGGTCAAAAGAGGCTCTACATACTTTCTAAGGGCTTTCGCTTTAGCAACTGTAGTCGTGATTCTTTTATTCAGGATCAGCGAAGATGCCATGTTAGACAACAAAGCTTGTCTGTGCGATGATGTCCTTCCTAAGTGGTTTATTTTCTTACCGTGTCTCATGATTCAATTAATCTTCGTCAAGTTTATATTTGGAAAGATCCATACCGAAGGTAAGGTTCTTCTCCGCTACAAGTTGCTCCAATTCAGCCAATGACTTCTTACCGAAGTTTCTGAATTTCATCATATCGGAAATTTCAAGCTGAACCAGGTCGCCAAGTGTCTTCACATCAGCTGCTTTCAAGCAGTTGTAAGCGCGCACGGAAAGGTCGAGGTCATGAAGAGGAGTCTTCAACAGCTTGCGCATGTGAAGCATTTCTTCATCCACCTGTTCAATCTCAGCATCCTTGCCGGTTTCGAGTTCGATAGACTTATCAGAGAACAATCTGAAGTGCTGGATCAAAATATGAGCCGCACCTTCAAGCGCTTTCTCAGGATGGATTGAACCATCAGTCTCAATATCTACAACTAATTTTTCGTAGTCAGTCTTTTGCTCAACGCGAGTGTTCTCAACGCTGTATTTCACATTCTTTACCGGTGTGAAAATCGCATCGATCGGAATGAATCCGAATACTTGCTCAGCAGGCTTATTTTCCTCTGCAGGCAGGTAGCCTCTTCCTTTCTCGATTGTCAATTCGATTTCGAAATGCGCAGTCTCGTCAAGGTTACAGATTACATGGTCTGGATTCAGGATCTCGAAAGCAGAAGTAAACTTGGTGATGTCACCAGCTTTGAACTGCTTTTGCTTCTTAATGCTTACGGTAATCTTGTTGTCAAAATTATCAGCAAGCTTTCTGAATCTCACCATTTTCAGGTTGAGGATAATTTCAGCTACATCTTCAACAACTCCCTCAATCGTAGAGAATTCATGTAGCACACCAGGGATCTTGATGCCGGTGATAGCATAACCTTCAAGGGAGGACAAAAGAATTCTTCTCAGTGCATTACCGATCGTAACTCCGTATCCTTTTTCCAGAGGCTTGAATGTAAACAGTCCGTGAAAATCATCAGACTTTTCCATTACAACCTTCTCTGGCATTTGAAACGCTAATATTGACATAGGAATGTTGATTAAATGATAGAATTACTTAGAATACAATTCAACGATAAGCTGCTCGTTGATGTTTTCAGGGATATCCTGACGCGGAGGAAGATTCACGATCTTACCAACCATTTCGTTGTTATCCCACTCTAACCAATTGTATTTTCTTGCACCCTGGAGGGCGAGGCTATTGGTAACGGCTTCAAGCGATTTTGACCGCTCGCGAACGCCTACCAGTTCACCTGGCTTAAGTGTGTATGATGGAACGTTTACCGTTTCACCGTTAACTTCAATGTGCTTATGAAGAACAAGCTGACGCGCTGCTCTCCGTGTAGGAGCGATTCCCAAACGGTAAACAGTATTATCGAGGCGAGCTTCAAGAAGCTGGAGCAACGTTTCACCGGTAACACCCTTCTTACGAGATGCTTCGCTGAATACGCGTGCGAATTGTCTTTCAAGCAAACCGTAGATGTACTTTGCTTTTTGCTTTTCAGCAAGCTGCGTAGCATATTCCGACTGCTTACGCTTCTTTCCACGACCATGCTGACCAGGAGCATAGTTCTTCTTTGCCAAAGCCTTATTCTCACCTAAGATAGGCTCATTAAATCTTCTTGAAATTCTAACCTTTGGGCCTGTATATCGTGCCATCTTTTTGATTTTAGATTTTAGATTTTAGATTTTAGAATTACTCTCTGATCTAAACTCTTAACTCTGACTTAAATTTTTATCAAGTGATTTGGCTTTCAGATCCGGATGCATTTAAATCTCAAATCCAAAATCTCAAATCTTAAATTTTTTAAACTCTTCTCTTCTTAGGAGGACGGCAACCGTTGTGCGGTAGCGGAGTTACATCGCGGATCGCAGTAAC
>DASWTP010000049.1:0-3425 GCA_036402075.1 Chryseosolibacter sp. | reverse complement strand
GTAGAGCACACCAGCGGTACTTGCGCAGATTCCGCCTGCCACTTTGAGAAATGCATTGTTCCCAAATCCAACTTTGCTCCAAGTTGTGCCCGCATCGGAAGCGATATAAATCTGTTGTCCGGTAGAGAAATAAAGTTTGTTATCCGATACAAAAAGACCAGTGAGGTAGTTGACCGTTTCGGTACTTCCTCCCGATGAGAGCGGAGGCTCGAGTTTCACAGCCGTACCTGCCGTGATCTTATAAATGGCAAATTCATTTGTTGCGTTGTCGCGGACTTGAACGAACAAGTTGTCAGCCTCATCTACTGCAATGTGCAGTGCGCGGTAATCTGCCGGCAAGCCAGTAATCGTAAGGTTGGTCCACGTGCCGTTGCCAGATGAGGATGCGATCCTGTTGTTGTATGCTCCGTAGGTTAGTGTAGCCGAATTGCAGAAGAAGTCAAACACATCGTTGGTGACGGTCCAATCGTTGCCGCCATTAACGGAGTATCTGATCGCTGCGCCATTGTCGTAGAGAATCAGGTTCCCGGATACGTCTTTGAATATTCCATTAGAGAAAGTGTCCATCTGTTTGTAAGTCCAGCTGGTTCCGTTGTTATCGCTGAACCAATATCCTTTTGAGAAACCGATATGCAACAACAGTCGCGAACCATGCAGGACCACCTTCGCGCCATTCGGGAAATTGATGCCGCTACTGGAGGGACTCCATGTCGTTCCGCCATCAATACTTTTGAAAACACCGTCATATCCTGTACTTGCAATGAGTTTTGTATTCGAAAGAAAGATCAGTTTATAAAGGGGTGCGTTTCCGTAGTTCGCAGACGGCCACGGCAGAGGAGTTTGGTTCCAGGTCAGGCCATCGTTATCACTAACAAACGTAGCCGCAATTCGATGACTGGAGAAATACAACTTTCCGTCAGGGCTAACACCCCATCGGCTAGCAAAAAAATTATCTTCAAAGTTATCCGGCAAATCGGCTTCAATCGACTGCCAATTGTCACCGTTGTTGCTGGAGCTCAGGATGTCTAACCGCGTGGCGAGAAATATACGTTCGGTAGCGGACTTGTATCCAAGGCGGAGCGCTTCGTCATTTGCACGTGCATACACCGTTGTAAATGCTTCCGGTGCCCATACTTCCGTTCCGCTGGGATGAAGATGTCGTCTCACGCCTTCGATGTCGGCCACAAACAGATCACCTTCACTGGTAGCCATCGCATCGTACGTCCATGCGTTGCTGATGCGTGTCCACGTCTGGCCATCGTCATCAGAAACAGAAACACCATTGCCGTAGGCGGCAAAAGTGTTTTCGGATACACGAATAATATTTGAGGCGCCAAAGAACTGACCTGATGCATCGTTGCGGTTGACCTTGCTCCAGTTCTGCCCGTTATCCTCTGATTTATAGAGTACATTGTAATTCACTGCGTAAAGGACGTTGCCGTCAATTAACAGGTCGGCCACCTGAAAGGAAGCCGGTGATTGTGGTACGATTTCTGACCAGGATGCACCTTCGTTATCACTTTTGAAAACCCGTTGGGCAACGACAACATAGAGCGTACTACCGTTAACCTCGAGATCGGTAATGTCACCCCCTGATGGGCCGTTCAAAGCAGTCCATTGGGCGTTCACCGTGATGGTGATCACGTAAAGCAAAAGACCAATTAGTACTCTCATTAACGTTAAGCGTTAAGTTACCCCGATGGAAGAGTCGGGGGATCTTTTACAGTATTGCTCGGAGGAGGATCCGTATCGTTGTCGGGTATGAGTAGCATCAGCACGCCTCCAACAGCAAGCACAGGAATGGCTTTCAAAACAAGCGGCACCTTGCGCTTCACTGCAAAGAATCTTGTATACACAAACTCATCGGCCGAGCGCGATGACGTGATTTTAATTCTGTAATTTTTTCCGGGCCGTGCATTCGCTGGAACCATCAGCGAAAAATGTCCATTGTTTGGTACGTTCAGTTCACTGGCAACTTTCTCTGTTCCATTAAAAAGCTCCAGGTGAACGGGGGTGTTGCTACCGGGCGCCCATTGCAGCGGAAGGATTTTCCCGCGCTTATAGGATGATTTCAGCGAGGAATTGTTAAGCCGCGCGACAGGAACAAATACTTTCCCCCTTACTTCGAGCGCCAACTTTCCCGTGTATTGACCGTACTCTTTAAAGATCTCCCAGTCAATTTTCTTATTCACCCCAGGTTTGATATCGAGCCCGACATCACCTGACACCAGGTTTAAAGGAAAGGCGAAATTGTCTTTGGAGGCAAAAAGCTGGATGCGGTAGAAGTGATTCGGGTCGCCATCTTCAAGATCGTAAGTTACCGTGATCTTGTCTCCCCCTAAATGGATTTTTTTTATCACCACGGTTTGGGCGGTAATTTGAAGAGCCATCAAGACCATCAACGCAACACTTACGGATCTGATCATTGCCGGGGGGTTATTCTGAATCAATGTAGCATTTTTTTTAATCTTATCATAGATGATGTTATCGCAGCAGAACAATAGGTAACGAAGTTTCGTGATTACTTAGACTAAGGTCCATAAGCAATTACGCGCGACCAATTCGTGGAAAACTAAAGCTGATTATCAGCGAAACCTTTTATCGTAATATTACGTTATGGGGTTATGGGAATCACAAAGTCTGAGTTGTTCAGCAAGCGCCAGAACCACCTGGCAGCGTTAGCCAAGGCATTCGACCACCCGGCTCGCATTGCCATACTTGAATATTTACTCGCCAATCGTACTTGTATCACCAACGATCTGGTAAACGAGTTGCCGCTATCGCAGTCAACTATTTCACAACATCTGAAAGAACTCAAGCAGATTGGCATCATCAAAGGAGAAGTGGAGGGGCCGAAGCTAAACTATTGCATTGACGAACAGGTGTGGCAAGAATCCCGCGATGCATTCATGACCTTCTTTGCGAAGTACGTTTCGAAAACATGTTGTTAACAAAGACTTAGTACCGGCATGAACTATGATGTAATCATTATCGGTGGTGGGCAAAGCGGTCTGGCAACTGGTTACTATCTCAGGCGCACGGGACTTTCATTTCTTATACTTGACAACCAGAAAACGGGTGGCGGTGCCTGGCTTCATACATGGAAATCATTACGCCTTTTCTCTCCTGCACAATGGAGCTCTCTACCAGGGATGATCATGGCTGGAGGAACCGATTACTATCCCACCAAAGATGAAACTATTAGCTACCTGCAGGCTTACGAAAGCAAATATAACCTTCCGGTTAAAAGAGGAGTCAGTGTGTGGGATGTGACGAAGGTAGATGAGGAATTCCAGCTCCAGACTTCCGATGGGGTATATATCGCTAAGGCGGTGGTCAGTGCGACTGGCTCATTTTATCAGCCTTTCATTCCTGAATTCCCTGGTGCTGATGTTTTTAAAGGATTGCTCATTCACTCCAGCCAA
>DASWTP010000048.1:0-34192 GCA_036402075.1 Chryseosolibacter sp. | reverse complement strand
CATTGAACAAAATCGACTCCTGGGTAACAACACCCATCTGTTTGCGAAGTGATTCAATTTCATACTCGCGGATCGAAACACCATCGATCAATACCTCACCTTGTGTAGGGTCGTAAAATCGCGGAACAAGATCGGCAAGGGTAGATTTTCCTCCGCCCGATGGCCCGACAAGGGCAATCGTCTTTCCCTTTTCAATAACGAGGTTGATGTTCCGGAGAACATTTTCTGTTTCGTACGCAAAGCTCACATTACGAAACTCGATGTTCTGTGAAAACTTCTGCAATTCAAGTGCTCCGGGTTTGGATTCAATAACGGGCACGGTATCGATGATGGAAAAAATCCGCTCTGCCGATACTGTGCCCTTCTGTACGGATGTCACTCCGTTCGAAAAGTTTTTCGCGGGTTGAATGATCTGGGCGAAAAGCCCGAGAAATCCAAGAAACTCACCTGGGCTTAAACTCGGATTCTCTCCCAGCACAAGCGTGCTTCCGTACAATATAATTCCGGCAACGATAAAGATCCCGAGCGTTTCGGAAACGGGACCGGCAAGCTCATTCTTGCGGGCAATCGAAATATTCACTTTTCGATGGTAAGTGGTTTCCTGGTCGACCTTGTTCAGAATAAACCTCCTTGCATTGAATGCTTTCACAACGCGCATGCCGGCAAACGTCTCATCAAGCACATTTACCATCCGGCCAACCGACTCCTGACTTTGAACGGCTTTCTTTTTCAGACGTTTGATAATTTCCGCCAGGATTCCACCCGTGATCGGTAATAGAATAAGGGTGAATAACGTCAGTTTCACAGAAATGAAAAACAGAACGGCAAAGTATACAATGATTGTAATGGGCTCTTTCATCACAAACTTCAGGCTATTTACCACAGCCGATTCCACCTCAAGCATGTCGTTGGTAAAACGAGAGATCAAATCTCCTTTGCGGTTTGAGTTAAAGAAACCGATATGAAGCTTCGTGACGTTTTCGGAAAAATGCATGCGCATATTTTTCACAACATCCACACGAATACGCGATGCGGTCATGCGCTCCATGTAACGG
Organism: Chryseosolibacter sp.; assembly: GCA_036402075.1. GTDB lineage: Bacteria > Bacteroidota > Bacteroidia > Cytophagales > Cyclobacteriaceae > Chryseosolibacter. The sequence continues at coordinate 33,137 of DASWTP010000048.1, read as the reverse complement.
AATAGGTTTGTCAACAACACGCTGGCAATGATGGCAACACAGATAAAAAGCATCGCATCGTTTGCACCGTGCTCCTGGATTATCTTCACAAAGTAGTAATTGAAAGTATCCACGATGTAGTCTACCGACAGTGAAAACTCGGGAAGCACCGGAGTCCCGACCGGTTTCTTTTCCTGGTACCCGAACAGCGTATTCATCATTGGAATGACCAGCGCGATATTTGCAACGCTGAAAATGATCCCAAGTACAGACGTTATGAGAAACTTGATTAACCTCGGAACAAGGTTAGGCGCATATCGCAAAATTCGTAGGTAAATTTTCATTGTGGGGATTAAAACTCGTAATGACGCTGCGGAATATTCCACCGCAAGGCCAGTGAGCTGATGGTTGATTTATTATTGTAGAAGGGTATTTCGCTTTCGCTTTTACGGATGATCAGGGAGGCATCAATAAACAAGTTGTGCTTCAACTGGTAGGAGGCCGTCAGATTTCCATACATGATCGTGTTCAAAAAGCCCTGGCCCTGCTCATTTCCGATTTCCTTGTTCGGCACGCGGTTGCTGTTCAGCTTGGTAATGTCACTGCCGTAATTAGTATAGGCCCCAACGGTATCCCGGCCGATCTCCACCAAAAATAATTTAGCAGTAAGGTAGAGCTTGGGTATGGGCTGATAGCGTAACACACCGATCATTTCTGTAAAGTTCGCACCCAGGGGATGAGCGATCGGCTGTCGATAATGGGAATAACTTCCATATGCGGTGTAATGTGAATACGTAAAGGGACGAACCACGTTGATCTCGCCCTGCAAGTCGAGGTTCGGCAATCCGAACGCATCCACGTACTTGCCGCCCACCTGGATCGCGTACTTGTTTGCCCACCAACCATCACGTGCGCGCAAATGGGAGATGACCATTTCATCGAGTAAGAACTGGCCATAGAAGGAAAGTTTCTTTATGAGGTTCAACTTAAAATCAAGACCCAGCAGCGCATTGTCGGTGCTTCCGTTTTGCTGCTCAATGCCGCGGTAAAAAATTATCGGGTTGAGGTAATCAATTCTGAACTGGTTCACTTTGGCGGAGTCGTTAGCGTTGAAGACAACGGACTCAAAAATCCCGAGGTTAAATTTTTTGCCGATGTTCATGCTGATGTGGTGCATCGCGGTGTACTTCATCGGATAACCTTTGTCTGCTCCTACGGGATTTGCGGTCATCTGGTTCACCAGGAACATGTAGTTGACCTTCCACACCTTCACATTTGTTTTCAGGAACAATGCCGGAGGAGCGAAATCAGAATAGGCTAGCGATCGCACACCGTTGCCCACAAAGAATCGATCATGACCAAACTGCATGTTGATGTGGCGCGTGGCCTCAAATGAGATGTAGCCCCTGGCTTGCAAAAAATCTACCCCTGGCCCCTCTTTGTAAACTTTCGTAAACCCTTCGTGCGGCAGCACGCCAAACCGTGTGCGGAAGTCACTGACGTGCGCGGGCAGCACCGCCTGGTTGTCCGTCAAATAGGTATAAAAGCCAACCTTCCGGTCGACCATTCCGCGTACTTCGATGCCCCTGGTGTTCGTGAACAGCATATCCTCCACCCTGGAGTCGTTTCCGGCTCCGAAATAGATGACTGGATTGACATGTAAATCGAAATCTTTTGTGTTGACATGAAAGAAATCAGATTTTTTACGATAGAAATGCCTCAAAAATGGCCGGTTGCTGACATTATTTGAAGAATCCGCCCATTCCCAATTATCATTTCTAAGGTAGTTACGATTGAAACGATCGGCTCTTGATTGAAAAAGGCCCTCACTTTCTACGGAATCAACAAAGTCTATTATATCGGACCGCCTATAGGGCTTAATCGTTGTAAAAACCTGCGGAAACACCTTGCCTGCCTTTACTTCATACCGATCAATCCAGTGGTAATAATCTTCATTCAGTGGGGCATTCGAGGCCTGACCAAATAAGTTTTGGCTGTTGATGATAGCAAAAACCGCAAAAAGGATGGCGAGCGGGACTTTTTTTAAAGGCGGGTGGTTCATTCGTTTAAAAGAACAATAAGGGCGCAAGTTACCAAAGAATACATTTCCCATGAAAATCTTTATAACGACCTTGTTTTTTGCCCCTCATAAAGTATCTTTGCAGTCCCTTTTGAGGAAAAACGAGAAATTTGCTATGAAAAAAGGCATCCATCCTGAATACAAAGACGTGGTTTTCTGGGATACATCCAGCGACCATAAATTCATTACCCGTTCAACACAGTCTCCGAAAGAGACTATCAAGTGGGAAGACGGAAAAGAGTACCCGGTGATCAAGGTCGAGGTTAGCTCCGCATCTCACCCATTCTTTACCGGTAAGAAGTTGTTCGTGGATACCGCTGGACGCGTTGAGAAGTTCAAGAATAAGTACCAAAAGAAAGCTTAATTTACTTCTTCAAATATAAGCACTGTGAAAAGCCTTCGTCCTGAAGGCTTTTTTATTACCCCATCCCGGCCTCCCTATTGGGGAAGGCGACCGAATCTTGAATAATGCGGAAATTAATTTGAAAGTTTTGTTTCGTTTTAAGGTGGCAACAACGGGGTTGAGACAGCCTTTGAAAGAGGTTGATGTCTGACGTTTTTAAGCGAATTTCTTTGAATAAGTCATCGTCTCTCTTTATGAGAGGGTTGGGGTGAGGTATATTTGCGAATGAATTTGATCTTGTTTGACGATCCTCTGATCCGGCTCAACCTTCTGCCCTTCACGTTTACCAGGCCGGTTGCAAAAATCCGGTGCGGCATACTTACCATCGCTGAAAAATGGGAGAAGCGACTAAACGTAACGGCTTCGTTTAAAACAGAACCTTACCTGCAACAAAAATTTCCCGTTAAATCGGCCCCTGACAATTTATTAATTAATGGAGCAGTTTGCCCGGACGATGACCTGGTGGCACATGTCAGAAATCTTCCCACCGGGTATTATTTAGTGAGTGGCTCCCGGCTCCTTGCCGCGAATATGCCTCAAGGCGAAATGAATAGCCAGAATACAATTGAGTATCCCAAAGAAGTAGTGGTGATTGATAAGACCTGGAAGATCTTCCGTGAGAATGGCAACCAGGTTCGCATTGACTTCAAACTGATAACGCAAGGACGAAGAAGCGCAGGGATCAAGGATAAGCACACGATCGTTTATGGCGAAGAAAATCTATTTGTGGAAGAAGGTGTGACGATTCATGCCGCCATCATCAATGCAGAAAACGGCCCGGTTTACCTCGGCAAAAACAGTATTGTACAGGAAGGGGCGATCATCCGCGGAACCCTTGCATTGTGCGAAGGCGCTCACTTAAACATGGGCGCCAAAATGCGTGGCGACACCACGGTCGGACCATTTTCAAAGGTGGGTGGCGAAGTCAGCACATCGGTAATCTTCGGCTACAGCAATAAAGCCCATGACGGTTTTCTTGGTTGCTCCGTATTAGGCGAATGGTGCAACCTGGGCGCAGATACCAATACGTCCAATCTCAAAAACAATTACGAACCCGTTAAGCTTTGGAATCATGTGACCCGGGAATTTGAAAGCACGGGCCTTCAATTCTGCGGACTTATGATGGGCGATCATAGCAAGTGCAGCATTAACACCATGTTTAATACCGGCACTGTGGTGGATGTGTGTGCCAATGTGTTCGGGGAAGGTTTTCCCAGGAATTATGTTCCATCATTCTCGTGGGGCGGTGGCGCTGCCGGCCTCACCACTTACAGGCTTGACAAGGCGGTGGAAACAGCATCGCGTGCCATGGCAAGAAGAAACGTTGTGTTAGATCAGACGGAAGCGTTATTATTGAAATCGGTATTCGAATTAACACACTCAACCCGAAGCTGGGAGAAATAATGGAGTCAAATCGTTTCCTTAAAATACTTTGGACGGTCAATGGCGTGCTGCTATTTTTTGCATTCGTTTTTATTCTCGTTCTCACCGGCAAAGAGATTATGGAAAACGGCTCATCTTACCAACGTCCGGAAATCATTGTTGGCGAGGAGCTGGCAGAAGCCAAAAAAGAAGGTGTCATCCTCCAGGGACTTGAGTATGACAAGCCCGAACAAATTGCGTATTCCGACTTCTATATTCTCCCCGTTTCTTTGAAAACCTATCAAAATCCAAAGCAAAGTCGTGCATACGCCTATACTGACGACATCCAGGAAGTTGAAGATGTGGTTAATATAATCTTTCTGAACAAAGCATTGGAACCAATTCGAACACTTCTCGACCGTAAAGCTTTCATCCATTCCATGCGTTATCCGGGCAAATCTGAGTACGCATATGAAGTTGAAATCACGGACACGGTGCAACGACATATTACTTACGAGATTGCGTTTGACGACTCAAACAAGGATGGACGAATCGACTCAGACGATAACCTTGGCCTCTACCTCTCAAACCCGGATGGATCTGACTTTACTACCATCACAGCCGATGTGAACGTTGGTATGTATAAATTCGTGAACCGAAACCAGATACTTGTTAAATATTCTGAACGATCAGATGAAGACGTGGAGCATAAGAAAGAATACTTTGCCGTGTACGACATCGAAAAGAGATCGCTGACAAAACTTTCGGCCCTTCAAAAATCGTTGGATGACATTGAGAAGATAATTACACAATGAAGTTTGCACAGATACCGGGATTAGATGAACAGAAAAAGCTCCTTACTGAGGCGGTTAAGAGCAACCACATTGCGCACGCCCAGCTCTTCGTTGGCGCACCGGGCGCATTGAATCTGCCAATGGCACTGGCGTATGCAACCTATTTGCACTGTGAAAACAAGGGTGACGATGCCTGCGGGACGTGTTCAGCCTGCTCCAAAAATCTCAAATTCATTCATCCCGACACCCACTTCGTTTTTCCATTGAGCAATGTAAAGGGCGACAAGGACGAAGAGCGGTTTAAGGCTGAAATTCTCAAGTCATGGCGTCAGTTTCTGCTCGAACAGCCTTTCGGCATTCTTGACGACTGGACAAATTTCTATGGAGGCGAAGACAAGCTTGCATTGATCTCGCGCGAGGAAAGCCGTGAGATCATCAAAACGCTTTCGCTGAAACCCTTTGAAAGCAAGTACAAAGTGATGATCATCTGGCAGCCGGAGCTCATGCACCCTTCGGCCGCAAACGGTATCCTGAAAATACTCGAAGAGCCAGCCCCACATACGTACTTCATTCTCGTCACCAATGCGGCTGACCGGCTTTTGCCTACAATTATTTCACGAACCCAAATCATCACGATCCCACTGTTGAACGATGACGAAGTTCAGGCTTACCTTCAGGCGAAGACGGGAATCCCGGAAGAGCGCGCTGCAAAAATCACACAACTTGCAGACGGCAACCTCAACCTTGGATTGAAGCTGCTCGACAACGAAGAAGACAACAACACCCAACGGTTTACCGAATGGATGCGTGCATGCTTTAAACGAAATTATGCCGCCATGGTGAGCATGGCCGATGATTACCATGGCCTCGACAAATTGAGCCAGCGAAACCTGATGGCGTATAGCATGAACATGATGCGCGAAACCCTCCTTCATGCGTCAGGTGCGCGGACCATCAATCGGGCGCGCGGTGAGGAACTGAAATTCGTTCAGGATTTCAGCAAAGTAATGGACGTGGAAAAAGTTGAAAAATCGTTCAAGCTGCTCAACGATGCGTCCTATCACCTCGAGCGAAACGGCAGTGCGAAAATGATTTTTCTTGATCTGTCGTTAAAAATAGCGAAGACAATCAATCCGTGATTAGCGGCAAGTCGCCTTAATTGTTAACTTGGTAAGACAACCTTAAACGATCGTACGCATGAATAAAGTCATCCGCATCGGAACCCGTGGAAGCAAGCTCGCCCTCTGGCAAGCTAATCACGTTGCCGACCTGATCAAGCCATCTGGGTATCGAACGGAAATCATTCCGATTGAAACACGCGGTGACAAGATCCTTGACGTATCGATCGCCAAGATTGGAAGCAAAGGTGTATTCACAGAAGAGATCGAAGAAAAGCTTTTGGATGGGTCGATTGATATTGCCGTTCATAGCGCGAAGGACCTCTCTTCTACGCTCAATGACGAACTGGAACTCATCGCATTCACTGAACGGGAGGTTGTTAACGATGTTGTTGTTACATTAAAAAAAGACTTCAGCCTGAAAAATGAAGACATCCGGGTTGGAACTTCTTCCACCAGGCGCGTAGCGTTTCTCAAGCATTTTTATCCGCAGGCCGAGGCGGTTTCCATCCGCGGAAACCTGCAAACAAGAATTGAAAAACTTAGGGCCGGAGCCTGCGATGCGCTTATCCTTGCCTACGCTGGCATGCACCGCATGGGATACGATGACCTGGTTTCTGACAAAATCGAGACGAGTTACTTTGTTCCTCCGGTTGGCCAGGGAAGCGTAGCGATTGAGTGCCATAAGAAACTTTCGTTCGACAAAAAAGAAATCCTGGAGCGATGGGTAAATCACCCGCAGACGGAAATCTGTATCCGCACTGAACGCGCATTCCTCAAAACGCTCGAAGGGGGATGCAGCATTCCTTCGTTTGGCTATTCATGGCTGGAAGGAAATACTGTCGTATTAAAGGCCGGGATCATTTCCCTTGACGGGAAAAATATCGTGAAGGTAAAACGCTCGGCTCCTACTGAAGAAGGAAAGGAACTTGGCAAATCCATCGCCAACGAAGTGCTCGCCAATGGCGGTGCTGAAATCCTTCATGACATCCGGAAAGTGGTGAAAGCCTGATTCGCGCAAAAATGGTTAAATTACAGAGTGGAATTAATCAACACCATAAGAAGCAAACCGCAGGCATTTATTTCCCTTTGTAGAAAACATCGGGTTGATAAGGTTTTTGGATTTGGCTCTGCTATCCGCGAAGATTTTGACAAACACACCAGCGATATCGATATCGTAGTTGAACTCGATATTAAAGATCCCGTGCAGTACGGTGACACGCTGTTGAAATTGTGGGATGATCTGGAAAATTATTTCGGGCGAAAGGTAGACCTCCTGACCGATGCCTCGATTCGAAATCCATATCTAAGAAAGAGTGTGAATCAGACTAAGAAATTGGTTTATGACGGACAAGGAGAGAAAGTATTTGTCTGACATTCTCAACTCCATCTCTCACGTTGAAGAATTCACGCGCGATGTTAAATCTTTCGATGATTTTACCAGCAATTTTTTGATTAAATCCGCTGTCGAGCGTCACTTTACGATTATCGGAGAAGCAGCATTAAAATATTCACGTAGCGGCTCAATCCCTCTGTCTTCAACAAAGGAAATCGTCAGTCTTCGTAACCACTTGGTACATGGTTACGACAATATCGATGACCGCATCCTCTGGAGCATTATCTGCCTTCATCTTAAACCTTTCAAACAAGAGGTCGTCAACCTGTTGAAGGCCTAAAACAGGTAGGACTTTTGTGTCATAAAAGTCTTAATTTTGAGACCACAACTCATTTTTTTTAAGAAAAGCCATGATCAAATCGTTTTGTACTGCTGCTTTATTGCTTTGCGTTGGTATTACCGCATTCACCCAAAAGAAAGATCACGTTGTCACCATTAAAACGAAATATGGCGACATGGTGGCAATCCTTTATGATGAGACCCCCAAGCATAAGGAGAACTTCATTAAACTCGCCAAAGAACACTATTTCGATAGCTTGATCTTTCACCGGATTATCGAAGGTTTTATGATTCAGGGCGGAGATCCGGAGTCGAAAAAGGCAAAGCCGGGGCAGCGATTGGGGAACGGGGGCCCCGGTTACACCATTGACGCAGAAATCAATCCTAAATTTTTCCACGAAAAGGGCGCCTTATCCGCGGCACGTCTTGCTGACCAGGTCAATCCAACAAAGGCAAGCAGTGGAAGCCAGTTTTATATCGTACACGGCAGAAAAATGTCTGCAAACGAAGTAAAGATCGATCCACAGAAGTTTAACATGGCTATGCAGCAATTTTTTCAGAAGCCTGAAAACAAAGTTTACTACGATACCATCGCGCAATTGTATCAGGCCCGCGATGCCAAGGCCTATGAGGCCTACATTGGGCGCCTCAAACCAATTGTGGAGAACCAGCTGGGCACAAAAGTTGAGAAGGATGTTTCACCCGAAATGCTTCAGGCGTATACAACCCTGGGGGGCACTCCTAACCTCGATGGACAGTATACGGTATTTGGCAAGGTGATCAAAGGATTGGAAGTCATCGATAAGATTGCTGCACTCCCGAAAGATCCGGCTGACAGGCCTAACGAAGATGTTCGGATGACGGTGACGGTAGAGGAACTACCGAAGTCTAAAATCGAAAAATTGTACGGGTATAAGTACCCGGCTGAAATAAAGAAATAATGAGAATTCTGGTTACCGGTGCAAACGGTCTTTTAGGGCAAAAACTGTCTTCGCTGCTCATTGCCGACAGCGAAATCACTCCCATATTAACAGCGCGGGAAAAACTTAACTTCCCTGCCGCGCGTGGCGAATTCAGCGCCATGGATATCACCGACCCGGATGGCGTAAACCGAGTAATCGAATCTGAAAAGCCGCATGTGGTGATTAACACGGCAGCGATGACACTGGTTGATCAGTGCGAGACGCAGCAAGACCTTTGCTGGAAGAACAATGTCACCGCTGTGGAAAACCTTGTTCAGGCATGTACCGCGACCAAGGCGCATCTCATCCATGTATCGACTGATTTTATCTTTGATGGTTCACATGGCCCGTTGGATGAAAATGCAACACCGAACCCGGTAAACTTCTACGGTAAGAGCAAAGCTGCGGCAGAAAAGATAATCATGGATAGTGATGTAAGCTGGGCGATTTTGAGAACTGTCCTGGTCTTTGGTATCACGCATGATTTAAGCCGCTCAAACATCGTTCTTTGGGTAAAAGAAAACCTGGAGAAAGGCAAATCGATAAAGGTAGTGAATGACCAGTGGCGCACCCCAACCCTTGCCGAAGACCTCGCGATGGGTTGCTACCTGGCAGCAAAGAAAAAAGCAAAGGGGGTTTACAACATCTCCGGCAAAGACTTTATGACGCCCTACGACATCGCGATTGCCACGGCCGAATTTTTCAACCTTGATAAGTCACTGATTGTCGCGGTCGATTCAACCACGTTTACCCAAACTGCGAAGCGACCCGCTAAAACGGGTTTCATTATTGAAAAAGCACAACGCGAACTTGGCTATCAGCCGCACTCGTTCAAAGAGGGTATTGCGCTTCTTGCGAAACAGATCAGCGCACCTGTTCTTTAGACCTGCGCTTTGTTTCTACTCACTGCGAAATAATAGATTGGAATCCCGATCAGCATGATGATCAGACCTGGCCATGTAAAGGCAGGTTTGTAGATGATCAGCAAGATACAGAACGTCAGCCCCATCACGATGTACAAGGCAGGGAGGAATGGATACAAGAATGCCTTGTACGGTCTTTCCGCATCGGGCCGGGTTTTACGTAGGATAAAGATCCCACCGATCGTCAAAGCGTAGAACAGCACCACCACAAAGGAAATCATATCGAGAAGATTTCCATATTCCCCACTGAGACACAACAGGCATGCTACCACACACTGCGCCCAAAGTGCCCACTGTGGAACGGAGTTGTTGTTCAATTCCCCGGCTTTACGGAAGAACAAGCCGTCTTTTGCCATAGTATAGTAAACCCGCGCTCCGGCAAGGATCAGACCGTTGTTACATCCGAAAGTCGAAACCATGATCAGGATCGCGATGATAAGTTTACCAGCATCTCCGAAAATATTGTTAGCAGCCGAAATCGCAAGGCGGTCGGCCTGGGGGAAGGCGATACCGTCCAACGGAAGAACATACAGATACATTAAATTGGTGGTAACATACAGTAACGTCACAATCAGCGTTCCGAGGAAAAGACTCAAACCGATGTTTCGCTTTGGATTCTTGATTTCTCCAGCGATGAACGTTACGTTGTTCCATGCATCGCTGCTGAAGAGCGAACCCGTCATGGCTGCAGCAATGGCACCGAGCAAAGCAACGCCACCAATGGCTGTCCATCCAGTAGGAATCTTGCCTGCCCCATCCACACCGAGGTCCTGCATCGAGCTCAAACCGGTAGTCCAGTTTTGTGCCCAATAGCTTTGATCTACCAATAAAAATCCGAACGCAATTAATCCAAAGAGGGCTACAAGTTTTGAAAGTGTGAACACGCTTTGAATGATCTTACCTTCCTTTACACCTCGTGTGTTCACATAGGTGAGAAATACAATCATAATAATGGCGGTAAGCTGCGCTGCTGACACATCAATTATACCCAGCGAAAACAGGTGGTTGGATTCCGCCATCCACGGAAAGAGATAAGCCGAGAAGCGCGCAAAAGCAACACCGACTGCTGCAATTGTAGCGGTCTGAATTACCGCGAAGAAACTCCATCCATACAAAAAAGCGATGAGTGAATTGTACGCTTCCTTCAGGTAAACATACTGGCCTCCTGCCTTTGGAAACATGCCGCTCAGTTCACCGTAGCTTACCGCTGCCGTGATCGTCATGAAACCGGTGATGAGCCATACGCCTACCAGCCATCCTGCGCTGCCCACATTGCGAACAATGTCAGCACTAACGATAAAGATTCCGGAGCCAATCATTGATCCGGCTACCACCATGGTTGCGTCCCACAGACCGAGAACAGGTTTGAATTTATTTTCGCTCATTGAAGTTTCAAATAGCTGTCAAGATATGCATTTAGAGTCAGAAGTTGCAACTCTTCCCAGGATGAACGAACCGTTTGGGTACAGCCATGCCCAGGTTAATGACTGTTACCTCGGCCGACAAAACAGCAACCGCTACTTGTGAAATATCTCTTCGATCGGTTGGCCAGTTGCACCACTCGGAAACTTGATGTTAAGCAACGCAGAAATGGTTGGCGCAATATCCGTGATTGCGTGGTAGCGTACGGAAGAGCCTTTTGGAATTCCAGATCCATAGAACAGCATCGGCACGTGGGTATCATAGGTATACGGAGATCCATGGGTCGTGCCCTGGATCCGGCCGGCACCGTACCAGCCGGATTCAAGACAAATTACCAGGTCACCGGAACGTTTTGGGTGATAGCCGCGAATGATCGCTCCCTTTACGCCCCCCTCGCTGTAGCTGCCCTGGCGAAGAATGCTCTCCGGGTAGACGTTGGCAACGCCTTCCTGGGCCATCAGCCACTGAGTAGCCAGTTCGGTAGCAATGATCATCTGCACGCCAGCTGATGAAGGGTCATTTTGAAAAGCTGCGTGGTTTAGAAAAACCTGGTCACCATCTATTTCTTCGATAACATCTTTGTCAGGAAAATACTTCTTCAGGTATTCGTTTAGATTAGCCTTGATATTGGCATAGTTGAAATATCCTGCAGGCATTTTATTGTCTTTCAAATACTGGGCAACATCTGCCACCGCATGGTCAGCCGTAAGGAACACGGTGTAATTTCCAGCACCCACTTTCGCATCAAGTGCTTTCAAGAGGTCTTCGATGTTTCGATCGAGGCGCAGGTAGGTATCTTGAATTTCAACCGCGTTTGGTCCCACAGCATGACCAAGAATGTCCGTGGTTGAATAAGATACGCACAAAAAGTCCGGTACGGTATTTTGGCCCATCTTCTCTCCTTCGAGTGTCGCTTTTGCCATGTCGGTGAGAAAATCATTCCCAAATGGAACAGTTACGAGCAAATCATAATCACCATTCTTACGCAACGCTTTCAGGTCGTATGGAAACGTGGGTTTGTCTTTTCCCCCAAGTTTGCTTTCGTAAGGGGTTTCGTCCGGTCCGCTTGCCGTATATTCTTCGATAGGAAAAAGAGGAGCCCATGTCTTCGCCAGGTACTGATCGGGAAGCTTCTGACTGTTGAACTTTGTAAGCCACGAAGGTAGTTGCGTCATATAATACGTGCTGCTCACAAAGGTGCCCGTTTTACTGTCGTACCAGTAGGCGGCATCACCCATATGTCCGGCTGGCAAAACTGCGCCCCTGTCCTTGATCGATACTCCAATTACTTTCGATTTGCGCTGGGTGAAGAGTTCAAGCTCGTCTGTCACTGTTGACGTCAGCATACGCCATGGCGAGATATCACCCTTACCTCCAGGACTGCCGACCACTTTTTGCTTAGGATCGTTTACACAGTTCACATCCTTCTTCAATTCTTTGTCAAACCAGTCGTTGCCAATGATTCCGTGCATGGAGGGTGTTGTTCCTGTGTAAACAGAGGCATGTCCGGGTCCAGTCACTGTGGGAGCGTAATTATAGTGTCCGTTGCGGATCACAAATCCATCGTTCATTAAGCGCTTGAATCCGCCTTCGGTAAATTTCGGACCGAAGCGATACAAATATTCTTGCCTCATCTGATCGACTACAATTCCAACAACAAGCTTTGGTAACTGTGGTTGCGGGGCGCCTGGCTGGGCAGAAAGTCCAGTGAACACGACAACACAGAGAACGGTGAGGAAGTATTTCATACGTTAATAAAAAGGAGAGGCAATATAATGAATATGAAACGCAACGCGATTATTTCAATATGAACGGTCAATTAATTCTGTTGACAATATATTTTTTCGTAGTCTTCTGCCTCTTCATAGACTTCTCTGCGCAGCATTTTTCCATTTCGGTCATAGTAGATTACCACAAACACGGAGGCCTCCGAAACATGTTTCTCTGTAAAATATAACGGTTCTTCTACAGACCCTACATTGACCAGGTCAGAAAAAGAGAACGGAATAATTTTCCCCCGGACGCTACTCATCACACCGAAAAGATTGTTTTGATTGATGATGTAGAGCTTTTCGGCTGGAGTCTCACGGACCGGGATGAGTTCACGAACATCGGTAAGAACCGTTTTCCCTGTAAAAACATCGAGCATCTCCCACATTTTGTTTTTTCGCACAAAAGCAACGCTGTCATTCCAGTACTTGACTTCTTCGAATTCAAACTTACTTTGCGGCTTGTTATCCCAATCAATAAACCCCTGATGTCCATCTTTGAATGCGACAAGAAGATTTGATTTATACGGAATGATGTTCTTGTCGTACGAGGGTTTAATAAGTTTCCGAGTAAACACGTTGAAAAGGCCAAAGCGCATCGCTTTGAGTATAGAGATGGTCTGATTGCCGGCTGTTCCTATAGCGTCATACTCAATTGGCAAAGCCATCTTCCCGGCTCGGTCAATTAACCCTTTTTTCTCTTTCTTCGACACAATAAACAAGTCGCCCCCGGCATGCTGAATGGTTTCAAAAGCCGAGGCAGGCATCGAGAACAGGACGAAGCCCTCGCTATCAATCAACATCCGTTTTCCATCCACTTCAACAGACACAAAAGATGACGAGTCTTTCCCTGCAACAAAGGAAGATTTCATTGATGCGGGGAATGCTTTTGTGATGTGAGGAAAATGAATGAAAACAGAATCCGAGGCCCAGCCTTTCAGAAATGGACCATCAAAACTTGTCGAGTCATAGCCCCGGCTCATGAACTTTTGGGAAGCCGGGTTAAAGATGAAATCCTGTTGGTCTTTAGTGACGACAACGACTGGCTCTTTCACTACTACATCTTCGAAGAAAGATGACCTGCTTCCATTTGAACTGTAAAGCGAAAATCCCTCCGCAGCCTGAAGAATAAAGCCATCATAAAAGGCCTGAACTTTGTGATCGCCCAGCGGCACAACTTCTTTCAAGCCGGCATCGTAAATCCCTTCCATCCCCCCGGCCGACACCCATATCATTCCATTAGGTAGAAGTTTAAGCTGATCCACAACATTTGTAGCAGAGAACTCCTGCTCGTGTGCCAGGTCGGCAAACTGTTTAAAGGTGACGAGGATGTTACTGCGGTCTTTCTTCAGGGCAATTACTTTTCCATAGAGATCGATGTCGTCCCAGTACTCAGAGAGAATTGGCCTGCCACTTAACGACCGGATATTCCATCCCTTTGCGGTCTGGATGGCAACAAATCGCTTGTCGATCATTTTTGCATCAGCAATACATGAGTCGATTTGAAAACCGGATTTATGAATGAGTCGTATACATTCTCCTGTCCGGATTTTCAGGAAACCCGAGCCGATGTCGTCAACTTCCTCCACGGCCCCTTTCCAGACAAGCGAACCCATCCTATTGATGATTCGATCGGAAAATACCAAAACATCTTCGGTGACATTTCCACAGATGTATTCATCAGGCAAAGTATCGAAGGATGGGGCAATCACTTCGAATCCACTGCTGTTCATGAAGCCGAATTTACCGCGCTTCAGAAACGGGACAAGGTATTGATTGTTGAGCGTAACCACATTTTCCAGCGAGTCAGTCATCGACAGCCCGGAAAGCGCTACCTCCTCGCTATCATAGAGAATGTGAAAGAGAATGTTGGTAGCGCGTTTTTCAAAGGGAGTCCCTGGATACAGCTTCAGGTATGACATGAATCGCTCTGCCTCGCCTGAAAGGGTGAACAATTCAAAAATGTCTTTTTGGATTTCCTTTCGGAAGGGTGTTTCAGGATACTCTTTCAGAAAAGCTTCGAAACTAGCTAGTCTCCGATCGCGGGTCTTTTCTTCAAACAGCAGACGTTCGTAGCGTGCTTTGGCATCGTTACGCTCATTAGCGTCCGGGTATTTTTCAAGAAAAGTCTTGAAAGCCGCGTAAGTATTTTGATTAACTGCCGCCAGGAATGCGACAGCGTTTCGCAGTTGTTCTGCCGTTTCGCGGTCGGTCGAAAACGGGTGATGCTCAAGAAATGCGACATACGCTTCTTCCGTGTTTTGAAGGCGTGCTAATCTAAACGCAACACTGTCGATTGCTTTCCGGTGATTAACAAGGACCTGGCTATCCAGCGGAAACTTTGAGATTTTTTCGCGCTCGCGGGGACTCATTTTCTCAAGTCCGTTAAGCGAACGCATTACAAATGCATAGGCCGAGTCCGGCTGATAACGAGGATTTTCAGAGGCGAAGTAAAAACGCGACCAGGCATAGAGCGCAGTAGGACTCTGGGGATCTTTTTCAATGGCTTTATGCAAAAGTGAGCTTGCCTTTTCCCACTTTTGCTGCCGAATATTTTTTATAGCACGTTTCTCGAGTGACTGGGCGCTTACCTGTACGGTCACCAGAAATAAGAAGCAGCAAATGGTGACGATCCTTTCCACGTGTCTTTTTTAGCTTTACAAAGTACAAACATAATCAGCGGAATGCATAAAGCTGGCATTGGAAAACGAAACGCGAAACACATATTTGCCTGCTGAAGGCCACCACCGTGTCGAAACAGAGTTCACGGCTGACGAAGTTGCTTTTCGCCAGTAAAAAAGAGTCATTATTCAACGGAACGGGCGTCTTCAGTTGTTGGAGTCAATGATAAATTTTGTAAATTTTCACGTGTAAAACCGCTTTCATGGCCAAACTAAAGAATATCATTAAACAGCTCTCTGAAAAAGATTTCACCGCTATTTATAATTCCCTGATTGAAAGCAACGCAGAAAAGTCAGCTTACCTCCTGAAAGCCCTTCGGGAACGGTCGCTTTCCGATAATAAGATCATGACCGAGCTGGATGTAAATGCCAATGCTTACTATACACTTCGCTCGCGTTTGAATCTGAAGATTGAAGAGTACCTCATGGAGCAGTTGGAAAGCCCGCGGACCGATGTTCTCCGGAAAGTTGCCAACATCAACGAGGTTATTTTTACAAAAAAGAAAGCAATCTCAGTGGCTACCCTCAAGAAGCTGGAGAAAGAGTTGCTGGATTACGACCTTGCCAACGAACTGACCATTATCTATAAGTCGCTCAAACGTTTAAACATCAACTCGCCAGACTATTTCCAATACTCTCAACTTTACAACCGCCACGTAGCGTATATGCTCGCGGTTGACAAGGCGGAAGACTTGCTGGCAGACTATTTTAAAAAGTTTGGTGACTACCTTCTCAACGGAGGCGAAATCGAAAAGCTGGGGTTAAACCTTGTGATGAAAGAAATGCAGAACGTGGCGAAGCTTTACGAATCCCATCGCCTGTATGTCTACCAAAGCTGTATGTATGTATTCCACCGGCTGTTTGTTGAGGTGGACGACAACATGCAGCAGGATGGCGAGTCGATCGAGGACATCTTCGACAAAGTGCAGAAGATCTTCGAAAGCTATCACCTCGATGCAATTTATTATCACCTGAACCTGGTATTTGAATTCCTGAAACTCGAGTACTATAACCACTATAAGGTTTATCGCCAGGCCGAAAAGTATTTTGAAGAGGTAAACGATGCGTGCGCCAACCTGATGGTGAACTATTCGACCTTCACCTTCCCAGCGCAATTCCTTATCTCAAAGATTGAGCGGCACCTGCGCAACGGAACGGAAGCAGAGCTTTACCAGGAGAATGAAACGGTATTTGAAGATTACGAGGTTGACCCGATGGACGTGCCAAAGCACATCGTTTATACCGTATATCGCGCCATTGCATGCTATTATGCCGATAAATTCGATGAAGCGGCCAAGCTTATCAACAACCTGCTTAACGAAGTCAGTCTCAAAAAATATCCCTACGCGCAGCTTGAAATAAAATCATTGTTGGCGCTTCAATATGTGTTGGTGAGGGATTACGAATTGTTCAACCAGCTTTCGAACAGCATCCAGCGGCAGATCCGGTTGTTTGGAAAAGACAGCTGTGAAAACATCATGCTTTTCCTCAAGATCCTGAAGATTGCTACGAGTGAAGCAAAAAAGGAAAAGGCTAAAAAGATCACTGCGCTTATTCCACGCTTGAGCACCACCACCGTGGGCTATTTTGCTCCGACCAAACTCATAAAACTTGATGACAAGTTTGTGCGGCTGTTAACCGACATCTAAAAAATAAAACAGGCGCTGTAGAGGCGCCTTTTTATTTTCTGTTTAGTCAAAATCTATAATTCGAGCTTTGTAATGCTGTCGTGAGAAAGTGGCTTATTAAGGTATAACTTCACGTTCTCATATTTCTTTGAGCGGTTAAAGTCCTGCGGATTGATCGAGGAAGTAAGCATCACGATCTTACACTTCTTCTTGGCTACGTTGCTTAACTTTTCAAACTCATCGAGAAACTGGAAGCCATCCATCAGTGGCATGTCGATATCAAGAAAAATCACATCTGGAAGTACTTTGTCGGCCACATCTAGTTTCTCCATATTCCGGAGAAATTCGATTGCGCTTTTTGCACCTGTATGCGTGTAGATGTTATCAGTGATTGAGGCTGCTTCGATCATTTTTTGGTTGATAAGGTTATCAATTTCGTTATCATCGATGAGCATAACGGTGCGGTACTTCTTTCCAGACATTGAGCTCTTTAGGTTAGTTGGATTCTATAAAAATAGTTGTTTGACGGTGATTTACAAACTGCTTTTAAACAGCAAATTTAATTCCCTGCGCCAGGGGCAGCGTCTCTCCATAGTTAATTGTATTGGTTTGGCGCCTCATGTATACTTTCCACGCATCGGAGCCCGACTCACGCCCTCCGCCAGTCTCTTTTTCGCCACCAAAAGCGCCCCCGATCTCAGCTCCGGAAGTTCCAATGTTAACATTGGCAATCCCGCAGTCTGAACCTTCGGCAGATAGAAAGAGCTCCATCTCGCGCATGTTGGTCGTCATAATCGATGAGGAAAGTCCCTGCATCACTCCGTTCTGGTAGTCGATCGCTTCCTCTAATGTTCTGTATTTGATCAAGTAGAGGATTGGTGCAAATGTTTCCTGTTGAACAATCGCAAAATGATTTTCAACTTCTGCTATGGCCGGCTTTACGTAACATCCGGATTCGTAACCTTTGCCCTCCAGCACGCCACCTTTTACCACAATGTCACCGCCTTCTTTTTTTACACGCTTCAATGCGTCCTCATAAGCTTTCACAGCCAGTTTGTCGATCAGCGGACCAACGTGATTTCCAGGATCCAACGGATTTCCAATCGAGAGTTGCTGATAAGCGTGAACGAGACGTTTCTTCACATCTTCATAAATATCTTCATGAACGATCAGCCGTCTCGTGGTGGTGCAGCGCTGACCAGCCGTACCTACGGCTCCGAACAATGCCCCGCGAATCGCGATGTCGAGGTTTGCATTTGGCGTGATGATGATAGCGTTGTTACCACCCAATTCCAACAGTGATCGGCCTAACCGCTCGCTAACTGTTTTCGAAACGGCTTTGCCCATGCGAACAGAACCAGTCGCGGAGATGAGTGGAATATTCGCATCAGCCGAGAGTAGCTGTCCGATGGAAGCATCACCATTCACCAGGCACGAAACTCCTTCGGGAACGCCCATTCGATCGAAGACCTCATTGATAATATTCTGACACGCAATGCTGCACAGCGGAGTCTTCTCAGACGGTTTCCAAATGCATGTATCGCCACACACCCACGCAAGCATCGAGTTCCACGACCAAACCGCTACCGGAAAATTAAATGCTGTGATAATTCCCACAGGTCCCAGCGGATGCCACTGCTCATACATTCTGTGTAGAGGTCTTTCCGAGTGCATAGTCAGGCCATGCAGCTGGCGCGATAACCCAACCGCAAAGTCGCAGATATCAATCATCTCCTGGACTTCACCAAGGCCCTCCGTGTAGGACTTACCCATTTCGTAAGACACCAGTTTACCCAGTGGCTCTTTGTGTTTTCTCAAAGCCTCGCCCACTTGTCTCACAACTTCACCACGTTTGGGCGCTGGCCATTTCCTCCACTCTTTAAAGCCTTCTACCGACTTGGCAACAACCTGGTGATAGGTTTTCTCATCTGCCTGGGCAACCGATCCAATTAGTCGGCCATCCACTGGTGAATACGACTCGATCGTTTTTCCGGTGGACCGATACCATTTTCGTCCAGTAGATACGCCTGGGTTTTTCTTTCTCACGCCAAGTTGCGTCAGCGCTTCCTGAATGCCGAAGTTTTTCATAGAGATTTTAAGAAGGGACAAAAGTAGGAAAAAGCTGCGAGCTTTGAGCTACGCGCTATGAGCGGAGTATTTCACAGAAGACAGAGGTTGCCCATTACACTGATTAATCAAATGGCGAACTGTCAGCGGCCGCGGACTCGAAGCTGGAAGCTGGCAGCTCACGGCTTCTCTACCACTCCACGCCATAGGTTCCCTTCTTGCCATCGGCATAATAGCCTTCGAGCAGGATGCCCCCTTTTTTATAGCTTAGAATGCGGTTGAGGTCTTCCACGTTGTCGACCGGAACCTTGTCGATGTAACCAATAATAAACCCTTCCTTCATTCCGGACTCGGTCCATTTTCCGGTCTTAAGCGATTTCACCTTCACGCCTCCTTCGAGTAATAATTTCGCCAGATCGCGATACGCTACGTTTTCAAATTCGGCACCATCAATTTTGAATTCAACCGGTCTGCGTTCCATCACCTCGCTGCCCGCGGAGTTTTTCAGACGAACTTTGATTGTCCTGCGCTCCTCAGCACGCAGGTAGTCAACGGTGATCTCTGTGCCCGGGCGATTCCGCGCCACCCACTCCTGCAGCTCCGACACTGAATTTACAATATGATTGTCAACAGCAACAATAACGTCTCCCTTGGTCATCCCTGCCTCTTCGGCCGCGCTTCCTTCATTCACTTCATTTACCAGGATTCCCTGGTTGACCGAGAGCTTCAGCGCCTCAGCAACACGTGCATCAACATCGGCAATGATCACGCCCAGCAGACCGCGCTGCACTTCACCAAATTCGAGCAGGTCATCCATTACTTTTTTGACAAGCGAAACAGGAATGGCAAACGAATATCCTTGATACTGGCCGGACGAAGTTGCAATGGCTGTATTCACTCCGATCAATTCGCCTTTCAGATTTATCAGGGCACCACCGGAGTTGCCGGGGTTGACAGCAGCGTCTGTCTGAATGAAAGCCTCTACTTGCGTTTGGTTCTGATCACGAAGAATACCAATATTTCTTGCTTTCGCGCTCACGATTCCCGCAGTCACGGTCGAATTCAGATCGAACGGATTTCCGATTGCCAGCACCCATTCCCCTGGCTGCACCCGGTCAGAGTCACCGTATTTTACAAAGGGCAGATTCTTCGCTTTGATTTTCAGCAATGCAAGGTCAGTGCTTGCATCGGTCCCGATAAGCTTGGCATAATACCGCTGGTTGTTGTTCATCACCACTTCAATGTTGGTGGCGTCTTCAATTACGTGGTTGTTCGTTACGATGTATCCATCATCTGAAATGATCACGCCTGAGCCGGACGAGTGTGTCTGACGATCGTAGCCGAGTAACGGATTCACACTAAAATTTCCAGGACCATAAGCCGTGCGAATATGGACAACGCCACTTGTGACGCTCTTCGCAGCAGCAAGAAAATCCAACCCCTTCGGAACATGATAGCTGGTGTCAAGCGGGTTTGACGTCAGCACCATGGTTTGACGTTCACTGATCGAATTATAAGGCGAGGGCTCTACGTTAAGATACCGGATGGTGAAAATTGAACCGAGGATACCGCCCAGGCAAGCTACGATGACCAGGACGAGCATAATGTAAATTGAACGCTTCATATCGAACCCCTTTGGAAATGAAAGTTACTTAATTTCCTGAAAAACCTCTTGCCAAAAATAAAAAGGCGTCCCCCAACCTGAGGGAACGCCTTCGCCTAACCTTGCCTGCCTATGCGACAGGCTAACCCCTAAACTTAATTTACCTTGATTGTTGTCTTCAATGTCTTCTTCTCGTCTTTAGGAATAACGAGTTGCAGAATGCCATTAGTATATGATGCTGAAATCTTTGCTGCATCAACATTGTCTGGCATTGCAAAGGAACGGCTGAATGTTCCATATTGTGTTTCGATTGAACGGAAGTTGTTCGACTCCTTCTCCGCAGTAAACTTACGCTCACCGCTGATTGTTAAGAAATTGTCGTTCAAATCGATTTTAAAATCTTCCTTGTTCATACCAGGAACCGCAACATGGATCTCAAAAGCCTTCTCGTTTTCAACGATGTCAACTTTTGGCACAAACGAATACGCTGAACCACCCTGGCGGCTCAAAGATTCGTTAAAGAACTTGTCGATCAGGTTGCTGAATGTTGTTGGTACAAAATCATTCAGTGTTGAGTTATAACGTACGATGCTCATAGTATTTAATTTTTTGGTTTGTCCGTCAGTTAATTTTGCTGTTAGCCGTATTCCGAAAAAATGTGCCGATGGATGTTTCCGGCCAAACTGACTGAATTTTAACGGGAATTAGTAGTGGATTCAGGACATTATGTCTTGAAATCGAACTTCTGAGCGAAAAAATGCCATAGCTAATGGCGATAGGCCTCAGTCGAACTTAATTGCTTTGATCGGATTGATGCGGGAGATGATCATGGTCGGAAGCAGCAGTACCACCGACACGATTGCCAATATGAGAACATTCAGCAAGGCAACGATTTCCCAGTTCCAGCTGATCGGAACGAAGTCCATGTAGTAGTCGTGCGGGTTAAGCTTGATAAGCTTAAAGCGATATTGAACAAAACATAGTCCCAGGCCCAGGAAATTTCCAAGGACAAGTCCCTTTACCACGAGGTTGATTCCGCTGTAGACAAAAATCGATCGGACGAGCCCATTACTTGCTCCAACGGCTTTCAGCATCCCGATCATTTGCGTTCGCTCCATCACCAGGATCAGCACAATGGAAATCATGTTGACACAAACCACGATGAGAATGATGATCAGTAGGATATTTACCTGACGGCTCAAGAGATGGAGCCATTCAAAAATCTGAATGTAGCGTTCACTGATCGGTTGAACGTTAAGATCGTAGTCCATCATCTCCCCTATCTCGACACTTGCCTCTTCCTGCAGGTCAGGGTCTTTCACGTAAACCTCCAGCCCTCCGGCAACTGAATCAGGCCAGTCATTAAGTCGTTGAATGAGGCCGATGTCGCCCATGATCACCCGACTGTCAAAATATTCAGACAGATTTGTTTCGTAAATTCCGCTAACCGAAAGTTTTCGGAAACGTGGAGGGTTTTGAAAAAAGTGTACGATCAGTTCGTCACCTACATTCGCTTTTAGCTTGGTGGCGATAACTTTACTTAAAACAATTTCGTTCGAGTAGCCCGAGTCGGGAATTGAAATGAATTTCCCTGCGACCATGTTCTGCCCGAATGCTTTCCTGTCGAACGATTTGCCGACCCCTTTGATGACGACACCAAAAACTTCGTCATCGGTTTTAATGAGACCCGTTTTATGCGCGTATTCCTGGACATGCACAACCGATGGAAACGCGGAAGGATTTTTATACAACTCGATGTTAATGTCCATGGGTTGTTCTTCCTGCGAATTGTTCATCGAAAACTTGGTAACCAGGATGTGACTGCTAAAGCTGTAAATTTTGTTTTTGATCGTTTCCTGGAATCCCTTCATGATGAGGAATGACACGATCGAAGCGGCCAATCCGATGGCAATGCTGGCAATGGCAATGGTGTGAATGACAGACGAGAAGCCCTCCTTCTGGCGTTTCGTGATTCGTGTTGAGATGAAGTAAGATAAATTCAAGTTGCCGTGAGTAAAGCTCGCTCGTAAAGATGCAAAATAAATGGATACTGTTTATCGAGTGTTCTGATAGTTAAGAACTGATCGATGAATCAATTTAAATCGGTATCTTTGTTTTGTATCAATTTCATTATTTATGAGCGTTTCAAAAATCAGGGAGGAGCTTCATCTGCTAATAGACAAGGTGGATGAAGACACACTAAATTGGATTTATGGAATGATTAAAATCGAAGAAGAGCGAATGCCTTTAACGGAAGAACAGCGGTTGGAGCTTGATCAAAGAATTTCACGGCACGAGCGAGGTGAATCAAAGTCATATACCTGGGAAGAAACACTGAAATTAATTAAAGAACAGAAATGAAACATAGGCTTCTTTTAAAAGAGGAGGCCACCAGAGATGTACAGCAAGCAGTTAATTTTTATGAATCACAACGAATCGGTCTTGGAATCGAATTTTTACATGAGCTAAAGACTTACCTGGATAAAATAACAGAAAATCCCGGCATGTTTCGAACAATAGAATCTAAGCAATTTGCAAATCTTCGCAGATTCCCGTTTAAGATTGTATTTCAAGTGAGAGGCGACCTGATTACTGTCTTTTCCATTTTTCATCATAGCCGGAACCCCGGCAAATTATATTAGAACTGGCTGATGACAGGGGTCTCTGTGATAGGCGACAAAACACATGACTAAAGCAGAAAAAGTTAGCGATATCCTCGCGATTCTTGATAAATACTATCCTAATCCTCCCGTTCCGTTAGATCACAAAGATGCTTACACCCTGTTGATTGCGGTGCTGCTTTCAGCCCAATGTACCGATGTTCGCGTCAACAAAACTACTCCTCTTCTCTTCAAGCGGGCGGATAACCCTTACGACATGGTAAAAATGAGCGTTGATGAGATTCGCGAAATCATCAAACCGTGCGGCCTCTCTCCGATGAAATCGAAGGGTATTTATGGGCTTTCCAAAATCCTCATCGAAAAGTATAACGGGGAGGTGCCCAGCACGTTCGAAGAGCTGGAAGCGTTGCCAGGCGTGGGCCACAAAACAGCCTCGGTGGTGATGACACAATGCTTCGGACTTCCCGCATTCCCGGTCGATACGCACATTCACCGCCTTGCCTACCGCTGGGGGTTAACGTCAGGAAAAAGTGTTGAGCAAACTGAACGCGACCTAAAAAGACTTATCCCACAGGCAAAGTGGGATAAGGCGCATTTACAAATCATTTATTTTGGACGAGAATATTGTCCGGCCCGAGGCCATGTGTGGGAAACGTGTCCCATCTGCTCCAAATACATGCGGAAAAACCTGCGCGATTAGTTCGCTTCACGCAATGATTTCCGGTACATCTCGTAAAAGTGCAAGGGCAAAAATCCAAAGCAGAAAATTGCCGTAGTACAGAACAGCAAGATGGTTGCCATGTCAATTTCCATCCTGATCTTAGTAACGATCGAGAGCAGCATGCCCACGGCACTGACAATTCCAAAGATGGCTTTAAGCTTTTCCACTCCTGAGAACTGAGACGCCTTGCCAAGTTTTCTGACAAAGATCACCGGCAGAAAAACAAAGACAAAAGCAAAAAAACCATAGTTGATCAATTGATCAGCACCAGGCATGTGCATGATCTTAAACATAAGGCCCATCGTCATGCTTATCGCTGAAGCAAGACCGATGAGATACAGTAGTTTTTTCATAATAACTTTATTTGGTTGTAAAAGAAATTGTGTTTCCTGTTCAATGGCGTAGAGGCCGGAAGGTGCAAGTACACGCACTGCCGCTTCAAAACATTTTTCAAAGTCGTTGCCGTCTTGTGCCCGCAACTCAATTTCGCAGCACAAGTGATCGATAAGATCATCGCGCAGAGACGGAATAGTGATCCTACTCTGGATCACATACATTTCAATCCGGTCGATTTGTTCCTTGGTTAATTTCATATCATGCCTGAGGTATTAGCTATTCCTTAAGTAGCTTGTCTGTTCCTGCGTAAGGGTCATATCGCTACTTCGGGAAAAACAATTTTGTTGATGGTCGAAATGAAGTCCTTGAGCTCATCCACATACACGGCTTTGCGCTTTTGCCCTTGCTTGGTCAGGTAATAATACTTTCTCACACGCCCCCCAACCTCTTCTTCTTTGAACGACAACAAACCATCGCTCGTCATTTTTTGCAGTGCCGGGTAGAGGCTTCCATCCTTTAGCAGGATTTTGCCGCCTGACAATTCTTTTACCTTCATGGTCATTTCATAGCCATACATGCGCTCCTGCTCCGACAACAATTTCAGAATTATGGCCGACAGCGTACCTTTCAAGAGTTCTTTCGAATACATAGATCAAATATACATAGATATATGATATATCAAAATTATAGGTATCAAACTTTTTAAGTTTATTTAGTTACTTCACAGCTCTTTTCAGACGACTCTTTATCCCGATATGGCAGAAAACCTTCGCGTAATTTTTATGGGCACTCCCGAGTTCGCTGTGCCAAGCCTTAAAATTCTGCTCGAGAATAAGATCAACGTTGTGGCGGTAGTCACTGCACCCGATAAACCTCAAGGCAGGGGACAAAAGATCTCTTTTTCACCGGTGAAGGAGTGCGCACTAAGGTACAATGTACCGGTGCTGCAACCGACAAATCTGAAATCGGAAGAATTTATTACAACCCTTCGGAGCTACCAGGCCGACCTGCAGGTAGTGGTTGCATTTCGAATGCTGCCGGAAGTCGTGTGGGCAATGCCAGTCATTGGCACCTTTAATCTGCATGCGTCACTTTTGCCACAGTATCGCGGGGCCGCTCCTATCAACTGGGCTATCATCAACGGAGAACGGGAAACAGGCGTCACGACATTCTTTCTTCAACATGACATTGACACGGGGAGCATCATATTCCAGGAAACTGAACCCATCCTCCCAACAGACAACGCAGGAACGTTGTACGAACGGCTGATGAACAAAGGAGCACGTCTGGTGCTCAAAACCGTCCAGGCAATTGCCAATAAAAACTATAGCTCCACTCCGCAACAGGAGACGTCTGCCAAACACGCCCCAAAGATTTTCAAGGAGACCTGCGAGATCAATTGGAATACCAGCACCACCAACATCATTAATTTTGTGAGGGGGCTCTGCCCGTATCCTTCGGCATGGGCTACTCTCAATGGCAAGTTTTTTAAAATTCATAAAGTTTCCGGCACCTCAGGGCCTGACAAACCAGCCGGAGAGTTGAATACTGACTCGAAAAAATATTTGCATGTGAAGACAGCCGATGGATGGATTTCAATTGATGAGCTCCAGCCTGAAGCAAAGAAGAAGATGGCGGTAGAAGAGTTCTTCCGCGGAAACAAACTCTAACAACACGAATCGAACAGATGATACTATCGATGATTGCAGCGGTGGCGCGAAACCTGACGATCGGAAAAGACAACGACCTGCCGTGGAAACTTCCGGATGACATGAAGTTTTTCATGAACACCACGAAAGGCCATTTTGTGATCATGGGACGGAAGAATTATGACTCGCTCCACGAGAAGTTCAAACCACTCCCTAACCGCACCAATATTGTTGTGACGCGTCAGCGCGATTTCAAGGCGCCAGGATGCATGGTAACCCACAACGTTAACGATGCCATCGCAATCGCAAAAAATGCAAATGAAAAAGAAACCTTCATTATCGGTGGTGCGGAGATCTACAAGTTGGCGTTGCCTGAAGCCGATCGATTATACCTTACCGAAATTGAAGCAGACGTAGAAGGCGATACATTCTTTCCCGCGTTCAGCAAACAAGAGTGGAAGGAAACATCGCGCAATCACCATCCAGCTGACGAAAAACACAAATTCGCTTTCGATTTCGTGATCTACGACCGAATTAAGAAACCATGAAACTCGCTGGAAAAGTAATCTGGATCACAGGCGCATCTTCGGGCATTGGTGAAGCGTTGACTTACGCGCTCGCAAAGCAAAATGCTAAACTAATTCTCTCCGCCAGGCGGAAAGAGGAACTCGAACGTGTTAAGGGGAATTGCCCGGTGCCAAGCCAGGCGAACATACGCGTCCTTCCGCTCGACTTATCTCAAACAGAAACATTGAAACTCTGCACTGAAGCTGCTATTCAAATCTTCGGACATGTGGACATCCTCATTAATAACGGAGGAATCAGCCAGCGCAGCCTCATCAAAGACACAACGCTCGAGGTTGATCGCAGGCTCATGGAAGTAAATTATTTTGGTGCGATTGCACTCACAAAATTCATTCTGCCGCATTTCGTCCGAAGGAAGGGTGGACATTTTGTGGTGGTGACAAGCCTCACCGGAAAATTTGGAACACCGTATCGGTCGGGGTACGCAGCCTCCAAGCACGCTCTCCATGGATTTTTTGATGCCGTTCGCGCTGAACACTATGCTGACAATATCAAGGTGAGCATGATTTGTCCTGGGTTTATTCATACACCTATTACGTTCTCTGCCTTGACGGGCGATGGAACCACTTTAAACAAAATGGATGAAGCGCAATACAAGGGAAAGCCAGCCAGCTGGTGTGCTGCAAAAATTGTAGACGCGATAAAAAAACAGAAGCAGGAAGTGTACATTGGTGGCCGCGAAGTCTATGGTGCGTATATCAAACGGTTCTTCCCCTCCTTGTTCTCGCGAATAATCCGCTCGGTTTCCGTTCGGTGATCATTGAATCAGCACACCTCCGGCAAACCCGGGCCAATGTGTGATCGCTGATTGGGAAGTTTTTTCCAGTGCTGCATCTATGGTCTTGCCTGACTTCGATTTATACAGGTTGTAGGCGACTGATGCAAAAAAGAAATACCGTTTGTTTTTTGGCGTAAAGCGTGAGCCCGCCATAACCACTGGTCGCGCCAGCATGCTCAGCTCCTTCGTAATTTTTTGCCGGACATGATTCACATGAAAAATGTCTGTGCCAAATGCGATAAACCGAAAGTGATTGTATCCAGGAGTCAGTGTGCGATTGAAATAAAATTTTTTAAGGCCGTAACCGAGCGCCCAGTTTTCTCGCTGTGTCAACCAACCTGCATTTGAGAAAATTAGCCCGTTCTGCACAAACTTTCCAAAACGATCGGACACGATGCGTGCATTTTTCATTGTGCCACTGGCGATCTCCAGATTAACCGGGAACAGATCGCTAGTATACGCTGCGAAGTAGCCGGCAGAGCCGATATTGATCAATCCGATAGCGGTTCCATTTCTCGTCTGTGGATCACGTCCATTTCCACCGATATTAATTAATCCAATTTGTGTTCCCTTCATTGGTCCAGCGATATTGATTAATCCAAACTGATAGCCATCCATTGCCTTTGCAAGGTTCACGAGGCCGATCTGTACACCAGTCGGGTCATCGCTGTCGAAGGAGTTAATTCCATTCATGAATCCTGCACGGTTAACCAGGCTTAGCTGCGCGCCATACAACCCACCCTCGGTGACATTGAACAATCCGGCCACTTGCACACCATCCATTGATTCGCGCGACACATTGTAGAGCCCGGCAAGCTGCACCCCGAACGTCCAACGATATACGGTGTTCGAAATTCCAGAAAGCTGAAATCCATGAAGAGCACCTTTGGCAATGTTTACGCCTCCTGTTGCCTGCCATCCAAATACATTATTCAGTACGAGGTTCACAACGCCAGAAAACTGCGCACCTGACAAGTTCGCTTCAAACCCTTCGCGTTTCCTCCGATCAATTTCCTTCGGAAGCATCCTGGCGAACGCATTTCCCCCGGTGACATTGGCAATACCGGCAACCTGCAGCCCGCGCGTTCCAAGCACATTCAGGTTGGAAAAAGTTCCGATCTCCAGCAAGTAAGTTTCCGAAGACACGCCTGATGTGAGATTAAAAGAAATGTAATTGTTAAAGCCTTCACTGTTCATTCCGTTGGTGCTGAGGGCAGGTGCCAGGGAAAGCTGGAAGAGGCGCGTGAAGTTTCTCTCTTGTGCCATCGAAAGTTCCGACAGCAGGGCAAGCAAGGCGATCGTGAGGGTTTTCAAATCGTGTTGGTGTTTGCGTTGTCCGTCCCCACAATTCCAACTGCATTGGTTATAACGGATCACCATTGGAATAATTGGATCACCGCGCAATTTTTTTAAAGATTCGTTCCTACATTAGCCAGATGGAGCTGTACGAAATTCCGCTTATTATCGTCACTGGCTTTGGTGCCGCGTTTCTGAATACGGTGGGCGGTGGAGGCTCGCTCTTCTCCGTACCTATACTGACGTTCCTTGGGCTGCCTATCACGAGTGCTAATGCGACAAGCCGCGTTGCCCTTTTGTTTCAAAATATATTTGCCGTGGGAGGATTCCGAAGCAAAGGCATTGAGCTACCATGGCCTTATAGTTTATACCTGGGAATTGCATCCTTGTTTGGTGGCGTTATCGGTGCGATGCTAGCGTCAACAATAAAAGATGAGGTCTTTAACAAGATCTTCGTAGGCGTCATGATCCTTTCCGTATTTCTTATCCTCTACGACCCCATAAAATCCAAAGGGCCGGAAAAGCTTTCAACAAAGAACCAGGTTATTGGAAGCATCCTCTTCTTTTTCATTGGTATTTATGGCGGGTTTGTTCAGGCGGGCATTGGCTTCATGGTGATTGCCGTACTGAGCATCGTGAACAATCTAAGTCTCGTGAAGAGCAATTATGTAAAGGTCTTTGCAGCGATCGTATACACCGGAGTTTCAGTAATTGTGTTTGCGCTCGAGGGAAAGGTCGTATGGATCACAGGCCTGGTTCTTGCTATAGGACATGCGCTGGGCGGATGGTATGCAAGCCGCTGGAGTGTTGACAAAGGGGAAGTATGGATCAAACGCGTGATGATCGTGTCCATTCTTGCCATGGCGGTAAAGCTTTGGTTCTTTTAGGTGCGGGAGCTGGGTTCCGGGTTCCGGGCTGAACGTGCTCAACCCGAAACCCGCAACAGAATAACTAACTTTTAACAGGCTCTCTATGTCCCACCCACGTAAACCGTTTCGAAACATATTCCGGATTCGTGAATGAAGCGTTCCCCGCAGGATTTCCACCGGTCACATGAAAGTCAGAGAAGGCAGCATTTTGGTTCATGTAAATTCCCCCAGTAAGATTAAACGAAACCGGTGTTGCAGCAAGCGCCATTTCATCCGCAATCTTCTCGCGAACCTGTGGGTCGGTTGTGTAAGCACCACATGAAATAGCACCATGGTTCATCGCCATCTCCTGCGCAAGCTGGATGGATTGATCTGTATTTTTCGTCTTAATGAGAAGCGCGATCGGGCCGAACAACTCTTTACTGAATGTTTCCTTCTTTGATGCATCCATCTCCAAGACAACAGGAGTAGCTACGCGCGCAGTTTTAAACATAGGATTCTCAATCGTGCGTGACTTAAGCAGAACCTTGCCGGGAAGTTTTTCGGCTTCCATCACACGATCACACGTCTTTTTGTTTTGAATGGCACCCAATACAAAAGGCCCTGCCTTCGGATTGTCTACCAGCGCGGTAATGTTGTCAGTGAACTTCTTTGCAAATTCATCAAAGCTCACATTGCCCGCAGGCGTTTTGATTCCCACCTCAGGAATGTAGAAGTTTTGAGGCGCAGTGCACATCTGGCCACTATAGAGGGTAAGCGCAAATGCAAGGTTTGCTGCAACTTTATCAATGTCGTCTGCGGAATCCAGAATTACAGAGTTCACGCCAGTCTTCTCGGTGAACACCACTTTACCCGGCAGTGCTTCGAGGTAGCTTCCAAAGGCAGAGTTCCCGGTGTAGTCGATCAGTTTTACGGCTGGGTGTTCCGCGAGTTCTTTCGTGATCATTTTCTCGAACGTATCAACAGCCAGCTGAACAGTGTTTGGATCCAGGTTGTTCTCAACCAATACTTTTTGAATTTCCGCGACAAAAATGGCAATCGGCAAGATCGCGCCCGGGTGTGGTTTTACAATTACGCTATTACCGGTGATGAGGCTTCCATAAATTCCCGTGACCGAGTTCCACGTTGGAAATGTTGAACATCCGATCACCACAGAGATTCCTTTCGGAACAGCGCGCCACTCTTTATTTAGCTGGATATTGAACTTACCCATAGGTTTGTCCCACACAGCACGGTTCGGAAAACGCTGTGCTTCTTCATAACCTGCTGCAATCGCCTCGAGAGCCCTGTCGGCTGCATGGGGGCCAGATGCCTGAAATGCCATCATGTAGCCCTGGCCGGTAGTGTGCATGGTAGCATAGGCGATTTCAAAAAATCTCGCTTTCACACGATCGAGTGATTCCATTAAGATGCCGGCACGATCATTCACGCTTATCTTTCTCCATTGATGAAATGCCGCCTGCGACCGATCGATCAACGTTTTAACAGAAAAAACCGGATAAGAAATTTTCAGCTGATCC
The DNA here is from genome assembly GCA_036402075.1 of Chryseosolibacter sp. Taxonomy (GTDB): domain Bacteria; phylum Bacteroidota; class Bacteroidia; order Cytophagales; family Cyclobacteriaceae; genus Chryseosolibacter. Next base: position 2,296 of record DASWTP010000048.1, on the reverse strand, counting down.
TGCAGGTAGGGAGATTCTTCCTGCCCCGCCCAGCCTTCCGGATTGGCCTGCTTCAACTCTTCAAACTTCTTCCCCAGTGATGCTTTAAACTTTGCCTGGCCATCTGCATCAGCGGTTTCTCCGTAGACAGCAGGAGCCGGATGCTCGGGAAACGCAGCATAAAACGTTCGGTCGTGCAAGGCCTGCACAGCTTTATTAATGGTAGTGTCGTGTTTTTTGAAAAGGCTCATGGTTGTCGTTGGTTAATGAAATTGGGTTGAGTCGACTGCGGGTTAAGACTATGATTTTAGCGTTAAGATTCTTCTAACCTTAATTCAGGAATGTCGAATCCGTTATTGTTGGCTACCGAATACCTTTTTGAGCAACTCAGTAGTTCTTGCAATCGGGTTTTCGCGGATGTTCTTTTCTTCCTTGGCGATCATAAGGAACAACCCTTCTATCGCTTTGTCGGTTGCATAGTCGTCCAGGTTCGGATTTACTTTCTGAACGAGCGGCAGCTGGTTGTACCGGTTAACGATATCACCGTAGTACTTGGTGGCATTCACTTTGTTTAACGAAGTTTGAATCACGGGCTTGAACTTCGCTTTTAACTGATCGGAAGTTGTGCGTTTCAGGTATTGCGTTGCCGCATCGTTCTCGCCACGCAAAATTGCCCATGCGTCCTGGATCGTCATCGAGCGGATCGCAGAAATGAAAATCGGTTTCGCTTCTTTTGCAGCGTCTTCCGCACCACGGTTCAATTGCATTACAAATTTGTCCACCTCGCCACCGAAACCAATCTGACGGAGTTTGTCCTCCACCTTCTTCACTTCCGGTGGAAACGGAATCTTTATCTCCGGGTTCTTGAAATAACCATCGACCTGTGAAACAAGGTCCGAGCCGGTTGAAATACCTTTGATCAACGCTTCCTTCAGTCCGTCAGCAACCTCAGCAGACGTCAAAGGCTGACTCGTGGTGCCTCCAAGCGTTTTGTTAACATCACCCAGCGTCTGATTGATTTGAGCAGTAGTGCAAGCGCAACAAATGAGAATTACCGCAATCCATGCCTTCGCCATAAAAAGAAATTTAACCTGGCGAAATTAAGAACTCATTTTTGCGATCCAAACACCTTTTTCAATAATTCGGTTGTTCGCGCGCCAGGGTTGTTTCGGATGTTTTTCTCTTCTTTTGCGATCATCACAAATAAGCCCTGAATTGCTTTATCGGTGGCATATTCATCAAGGTTGGGATTCAGCTTCTGAACCAACGGCAATTTATTATAGGTATTGATCAGATCAGCGTAGTATCGTGTTGCATTCACTTTTGCCAGTGAATTCTTAACGACTGGAAGAAATTTATCTTTCAAGGGCGCGGATGTCGTGCGCTGCAAATACTTTGTTGCGGCATCCTGTTCACCTTTCAGAATTCCGGCCGCATCCTGGATGGTCATCGATTTAATGGCCGTGATGAAAATCGGCTTGGCTTCCTTTGCCGCATCCTCTGCAGCGCGATTAAGGCTAAGAACAAATTTATCAACCTCGGCACCCATCCCCATTTGACGCAATTTCGTCTCCGCTTTCTGTGCTTCCGGAGGAAATGGGAGTTTGATCTCCGGATTCTTAAAATAGCCATCCACCTGCGACACCAGATCTGATCCTTTGGAAATTCCATTCGTCAGCGCTTCTTTCAAGCCATTGGCAATCTCTTCAGAGGAAAGCTGGCCGCCTCCTGCCAGGGACTGCGCGGCTTTTTTCAATTTATCAAGTTGTGCGAACAGTGAGGTAGAGGCAATTACGAGAATGCCTAGTGACAAAACGATTTTTTTCATTTTCAAAAGTAACAAATCGATAATCAAACGAGGGCGGGTGTAAGTTATTTTGCGAAAACGTTGATTAGTAGATTCATTTATTGCTTCTGACGCGAAGTGGATTCAAAAATCAATCATGAACTCACGGCAGTTTTTCCGAAAGCCGCGTGACGAAAATCGATCAATAATCACCCGGCAAGTTAATTCAAACTAAGTCTTAATGCATTCATCGCGATTCATAGCCTTCACAGCGCCACTGCGATGAAGATGAAGAGATTTGCCACAGCATTTTGATCCTGGCCGAAGTGAGGCTTGCTCAATCGGTCTGATCGTTTTTTTGCTTGATTCAATTTTTCAGATTTCTACGCCTTCTTACCAGGGATGACGCGATAGACAAGCTGTTCCGCGGTCAGAATAAGCCTCCGGACTATATTTACCGCTTTATAATGTGTCCTAACCCGGAGCAAGGCACTCCTGGTTTATCTCGCTAATGCTTCGACATCCAGCCAA
>DASWTP010000047.1:0-6974 GCA_036402075.1 Chryseosolibacter sp. | reverse complement strand
AAAAGACAATCTATAAGTCGACAACCTTTGTGATGGTGACAAAATATTTTTATCAATAAGAATTTCAGATTGGGAGAGTGAGCAGGCTCGCGAAAACGGGCCTCGCTTAAATCCCGGCTGCGAAAGCGGCTGGGATTTTTTAGTTTGATAGGTTACTGTGATTAGGCTCTTCACTACAGACATTTGAACCTCCAGTGTTAGCGCTGTGTATCCGAGGTGTCAATAAGACATCACAACAATTTTAGTCGGGTTACTCAGCTTGAAATCATTCTTGCGGTTGTTTATTCCTATTTTTCTATTGACGTAGCCTTTGGTGTAATCCTTCACACGTGCATCGAACTCAATGATGCATCCTTCAACAATTTTTGCCTTTTGAAACGCCAGCGAAAACGAAAACCATAAGTGATCAGCAGCAATTGTGTTCGTCTCAACATCCTTGATATTTTTCAAAAGAATCGTTTCTTCCGAATAACCCTTGAAATTGATCTTCTTTCCAAAGCGCTCTACCGTAGCCGAGAACCGTTTTCGCAAACCCGCATTTTCCACCAATCGTCTCCTCATAACCTAAAATCTCTAAAAACAAAAAAGTTTGCAGCCAGCAGCTTGACAACTACAAACCACAAACTACAAACTTTCTCGGTCGCATTACCTGCAACCTGCGTCTTGAAACCTGTAACGGTTTATTCAGCCACTTCTTTAATCACAACTTTCTCCATCACATCTCCCTGTCTGATCTGGTCGATGACGTCAAGGCCTTCGTAAACTTTTCCGAATACGGTATGGTTCCGATCAAGGTGAGCGGTATTCTTGCGGCTGTGGCAGATAAAGAATTGCGAACCGCCCGTGTTGCGTCCGGCATGCGCCATGGACAAAACACCGCGATCGTGATATTGATTGTCGCCTGTCAGCTCGCAGTCGATTTTGTATCCCGGACCACCGTTGCCGATTCCGTTCGGGCAACCGCCCTGGATCACAAAGTCAGGAATCACCCGGTGAAAGATGAGTCCGTCATAGAAATTATGCTCAGCGAGATCAATAAAATTTTTAACAGTTTTGGGCGCATCCTTTTCAAAGAACTTAATCTTCATAACGCCCTTTTTGGTGTGAATTTCAGCTATTTTCATGGATGCAAAATTACCCCGAAATCGCCAATAGCCGACTTTAATTTGAAGATTTTTCAAATTGGGTGGTGAATGGAAAGTCCAAGGACCAAATCCCAAATAACAAATACCAAAGCCGATGGACCGCGGTGTTCACACGAATCGCTCGATACCTTGCCCCAAACGAACTCGAAGTAAAATTTGTCGGTACGGTTAACGATTGCTTTTCGTACAAATAGCGCCACGTTAGCGTTTCGAATTGATTCTTGGAATGTGGGTTTTCTATGATTTCAATGTTGGTGTGAGTAGCTTTAACCCTTACTTGCGTTCTAGGGTAATGAAAATTGGTCTCTTCTTCGGTTCCTTCAATCCCATCCATATGGGTCATATGATCATTGCCAACCTCATGGCAGAAAGCGGGGAACTTAATAAAGTGTGGTTCGTGGTATCGCCTCAAAATCCCTTCAAACCGAGTAAAGGCCTTCTTCACGAACACGATCGTTATGATATGGTTCGGGCGGCTATTCACGATAATTACAAACTTGAGGTGTCCGACATCGAATTTCATCTGCCTAAGCCGAGCTACACCATCCACACCCTGGTTCACCTGAAAGAAAAGCATCCTGACAAGGATTTCAAGATCATCATAGGCGAAGACAACCTGGAGAGCTTTACCAAATGGAAAAATTACGAGGTTATTCTTCGCGACTACGGATTAACTGTATATCCCCGGCCAAACGCGCAACCTTCTGAACTAAAAAAGCATCCTAACGTTACAATGGTTGACGCCCCCATGCTCGATATTTCCGCCACGTTCATCCGTGATTGCATTCGAAAGAAGCGGTCCGTGAGGTACATGGTTCCGGACCCGGTGGAAGAAATGATCCGGACACGGGGATTCTACCTTCACTAAATTTTGATTGCTTGAACAGAGTTCTTCTACTATTGCTTTTTATCGGTGCCGCCTTTGGAATAAGTTACGCACAGCAGACCGGAGTTAAGGGGAATATTAAATCTGACGATGGCAGTGCGCTTTCGTTCGCCACCATTTTTGTAAAACAGCTTGGCACCGGCACCACCGCCAACGAAGACGGCAACTACGAAATTCAGCTTGCACCGGGTCGATACGACTTGGTGTACCAGCACCTCGGCCGACAGACTGCCGTGCGCGTGGCGGACGTAAAGGATGGTTTTCTTGAACTGAATATCACCCTGGCGCCACAAGATATCGTGCTGCAAGCTGTAGAGGTAGATGGCAACGAAGAGGACCCCGCCTACACCATCATGCGTAAAGCTATCGCTAAAGCAAACTACCATCGCAATTTGCTCGATAGCTACTCGGCCCGGGTTTACATTAAAGGCGCGGGCAAGCTGAAAGATTATCCATGGCTTGCGAAAAAGCAGTTAGAAAAGGAAGGTATCGAAAAAAACCGGGTGTACATTTCTGAATCGGTGAGCGAAGTCAAATTTACGCGACCCAACAAGTTCGAGGAGAAAGTGATCTCCATCCGCAGTGACGGCAAGGACAACAACACCTCACCCAACCCTTACATCTTCGGAAGTTTTTACGAACCGGAAGTTGCCGAGACGATTTCCCCACTTTCGCCAAAGGCATTTTCCTATTACAAATTCGAATATCATGGTACTTATAAAGATCGCGATTACGACATCTCGCGGATCAAAGTAATTCCGCGATCGAAAGGTGACAACGTGATCGATGGTATGGTCTACATCGTTGAGGATTCGTGGAGTATTCACAGCCTCGACATTCATACCAACAAGCTCGGCATCGATATCTACATCCAGGTGATGTGTAACCCAATCGAAGACAAGGCATGGCTTCCTGTATCGCACAAGTTCAAAGTGGATGGAAAAGTATTCGGGTTTGAATTTGAATACAATTACCTGGCTTCGGTCAGCAACTACAAGATCGCCCTGAACCCGAAACTGTATGTGGAGAAAATGGAAGTGATTGACGAGAAGAAAGAGAAAGCGCTGGCAAAGGAAATTGAGAAGAAGCAGAAGCCGATCACGAAAAAAAAGACAGACGACACAAAGAAATTGCAGGAGCGACTGGCGGCTGGCGAAGAGATCACGCGCAAGGAGCTTAAGACTATTGTAAAAGAATACGAGAAAGAAGAGCGTAAACAGCAAAAGGAGCCCGAGGTAATTTCTGACAACACGTATTCAATCGATAGCCTGGCCTTCAAAAAAGATTCATCATATTGGGCAAGTGTGCGTCCAATACCGCTCACCAAAGAAGAAGTCAAAGGCTACGAGAAAAATGACAGCATTGCAAAGATTGAACGCGCAAAAGAAGAAGGGGACACGCTTAAGCAATCCAAACACAAAGGATTTCAACCATGGGATCTCCTGACTGGCGACAGTTATAAAATAGGAAAACGGTCAAACTTTCGAATTTACACGCCCACAGGTGGATTTAACACCGTTGAAGGGTTTAACATCATCTACAAGGTAGCCATCGGAACCGTGCTCCAGGATACAAACAAAACGCGACTGAGTATCACCCCGCTGTTGCGCTATTCCTTTGAGCGTGAAAAATTTCTTGGCTACGGAACTTTCCGCGTTTCAAATCGAAAGACTCGCCTTGAAGTGGAGCGTGGAGTTTATGTGGAGCAATTTAATTCTGACGATCCTATCCTTCCGCTTGTAAACACCTTTACCACTTTGTTGCTTGAGAAGAACCTGATGAAAATCTACGAGCGAAATTATTATGAGCTCCGGTTCAGACGCGTGGTGAATCCGTTCCTGACCGTGAACACCACATGGAATCACGCAGAGCGCGAAGAGCTTTTCAACAACACGAATTACACATTAATCAATAATAAGAAAATTGAAGGTTATTCTGCTAACCGCCCCGCAGCCGAAGAAATACCATTAGACGATTCAAATGTTGCAGCGCCTTTCTTCCCGAAACATACAGCCTTTATCGGTTCAGTTGGAGTGTCGGCAAGGCCATGGCTGAAGTACCGTATCCGCAATGGACGCAAGTATGCAATTGATCGGTCGTCACCAACATTGACGCTAGACTACCGGAGAGCGTTCGATGTGCTCGGAAGCGATGTGAGCTTCGACAACCTGGAACTTGGCATAAAGCACGAATTCAAAATCGGGGTCAGGGGAAATGTCGATTTCATTTTACGTGGGGGAACATTCTTCAATAATGACAAGATGTACTTTATGGACTACAAGCACTTTCTCGGAAACAAAACGCCATTTAGTACAAATGACCCGGTCGGTAGCTTCCGCCTGCTGGATTATTATAAGTACAGCACAAACGATCAATACTTCGTGGCAAATGTGCATTACCAGTTCCGGAAGTTCCTCGTGTCTAACATCACCTATGTCCGTCTGGCGGGGATTCGCGAGAACGTGTTTGTCAATTACCTTGCCACTCCGACCTCCGGTAACTACACCGAAGTCGGCTACTCGATCGACAACATTCTTCGAATCTTCCGACTTGAAGCTGCAGCGGCTTTTCGCGAGGGCAAATTCATGGACTACGGTTTCCGGTTTGGAATCGCGACAAGCATCGCGGTCAACTTCTCGGATTAGCGTTCGGGTTTGGATCTCCTTGTTGTTAAGCCGGAAACTCGAAACTCAAAACACTTTCCTATCTTTGTCGCGTGATTATCTCCGTACCAGAATTCCTGACCTTACGCAAGACGTTACCGGTTGTTGACGTTCGTTCGGAGGGGGAGTTTTCCGAAGGTCATATCCGTGGGGCGCTCAATATTCCCATCCTCAACAATGAAGAACGCAAGGCAGTTGGCACCGACTACAAGCAGAAAGGTCAGCTCGAAGCCATCAAGACCGGTTTCCGGCTGGTAGGGCCGAGAATTATTGACATCGTCAATGAGGCTGAGCGCATAGCGGAGAAGCGTGAACTCCTGGTTCATTGCTGGCGCGGAGGCATGCGCTCAGGAAACTTCTGCCACTTCGTGGGAATGGCAAAGATGAAAACGCATCAGGTGCAGGGCGGATACAAAGCCTATCGCCAGGAGGCGCTTCAGTCATTCAAGCTCCCACTTCAGCTTATGGTGATTGGCGGTAGTACCGGAAGTGGTAAAAGCGAAATTCTGCAGGCACTCAAACGCAAAGGTGAGCAGGTGATTGACCTTGAAAGCCTTGCGAGTCATAAAGGATCAGTGTTTGGAGGTTTGCTGATGCCGCCACAGCCTACAACCGAACAATTTCAAAACGATCTTTTTGAAGAGATTTTAAAACTGGATCTCAACAGACGGATCTGGATCGAGGATGAATCCATCGCTGTCGGAAAAATTTTTCTTCCGCTTGACCTTTGGAAAACAATGTCGTCAGCTCCACTGGTCGAGATCCTGGTAACAAAAGAAGATCGGATTAAACGTTTGGTCAGAGAATACGGCTCGGCACCGAAGGATCAGTTTCTCGCAAGCATGGAAAAAATTGTCAAGAAGCTGGGAGGCCAGCATTTCAATGCAGCAAAAGAAAAACTGATCGAGGGCGACATGTATGCTACCATCGATATTCTTCTCACCTACTACGATAAAGCATACGCCACTGGAATGTCGAAGAAGACTAATCGAATTCAGACCCGGCTGGACTGGGATGGCGGAAATGTCGATGCGTTTATCAACGAACTGATCAAATAGCCTAGAACTGTCAGCTGCGGTTCAGGTGATCCAACTTTTTTACAGATCTTGCCGTGATTTCTACCATAAATGGGACTTGACACAGGCGTATTTAAATTCGAACATTTGAGTGAACATATCACTCCTTCATATGACACTCTCAAAAGTCACATTGTTAATCGCTGGTGTAATCATCGCGATGACGTCCATTGCCTTTTTTTCGAATACATACTCCAAACCTTGGGAGACTACCGATTATATGTTGGGGTTCATTAGTCCTTTGTTCGGTTCAGGTTTGGTGCTGATTGTTAGCTGTCAGATCATTCTTGGCAGGAAGAGAAGGATGAGACCTACTCGTCAAATCCAGGCCTCTTGAACTCCATCGCTTTTGGGAATTCTTCAATGGCAAGTTTCTTCAGCTTGTCAAGGAGGCCGAGTACTTTCAGGAACTCGTCCTCATATTGCGGAAGCAACTCAAACAGTTTTGCCCAGGCATTCATTGACCGTTCAATTCCTATCAAAGCAATTTTTGCAGATCCGTCAGCGTCAGAGCCGTATGGTGATTCTTCGAGTTCGGCAAATGTGTAGTTGACTGCATTCGCCCGGCCCGACAGGGCACGCATGAACTTCACATGAATAAAGACTTCGTACCATTTGATGATGGCAAGACAGTCTTTGATCATAGCGATCTTTTCTTTCCCGGCTTCAATTGATTCCACGCCCATCGTCAGATCCGATTTCATTTCCTGAAGCTTATCTAACATTCCCGGCTGACGTTTCAGCCAGTCCATCGAGAGTTTCGTGTATTGAAAGCTCAGGTCACCCAACGGGTGTTCGCGACTCTCCTGCCGAATTATTTTTTGCTTGAGATCGATATCGTTGGCTTCCTGGGCGATTGCTGCGAGATCGATATTATAATGTTCAGCGGCCTGCTGCAACATTTGGCGAGCCTTCGAAAAATTTTCCGAAAGTCTGTCCCAGAAGGCCTTGTTGTTCAAGTCATGGGATCCCTCGGGTGCATCAAGCTCGTTCTCAAAGACCGCACATCGACTTGTAAACGTGCAGCGCTCGCACCAGCGGTCGCAATAATTATAAATTCCAGGTATTTTTTGATCACCCATAATTGGAGTTGTATTAAGTTGATAAATTTGCCGCCATGGAACAAATTAAGCTGACACAATATAGTCACGGAGCTGGTTGCGGTTGCAAAATATCACCCATGGTACTGGATACTATCCTTCAT
>DASWTP010000046.1:0-22934 GCA_036402075.1 Chryseosolibacter sp. | reverse complement strand
CCATAGTAATACACCTGGCATCAAATCCAAGTGTAAGACTTTTTAAATTTGAGTCGTGAACTTCAAGTGTCGGTAGCTGTGCGATTAAATCCATCCTTAAACTATCTTATTAAACGGACTAGGGTTACTTTCTTCTCTTCTTCCTTCCAAGTCCTTTTTGTACCATTCCTTCAGATCCTTCCAAGACTTTTGGGCGTGATAGAAAAATCGTAAGGCTTGGCCTACTGAGGAACGACTGCAAGGGTGTGTGCTTTTTTACTGAAAAAATGGGGAGAACATCAACTCGGGCATTAATATGCAGAACTCTTGAATCGTCCGTTATGGACATTCGCCATTCCTCCGCTTGAAATCGACTGCAACATCATATATTGTTTTGAGTTGTGAGTTTGATAATTCGATATGTTTAAGCAAGTCTCTATTCTTTGTCGTATGATAATATGAACTAGAAAGCAGAAAAGCAATTTCGGGTTCTTCCTGAAATGCCTGATTCCACAGTCCTAAATAAACACTATCATCTTTCTCAATGAAGACTGATTTAAAATTTGAAAATGAAGTGATATCATAATCTTTATTTCTATTTGCCAGTATCTTGCCAGGTGCCTTTTCCTGTCGCCCAAAAAGCAACAATAAAGTCAACCCAACATTTAACAATAAGGAAAATATCAAAATTAGTTTATTCATAAAATCATTATCTAATCTTAATTGGTATTTTAATTTTTGGCGCTTGAAGGGTGGACAGGGTTGCGCTTATCTGGATCTTCTGGGTCTTTTGAATTCTCATCACTTTATTTAGACTTGGTGATATGCTGCGTGAAAACCAATCTATCAAACAAATTTGGCGCCTCCATGTTCACGGCAAAGGCCACAGGATACGTGCTGACATCGTACTGTTTCAGGATTGAGACTATGCATCTCGCATGAATCAATTTGTTCTTATTGTTTCTTAAATTTAACAATTTCTAATTTTCAATTCTTCGCTTTTAGGGAAGCCCTCGTGTTTGCGAAGGTAAAGCTTGTATGCTTTGATGATGAGAACTATTGGAATCTATAGTGATCTATTGGACGCAACAGCACGTTCTCTCGCAAGTCTGAAGACTTGCATCATTTTAGGCACAAGTCTCCCGCACGCCTACCCGCAACCAGAAGACTTGCGCCAGTCAAGGGGCGATAATTGATTGCCTGTACCTGTATAGGTATGGGTACGATTATCCATCAGTGCAAATTTCCGACCGTTCGTTTTCCCCAAAGCGCTTGAGCCCGTTGATGTTTCCATTCATATCATACGGCCGTGCGTCAATGGCATTCCCTACAATGAATTCCGTGTAACGATCGTTTTGCCTGCATCCACAAGATTTAAATGATTGCCCGCGAGCAACCGGTTCATGTGGTCATACTTGTATCGGTCGGCTTGCTTGTCAAGACCAGCAGATGACCAGATAACTTCCCCGATGTTTCCATTGTACTGGTCAAAGGTTGCGCCACCCGTCGTGCTGTTGTAGTTGAGTTGAACTGAAAACAGGTTCTGAGCAAGGGCCCGCTTTCAACAGTGGGAAGACTTGCGACAGTCCACCGGTATTGGCCTTCTTTGCACTCCTAATTTCTTGCATCGGGGACTATTCGAAGTTCAATGTCATTTCCATACAACCTAGATTTTCTGAAAGTTAATTCTCCAAATGGTGGGCTGCCCAGTGTTGAATAGTTAGTCCCTAGATTTAGGTGAATGAAAAACCTATAAAAATTTGATTCCGATCTTTCATCAAAGTCACAAGGAATTTCGTGGCTCAAAAAAAATAATTTCAAAAAAACCGTTTCTGCAGGCACGACATAAGGTACCTGTGTTAGAACACCATCAAATTTGTTGTTCAAAAATACTTTTGCTCCGACTAGCAGTGTTGTGTCCTCGCCCACCTCGAACGCATAAAATGCTTTCTTTTGAGAATCAAGCGTATCCACCTTTTCTGATTCGACACCGGCAATGGCGGGTTGAGATGGTGTCGGCTTCCGGGGCCCGTAGTTTTGAATTTTAATCACTCCGTCTTCGCACCGCCAGTTGCCCTCGCACCCAATAACGGGCCGTCCGTGCATTGCGACAACATAGGAGTAACTCGAGTCTTGTTTCAGATGCAAGATCGTATGAACATCTCCTTCAACGCTAGAATAAACTCCTGGTATTTTAGGTGAACAACCGAAAGCGGTGATCAATAACATTCCGCTGAATAAAATCCACAAATTTCTCACTTCATTCCGGGGTAAAACGTTTTGTAATTCGATCTAAATGCATGCTGAGTGATATTTGAAATGCTCTTTAATGTCATTTCCAGAATCGATATGACTTATAAAAAATATATTTATACAAATCCATCATAACTGTCGTGAGTACGAGTTAAAAGTTAAATCAAAGAGATAGTAGTCTTCACACAACAACCCCTTAGTAAAACTCATACCGATATTTCTTGATTGCGTGTTTTCCCTGGAATTGATGATCTGTCGAATCTAAAAGCCCCGCCCTTGAATAGTAATGTGTCTCATCTAAAATACCGTGAGTAAAGTGTTCTATTTTTTCAATTGCCTTATTATAATGATAAAGTGTCACATAGCTGGGCTGGTCGTTGCGATTCTTTACGTAGATTTCTTTGCGAACTAACTTGCTTCCTGAATAATAATAAATGGTTGTTTTCTCAATATCAAATGACTTCACAATCCTGCCATTGTGATCCAAGTCAAAAAACACCGTGTCTTTTTCTGCCGTTGAAAATTCCTCCCGCGAGTAATTCCAAGTCCGTGCACGCGAATTGTGCCAAACCTGAATTAAGCGACCAGTGCTATCCTTAGCGTAGGTAATGATTGAATTTACTGGTGCTTCAAGCCTCTGCCACCTTCTCGTAAGGAAATGCTTGTGATCATAAGTCATTGTATCGTTAGTCATAAATGCTCTCCGTTGAATAATGTCGCCAACCTTATCAAAAAAAAAGGTTTCAACTCTTGAAGGATCAGCAAATGACGAATCATAGGGATCGTAGGATGTCATAATCCTGATTTGCTTATTCCAGAAGGCTTCGGCATACGGATCAGGGTAATTTTGCCATTCACTACTGCTCCTTCCGCAGCAAATAAAACATGCCATCATAGAAATTATTAAAATGATCATTCCTGGTTTCATGCGAGGACTACTTGTTTCCATTTCTGCTCTTGTAATTATCTTGACTTGGCATCGTTCCATACCTTTCCATTATTCTCTTGAAGTAGTCATCGCCGGTCATGTGCGAGCGCGAACACCAACAAGGGTGGCTTAAATGATATTTGTTATGGCAGTTTAAAATCTAAGGCAAACCACTCAAGCCTAGCCTGTTTTTTATTAAAGCTCTCGCGTCTGGACATGAAAAGATTCGCAGTAAATTTTATTGAATACTGTTTTTCATCATTGACAGCAACCTTACTCACGCATGTTATTGTTTGGCCGGATTTGATCGTTGCAAAATTGGGAGGGCCCTCTCTCGCCGTTTTTAAATCATAACCTAACTCTAGTTCAATTAAATCCTGTGATCCGCTACTATTCCATATCCTTGAATGAAGGGCATGTTGAATTGGCAAAAAAACAAATTCATCAGACTTATTAGTCAGGCTAAGTTTAAATTCGACGGAATCCACTTTCCTTTCAGTCACAATTTGAATACGAAAAAATTGATTGTGGAACGTGTGCTGACAAAAACACGTGGCTGAACTGCTAAAAAAAATAATCAGGGCTATAAAAGGTCGTATCATCGTTTCTTCGGATAAAAGTGATGTGCTACACCAGGATGTGAGTTACCATACGCTGATCCTTCGCGCTTAATTGCATACCTATGCGCACCAGAACCATTTTTTTTTCTTTCATAGGGCATCTTTAAGGTTGTTCTAGCATAATTCTCAGCTAATTCATGAAAAATGACAGAGGCACGTTTTATCGACCGCTCAGTTTTACTGCCATCAGCATTGGTAACTTCTTGAGTATAAAGATCCAGGTCCGATGCGAACATGTCCATTATACCCTTTCACTCCAACAGCAAAATCTGCCGATCCAATACCTTTATCAATATTTCGCGGCGTGTCAGACGTATTTCTTATTGAATATAATGGATCACCCAACGCTGGATTTTGCTCGCTTTTCAGTATTTCTCCAGTCTCCCTATCCTTTGCCCTTTCAGTAGTCGATGATTCATACAAATATTTCTCATCCGCAGAAATTAAATCTGATAATAACTTTACACCTTCATTACTTTCCTTCAATTCAGCTATTTCGTCATCAGTCATGTCGCCAAAGTTCAATGTTACATTTCCATGATTCGCAGTAATTCCAACTTCCGTGCCGGCGAGCAACGACATAAGATCATCCATTGAATCGAGCGTGGCTTGGCCCGACATAGGAATAGCTAATGAATCTCCGTTAATATCAACAAAATTTATCGGACTATTTGCTCCGTATTGGTATGGCGTGAAATCAAAGTACTTGGATGAAAACCTATCTTGACAAAAAAATCTTCCTAACTCAGGTTGATACATCCGCTGGCCATAGTCAAGCCATCCAAGGTTTAATTCAGTCTGATTTTCTTTGCTATTATATTTATAATCCTGTCGTGCAGCATTCACTCTTTGATAGGAGTTGAAAGCGAGGCCAAATGGATAGTAATCATTCACGCTTTCAACATAAGTACTTCTTTTTATTTTAAAATCATCGAAGTAAACGTCTTGCAAACAGTCGTCGTTCTCGTTTGGTATAAAGATATAAAGATACCCTTTTTTCTGCACTGAAACGTGCAGGCTCATTTGATCGTGTTGCGCAGAAAGGCCGCCGGCGCTTGCGTCAATTTGGTCGAAGCCAAAATCCAGTATCGTAGTAAAGCTCTCATTGAATAAAATATAATTAAGGTACGCTTTGGGTGCACCAATGTTGTCTGTCTCAGAACGACCAACTATAGCACCGGAGTATGCGTTTGAAATCCCTGATCGAGCCGCGTTACTCTCAAGGCTTGTCCCTGTTGGACTTGGAATCAATGCACTTGCAATTGCCGCTCCTAAGCCATTGAGGTTTATCGGTGTATTCGACTTGTCCTCAAACTTGCCAAAAACTTCGATATCAAATACATCACCCGCCATTACTTCATAACTTTTCGCAATACCAACTTGAAGACCAGAGGCACCTGTCAAGCGTTGGGATCTAGTGTATACTGTGCCTGAATCGGAGTGATCGAAGTCGTTCATCGACGGCTTGTAGGCGTTGTTGTCGGGCGGATAGTTTAAAAATGAGCTGTTTGATGCTTCTTCAAAGTTCGTTTTCAACTCAGTTGTTTCGGTAATCGCTTTGAAGCTGACGCGAACGTTTCCTAAATGATCTTTTAAGAAATATTCATATGCAGGGACCTCCGTCGTCATGAGCGTGCGTCCCTCTTCGTGGTTGATAAATTTTAAGGTATCGTTCTCATAGAAAAAGCCCCAGAAGGGTTAATTTTTTCGTAACGCTGTCCGAGTTCGTCCGACCACAATTTTTTCTGGCAAGTCTGAAGACCTAAATCATTTTCGGCACTAGCCTCCCCACCTCCCTACGCTCAGCCGGAAGACTTGCGCCAGTCACGGCGCGATATGTTTCCTTGAATCTATTTTTTTTCAAAATCAAGCTTCAGTCTAGTATCAATTGAGTAGTAACCATCCTTCGTTCCCAGAAACCAATTAAAATCTCCTGAAACATTTTCCGTTATGTCACAAAACAGACTGAGACGTTTCCCACTCTTAAAAGTAATTGCTAAATCGTTGAATGCCGTCAAATCAACTTTTGCGATAGTATCATCGGTCAAACTCTTTAATCCAAAAGTTAACGCGCCCTGTAAGCTACTATCTTCTTGCCAACCTGTAATTGTCTTAACATTAAGTATATCCTCAAGTCTCCAAGAACATTTCACCATTAGGCAATCCGGTGACCGCGATTCAGCAATTTCGTTTCCATCCCAAAAATCCAGCGTAAACATCGAGCCGGTGCTGCCACCAGCACCGACTTTTTTGACTTTTTTTCCGATTAAGCGCGCAATAGCTGTCTGAAACTCTTCCATTTTATTTATCACAATCAATACCTTTATATTGTTTTATCACCTTCTCAATATCTGACCTTTCTAAATCCTTACCTGTTATCATATCATGAATAGCCCGCTGATCGTCTTTGGTGAGCTGATACTGTTTATATAACGACTTCACTTCCTCCTTTTTCTTAGTGTTATCGCCCAAAGACTGGCGCAAGTCTTCTGCTTGTGCGCGGGCCATGTGCGGGACTTGTGCCTAAAATGTTTGCGCCAGTCACGGGGGTAGGTCAGCAGCGACATCATGGAATTGTAAGACTTGGCTTCACGGTGTGACTAAGGGAGGCTGATATTGTAACAATCACCAAAATTTATAATCATACTTAATAACGTCAAATTGTTTATAAATCGCCGAATCAATCAAGCCACTTTCACTAAAAAAGTATTTTTTATAGAAAAGGCCACCAAAATGATTTTCACATTCTAGCAAGCGTTTATCCTTGTAGGTATACACCCACTTTTCTAACTCCTTCCCGTTTTGGTGCTGGTATGTAATTTTCGAAAGAAGAAGCATACTTTCGTCATATTTATATACTGTTCGATTCCCGCTTTTGCTATCCTTAGATTGGAGGACATAACCATTGCGATCAAGCTCGTATGTAATTCTCCGTTCCTCCGTCAAGTTCTCGTCAACTGTATTCTCCCTATATGTACTATCGGCCGTTTCTAGCCAATGCTGAACAAAAACATTTTCTTCATAAGTATATTTTATCAGATAACTTGAGCGAAATTCACTCATAGTAAGCTGCCTGATCGGAAAATGCAGCGAGTCATATTCAGTTTTTCGTACGAGTCCGTGCGATTTTTCAAGAACAACATTGCCTGCTGAGTCGAAAAAAATAGAATCTATCAATCCCTGTTCGGAGATAATCTCCCGCATTAAGTTGACCTTACGGCCCCAAAATGATTGTGCTATTGGATCCGGATATCGTGGAGAGACCGGTTCATTTTTGCAACCCAACATTGTTATCAAACAGATAAAACAAAGTGCACCACGCATAATCTCGTTAGATTTTTAAAATTGCGGACTCATACCCGATCCAATCGCATTATTTTTAGCAGCTTCCTCACGATTTTTTTTATTGCCATTGTAGTTGTCGGTTGCAATTCGACTACTATATCGTTCAAGGATAGCTTTTTGATATACCTCGTTGTTGTCGCTAATTATTGACTTGGCCCACTCTATTAAAAGTAGAAACGAACCAAATATCGCGAATAGCTGCCCCAAACGTCAGCGGACTTGAATCCAACCTTTTTTCAAACCGCATCGGTATCGCAGTGCATAAAGGTAAACTCCGTCAATCTGTTCTCCACTCCAATTATTTTCATATGGACTTGCGGAGAAGATCTTTTTTCCCCATTTATTGAATATTGACAGCTCTGAATTGCCAAACCTTTCGTCTATTGTAAACGTTTCGTTGAGACCGTCAGCATTCGGGGTAATTATGTTCGGGATGAAGTATTCCAATGTATTGTCATACCTAATGTGGATTGAATCAGATACAGATTCGCAGCGATTGGAAAGGGTGACAGAATAATCTCCAGCTGCGTCAACAACGCGAACGGGATCCGTACTCTTATCACTCCAGGTGTATTCTGCATCATGCGAAGTCGCATCAAGCGTTAGTATTTCGCCAGAACACAGGATTGTGTCAGCGCCGAAGTCTACCGCAAGCCGAGGAACGATCGACAGCTTGAACTTACCATTCGCAGAAGCACAGCGATTCATCCCCTTTACTGAGAATTGCCCGGGAGCTTCAAATAAACGCAATGCGCCTGTTTGACCATCTGACCATGTATAATCATAGGTGCCAGGTAAGTCTACCCGAAGCTTTTGATTAAAGCAGATAGCAGTATCTTTCAGCGCGAGTGTTGGGGATTCCATAAATGAAAGTCTCAAGCTGTCTGAAGTGCTACATGCTTCGTTCCAAACTGTCACCCTATGAAAGCCTGTGGTATTTACAACCTTAGTAGACTCATTGCTTCCATCCTTCCAAATAAACTTCGTTACTGAATTGTCCACTATGGGTTTGAGTGTAATCGATTGTTGTGGGCAGAGTATGGTATCACGGCCGAGCTCGAGCGATGGTTTGTCCAAAACGGAAACATTTTGTTCATAAGGTATTGTCACGCCAGTAGGATAATGCGCCGCAACCCTTATTCGATACGTTCCTGGTTTTGTGTATGTATGTCTTGGGTAAAACTCCGAGGAGGTATTTTGTTGAGAGCCTTCATCACCAAAATCCCAGTTGATCGAAGTGAACCCAGAAAGGTTTGTCAAGCGAAATTCGATTTGCTGATTTGCGCAAAACTTGTCATGGAGTATCAACGGATCAATCACATCGGACACAAACTCCGGCAATCCTGAATAAGTATAATTACGGCCAAGATAGAATGCGTTTTTGTCGAATTTACAATCCTCGCCAGGTGCATTTGGATTATGTATGACATCAAGTGTATCTGCCGTAAAATAAGGGCTTCGTCTTCCGTCTGCGTAGATCTTGCCGTCTGGTCCAAGTTGTAAAGCTGCCTCTACGCGTTTGTAGATTTTCGTTTTTGAGCCGACAACATCACTTGCAGCAAGATCAAACTGGTACAGCCCGCCGAACAGTTGAGTTACATACAATTTTGAATCGTCCGGGGAGAACTCGATCCCGTATGAAACCTCGGGATTTTCATCAATTAGCAAAACCGGTTCAGAGACAATTCCAGTAGAAGCATCAAATTTGAAATGTTCAAGCGTTCCCATGTCGCCCGCAACAGTACATGCTAGTAGTTTACCATCGTGTGATGGCTTTAGGTAGCCAATGGCATTCGATCCTCTAACATCTAGTCTGTGTACTAGTCCAACATCACTAATTATGGATTGCATGTCAATGCCAGTCTCGGTAATCAGGTTTGCGCGAAATCGATTGTTTCCGTATTCATGGGAAATTAACCACAAGCTTTCCCCAGAGGTATGCTTAACGATGGCCATTTTTTCAGTGGATGGGCTGAAGATTTGTATTTTCTCTACTACGTCACCTAGCCCTTGCCTTAAACGGATATCGATCAAAGAGCACGTAAGCGCGCCCTGTCCCTGCATCCTGGCAGTTATCAGATAGTACCGGAATGGATCTTTAGGAATTGGCACGATCAGGCATTGCGCTGCATTCGGATCGCTGTCAAAAGGAATCCCATTGACGAAATATCCGTTTGCCATTATCTGATGATTCCGATCCCAAACATGAATACCGTTGCTATAAAAAAGTAGATTTCCATTAAAGTCGCTAATTGCTGCGCTTCCCTCAAACGAGTCGAACCGATATTCGCCTGTGTTCGGCACCGAAAAAACATGGGGTGGAGAGAAGTTGAAGTCCATTCCTGTCCCGCTTCCGAAGACGCCAATGTTTGTGCGCTTAGATTGAGCGTGCACGAAAGCGCAGGGCAGAAAGAAGAAAACGAAAAGAATTTGGCGGTGCATCCTGGCTTTACAAGAGGTCAATATATCAAGGATTCTCCGACTGAAGATTATATTTCCGCTACAATTCTTACATCCAGGTTAGCGGTTATAAACGAAAACTAAATTATCGCCAACGTTTTCCTGCAGTCGCATCTCTGCTGCCGTCATCTTCAAAACTGCGAATGTACTAGTTCCCATGAATACTGTTTTTTCGTCTTTAGACAGATTCCATGCGTGTTCCTGGAACGTATCGTTTCCATCGCAAGAGACACCGGTATTCTTTATTTCTAATGTCCTGTCGTAACGAAACACCCAGTCGTCATTGATTGCGCACTGTCTAATTACGTTAGCAGATCCTTTGTAGATGGCAGTAAACTTCCAGGTTTTATAGCTACTGCTGCAGATGATCTTTTCAGTTTCTGACAGCGTTTTCGTTGGCTGCTGAGTTTGAGGAGGTGCAGAATCGTCCGAACATCCACCTAACAGTACAAGAACAAATGCAACGCAAGCATAATAATTACTCATTGTAGATACGTTCAGGCGAAAAAAGATTTAAAGTGCATATAGCTTCCAAAAAGCAGTCTTGAAATGTATAACATCCGAGGCTGCCCAATTTGGGTCATCGCGATCGAAAGTCGATTGGCTTGAGATCACCATACAAAAATTTCTGATGCCCATACAAGATAGGGACCAAAGCATGTCTCAATTTTTCAGGATAATCATCATTTTCCAAGACGATTGATTTGACAGTCCCGTCACTAAAGCCAAAATCAACGGTAATAATCTCGACCTCTGAAAAATCGGTTTGATAGTGGTCCTGTAAAGACATTAAATCTATTTCCATTAATGCCCTACATGCGTTTTTAAAATAGTTTGTTGGCAATTTAATCTCTCTCCGTTTTTTATCCCGTTTGCTACCATTGAGCTGCTGAAAAAGTAGTTGATCGTTGTCAAAATATTTTACCTGGTAATTAACGTTATAGATTGGCGCATCCCTTTCAAACACGTGCGCCTTAATGAACTTAAGGCGGCATTCAGTCATATTCTTTCTCACGTTCGCTCGGGTGAGCCTGACAGTGTCATTCTTTGCAATCAAGGTTAAATTGTTAGTATCAATACACCCAATTTTAAATGCATTCCATTTATTGTACGGAGAACTACGTAAGAACAGTGTATCTGCCCTTAATTGAAAGTGTTCCTTTTTGCCATAAAACACAAAGGGATATCTATTAAGCGCATAATTTTCAGCCTCCACGTTCAATATGCTATAAAAAAAACCGGATTCGAGAATCGCAGTGTCTGCCGTAAAAGTGAGCTTATCTTCGTAATTTCTAGTGCTAGCCCATTTATAATTCTTAGTAACATTCCCAGAAATAATTTTCCATTCTCCAAAAAGCTCGCACCTAGCCTGACCAAAGCCAACATTTACATAACTTAAACCGAAAAGGAAAAACAACAAGAATTTTTTCATATTACCTATATCTTTTCTCATACCAATTTTGCCAGGGAATAATAATTCTGTGAGATGCGTCTGTGTTATCAAGCCTATTAATTCCATGACCAAAATATTCATGCACGCCAAGCAAGCCTCGAACACCAGGTACTGTTAAAACCCTTCCATTCAATCTAGTGTATGTTATTAATAGGGACCCGTCTGGCGTCCGCCAGGTATTTGCACTTCCATCATGCATTCCAAAATTGTATATTTCTCTATTGCCATCAAGCCCGACCCAGTTAATTGAAAAAGTGCCGTTGAACAGAAGAGATCTGTCAAAAATCGCTCCATTATATTTGGAGCCCACAAAACCCTGAAAAACCATTCCACCCACAATATTGGCCAGACCATTTGCAAATGCTTGAAGAGTCATTTTTTTGGTTTTTGCCAGTTGGTCTCTAAAGGGCAGTATCTCACCATTCCCCATATCAACAAATATAAAAAAAGCCCCATCATCAAATTGTCTCAAATTGCCTTCACGGTCTAGCACGGCAATCTTTTGGTTAACCCCTTTGTGCTTAACCTTTATTTCAGTGTCAATGTAATGTTGCGCATCTCGAATACCATTTGTAAAAAAATCCCAGATTTCAATTTGAAAATCTTCCAGCTCCTCCTCTGACGTCACGTATTCCTCATCTTCATATTTAGCCATCGCGTCTACCCATTGATTATTAAGATCATCATAGTGTGCTTGAGCGGCTTCAATGTCCGCACGGGACCTCATACCAGGCCCGTATCCACCCGATCCTCCTCCTCCGCCATCGAACGCCCAGTCTAGGTCAAATGCGGAAACCGAACCTGACGCCCACGCTCGGCTAAGAAATGCGTCGTGATCTGTTTTAGCAATTGCCGAGTTCAAGCCCTTGAAATTTTTCGTCGCTCCACTTGGATCATTGATCATAATGGGATTATCCCCCCCATACTGGTACGTAGCCATTTCGCTAGCGCTCATCGGATCAATCTGCATAAATCTCCCGAGCGATGGGTCGTAATTGCGGAATGGAAGATCATACCAGCCAGTAGAAACGTTCAATTCACTTCCTTCATTATATAAAAAATCATTCTTGTTACCATCCCGAGTCCACGACGTTGCTGCTGATAATCCGAAAGGATAGTATTCGTTGTATTGTATGATGTTCGTTTTTGTGTGAGTCACCTTCAAATCATCAAAGTACACCCAGTTGTTACTTTCTGCTTCGTAGCTTAGGTAAACAAAAACGTATCCAGGCTCTTTAATGTTGACGGTCGGAATGCTGACCAATTGTTTCGCCATGTTTGCACTAGCTGGAACAACCGACCAACCCATGTCCAGCAATTTGTAGTCTTTATCAAAAAGGATGTAATTCAGGTAAGCAGACGGTCGTGTGTCTCCCTGATTACCGGCCATGCCTGCTGCGCCATACGCAGTGTTGACTCCATTGTAAATCGCACCGCTTTCTCCTGAGCCGCCGCTTACCCCTCCAAAGGCGCCAGCTACATTTGTCACAAAGGCAGCAACACCGGTGCTTGTACTTCCCCATCCAGAGCTTCCCTCGAAATAACTCCAAACTTCCATGTCGACTTTATCGCCTGGATACACTTTGATACTTTTTGATGGACCAGTCTTGTAAGTTTGATTCATGCGAATAACCTTCGAGCCCGAAGAGGTATGGTTTGCGCTTAAGAAAGTAACAACATTACTAGCTGAGTGATTGTATTGCGAGGCCCCGTCCCCGCTATCTCCTTCAAAAGTAGCTATAGGAGCACTTAGTGTAGACGTAGCCGAGGTAAATAATACCCGAGTATTTCCCTGGTTATCACTAATGGCATACTGGTATTCAAGCGAGCTGCCATTTTTTACAACACGACCCTCAGGAGATCCAAAAAAGCTCAGTGTGCCATTCGTATAGACAAAACTTCCCGAATAATCAGTAGTCGTTGTCACTCCGCTAACTGTTACACTCATTGCCAGTTTATTTCCACCGCCATCGTAAGTATAGTTGATAACTTGGCCATTACTAAAACTTATTTGCGTCGGTTTGCCTAGCAGGTTGTAGGCTATTGTATTTATACCCTTGTTCAGGTCGGAAGTTGTGTTACCGTGCGCATCGTATGTAAAATCATTATTCGTTCCGCTTGCTCCATTATTAAAACCAGTCGTGAGTGATGCATCAGTAACTTTCTCCAAACTGTTACCATTATTAGCATTATAGCCATAGGTTAGGTTATCGATAAGCTCTGAGCTATAACTTGCAATTACTCCGCTAAGCTGGTGCTTACGCTGGTTTCTCTGAAGCGTAAGAATATTTCCGTTGTGGTCATACGTCATCGATTCGTTGAGCGCTCCGACTTCTTTATCCCATCCCCCGGATCCTTTGACCTGATATGTTGCTGATTCCAATTTTCCAGACTTGTCGTAAACGTACTTAAAACTCTTCTGGTCTACATGTCCACCCGCAGCGCCTACACCCTTCCATTTCATTGCTGAAACGTTGCCGTTGTAAAGTGGACTGTTTCCCGGACCTCCGGCAATGTCGTTATACAAAAGCTCCATGCCAAAATAATCGTTGGTCTCGTCATTACTTCCATCAGCAATGAGCATGCTGTTGTTGATCGATTTCAACTGTCCGCGAATTGTGTAACGGTAATCAACACTCTGCAAATAATTTTCGCCCGTAGTATTATGTAACTTTTTATCCACTAGCTGGCCAAGTTCATTGTACTCGTATTTTGCAACGACCTGCTCGGCACCATTATCGTTGCGTTGTTTCACCTTTATCAATCGTCCTTGGGTATCATACTCGAATGCGTTTTGAACGGTTGTGATTCTGAACGCACCTGCATTATGGTATGTTTTCGTTGTTGTTAATGTTCCATCGAACAAGTAAACGTTCGTTGTAAGGTTATCAATAGATCCGACGTTCAGATGGTTGTTCGTTCGAACCTGGATCACTCGTCCATATTCATCATAAAATGCATATGTGTAAAGCCAATTGGACGTCCCTAATATCAAACGTCTACCACCTGTCGGAAGTCCGTAAGTCCGACTAGGAGCATTTTCACCCGGCAGACTCTGTGGGGTATACGAGAAATCATTTGTGCCGTTAAAATCAAAATCGTGATTATCGAAATAATTAATTGATGTGACTTCTACCGGGTTAGTATCACGATTCGTTCTTGGAAAGCTGTTGAGCGAGTATCCGGTAGCCCCCGGCATGGGAGATTCAAACCATGAATTTTCTCCATAAGTGGGATGTGTGGTCGTATACAACGCGTCGGCTATGCTTTGCAATGCCGCGCGGGTAGTCTCAACGCTATTGGTGTAAAAGCCTTGCATTACCACTCGCCCCTTTTTATCATATTTAACAAAAAGCCATTTGTTCTGCGCCCGTGTCATCGCATCCTGTGCAAGTACCAGTCGATCGAGTTTATCGTACACGTAGTACATCCAGGCCTGACCAGGTACTTTCTTTTCAATAATCCGGCCGCGAGAATCGTAAACGAACTGGTATGTGTAACTATCCTTAATATTTTGAGAAAATGTCCAAGTGGATTTCAATGCCGCGACACCCTTGGGTGATATCATGTATTGCACCTGTCCGAGGTCGTTGTAGATATAGTATGTTTCGAGGTAATCAACGGTTACTCCGTCAATTACTTTGTTGAGCTGCTGTTTAGTCAACAAGGTTTGGCCGGATGCGTTGGTATATGCGATAGAAATATTGCCATCCGGATCGGTTGACTGCACTTTCAGGATAGTATTCACAGGATAGAAATCACTACTGCTTCCATCGGGATTGAAACGTCTAACTTCATTCACAGCGTTATAAGAATAAGCTAAGCGCTGGGTATGTGTTGTTCCGGGTTGGAAATCACTTCCTATGTTTCCCTGCTCAAGTAACCTTCCTAATGGTGAGGCTTCATAGACGGAAGTCGAAAACGGAGCGGAATCGTCCGCTACTTTATCCGAAGAATTGTTATAGAACAAAGGTTGTTGCGTCTTATAGTTCGCCTGGAATGAACCATCTGTCGTTGAAGAAACATATGTTAGATAATTTTTAGAGATACGTCCCTGGGCATCGTATTCAACGGGTTGAACAACATCGTTTCCTAAAGGACTAGCTTTAACCGCTACTTGCTGATTTACCCGAAGCAAACCGTCAAAATGTGAGATCGTAGTGATCTTTTGTGCATCGGTCAGGGCGGCCAGTTGTGTGTCGTTCACAACTCCCTTGACGCGAACCGTTTCAGTTTTTGCATTTCCCGGGCTAATAAGAGGCCTGATATCTGCCGTTACTTTTTTCCGTGTGCTTTCGCATGAGGTCATCGAGGGCTGATAAGCTGCTACATAGTAATCCGTTGGCACTGTGAGATCAGGTGTCAAATAAGACATACCGGACGCTAATGGTGAGCCTCCTGTCGCAGCATTGTACCAGTAAAAGCCGTATCCGAATGGAGTTGGCTCAACGCCCTCATCTGCATACAATGTCACCTGTCCATGACCACGGACAAAAGTACTGACGGCGTAGGGCTGTGCGGGGCGGGTTACAACGTTTACATTTTTAGTTGCACTGGATGACTCGCATCCAGTGGACGAGTTATAACTTTTGACGGTGAATGCAGTAGTACTAGCTAAATTTGGTATCACGTAATTTATACCTTCGAACGTCCCAAGGCTTGAGCTCCACTTTAGCGTATTCCCGTTCGCACCAACGGTAGCGGTCAGTGAAACTTGACCGGAGCAAAGTGTCTCATCGTTGACGGAAGGAATTCCTGGTACCGCATTAACATAAGCAGTGATAGCCACGCGCGCACTTTCACAAGTAAAATTTGTTGAACTTATATAGTATGTAGTGGTGGAATTAATGCTTGGCGTTGTAAAGGTGGTCCCAGTTGCAAGAGAAGAACCTCCCGAGCTTGCGGTATACCAGTTGACATTCGCTCCATCGACACCGGTAGTTGCTGTCAACTGAACGGTACCCGAACCGCATCGTGCATTATTTGCAGGAGTCGGAAGCCCTGGGATGGTATTCACTGTTGCTATTGCAGCCGTGCGCGTGCCCGTGCTTTCGCAAAGTGTTGAACTATTGTAACTCGTGATGTAAAATGTGGTCGTCGAGGTAAGTGAAGGCGTCACATACGTTGTTCCGGTGGCTAACAATGTGCCACCACTACTTGCATCGTACCAACGAACGGTGTTTCCGTTAGAACCCGAAGTAGCTGATAACGTAATCGTTCCCGAACCGCATCGTGAACCCCCATTGTAAATTGGTGACGACGGAATCGGGTTGATCGTTGCTGTAATTGGAACTCTTGCACTTGTGCTTTCGCAACCTGCTGTATTAAAGCTACTGAGGTAGTAGGTGGTTGTAGCACTGAGATTTGGCGAGTAAGCCAGTCCCGAGTGAAATGCTGAACCTCCTGTGCTTGTTGTGTACCAATATACGGTGTTTCCATTCGCACCTGGGGAGGCGGTTAACGAAACTGTGCCGCTTCCGCACCTAGCGTTACTAGTCGCGATTGGAGCATCTGGAATTGGAATAATTGTCGCGGTGACCGGCACGCGTGCGCTCGTGCTTTCGCATCCGGCGCTGCTTACCGTGCTTAGATAGTAGGTAGTGGTCGAACTCAAGCTCGGTGTCGTGTACGTCGTGCTTGTTGCCAGCGGTGACCCGCCAGTACTCGTGCTGTACCATCTAACGGTTGAACCGTTCGTTCCAGGTGTCGCACTCAAAAAAACGGTTCCAGCACCACACCTTGAACTTCCAGATGCGCTTGGTGCTCCGGGAATTGTATTGATAGTCGCAGTAACAGCAACCCTACTAGCGCTTTCACAGCCAGTGGACGTGTTATACGAGCTCATGTAATAGATTGTCGATGAAGTCAGCGCCGGTGTTGTGTAGGTGAGCGTTGTTGCTAACAAATTGCCGCCACTGCTCGCATCATAGAACCTGACCATGTTACCATTACTTCCGTAGGATGCATAAATCGTAACAGATCCGGGCCCACATTGATTAGAAATTGCTTCTACAAATGCAGCTCCGGGAGTAGGGTTGACTGTAGCAGTCACTGCCACTCTTCCACTTTCGCAGCCTGTGCCAGTATTATAGCTACTTATATAGTAAGTAGTAGATGAACTAATCGTTGGTGTAGTGAAAGTTGTGCTTGTGGCGAGCAGTGACCCTCCGGAGCTCGCATCATACCATCGCACCGTATTGGCATTTGAACCAATGCTTGCTGATAATGAAACGGTTCCACTTCCACATCTGCTGTTTGGGAAGCCTCCGGGCGCGCTGGGGATTGGATTAACGTAAACCGTAACGGGTACGCGAGCGGTGGCCATAGTGCTTTCGCATCCGGTCGACGAATTATATGTGCTTAAGTAGTACGTAGTTGTACCGTATAGTGTTGGGGTGGAATAGCTTGTGCCACTCGTGAGTAAGTTGCCACCACTGCTTGCGTCATACCACCGGACTGTATTGCCATCTGCTCCTATACTTGCACTAAGTGTGACCGCACCTGGTCCGCAGATGGACGTTCCAGACGCGCCAGGTTGTCCGGGTATCGGGTTAACATAAGCTGTAACTGCAACGCGACCGAGGGTTGTACTAGTTTCATAACCCCAGGCTGTGTTATAACTCGTTATGTAGTATGTGGTCGTTCCCGAAACCGATGGCGAAAAACTTGTGCTTGTACTCAACAAGTTCCCTCCTGTTGGCGCATCATACCATCGGATCGAGTTCCCACCAGCGCCAGGCGATGCTGTCAACGATACTGTTCCACTTCCACACCGTGTGGCGCCGGTACCTGATGGCACACCGGGATAGGCGGACATATATTTCGTTGCTTGTGTAACCGTCCCGCTTTTAAATACAATAGAAAAATCTCCTGTCTCATTCCATCGGATGCTTACAAAATAGTCTGTACCTACAACCCAGGTGCTAAGCTTTTGAGCCTCGTCCGTAACGACCCAAACGGGGCTAGAGACACTTGCCCCGTTCGTAAACTTATAAGTCTCTGCTACTCCCACTGTGACTGTATTGGGACCTGTAATAGCACCGGGAGGTGGCGCATCAAGGACGGGCAACGCACTTAGTTGAGTCGCTCCTAATAAAAAGATAGAAAAAAATATTCTAAAAACTTTCATGAAAGGTCTTAGTTGGCGTTAAACTGATAGGTTTTTTTCTGAAGGATGTTACCATCCTTGTCTTTAAGATATTTTACGCGCCCCAGAGCGTCGTATTCCGTGACGCTTGTCTTGTGACGATTGGAGACAGAATTCACTCCGAAGGGGAAAGTGTACGTATAGGTCGTCAATGATGTGTGTGAAGGATAGAATCCCACATCGTCTAGGTAAATGCCTTCCGAAATCGAAATCGCTACGTAGAAAGTCGTGAGCGACGGATCGATCGGTATTTCAAATTCAACGTATTCAAAAGACCCTGACGGGGTTGTCGGTGTGAATGTTAGCGCCTGGTTAAAGTAAGTAATCGTTTTACCTGAGTTTTGAATTTTCACATTGATAGGCGCGGAAGTTCCCATGTGTTTCACCCATGCCGACAAAGTATATTTGTTTGAGTTTTTCTCCAGTGTTTTACTCAGCAAAAGGTCCATTCCCCCAATGCTTTTCGCCCCGGTTCTCCCGGCTATATAGTAGACGCATACTTGCGGTCCGCCTACGCATTCCGGCTCCGTTGAAGTTGAAACAGCACTGAAAGAAACCTGCGTTGTCTCCTCGAAATCGGAAAAAGCGAATTGAGAAGGTGTGACATCGCTTGTTGTAAGGATAGGCACAGTAGCGTTATAGCCGAAGATCACGAGGTCTTCTATACGACTATTTCCAACTGCTCGTGTCGGCATATCATACTCGCCATAACTCAAGATTCTAGATGAAGACTCGTAGAGGATGTCGGTTGTAAATTGTTTTGTGCTTGGATGAACGTACGATGTAACAAACTGAGTGAGAAGTTTTGGCGTGGCTGAATTCCAGGAAAGCGTATACTCGGGAAGAACCTTTCCGACCGTTCCAAAGTCATTAAATTTTACAATCGAACCGGAAACTACCATTTCACTTCCACCTGGCCGGGTTATGGTTTGATACGTCTCAATCGGGATACCTATCCGTCCCGTTGACTGCATGGTTCCAATTGTTTCGCATGCTTTGTCAGCACCTGATGGAATAGCTCCATAGTCAAGTGGGTATTTTATATACGTCTGGGTAATGATGCCATCGGGCGAAGTATTTTTGCTTTTCGTTAAGAGCTTATGGTATGGGCTACCATAGCTATACTCAGTTATTGAGACGAGCTTCTGAGCCTGGTTGCCCGGATCATAAAGCTTAGTTGTGTCTCCAACGAGAACCTTTATCACATCTGTAAGTAAGAAGTATTTCCCATAGAAATAGGTAAGCACGTCGCTATTTGGATACTGTTCAAAGTCAACTCCCCAGACTTTATGCGGTGTAGTTCCGGTCTTGTAAAGATCCTTATATGCAGGAATATTTTCCGACACCAGTTGCCCCAACTCGTTGTATTCACGCTTTCGCTTCAGAAGTCCACGTTCATAGTCAAAATTTGGATTTCGTACATAGGGGAAGGTATTCGCCCCAGCCAATGCTGTTGCAATTTTCAGCGCAGGACATGCCGAACCTCTAACAAATTTGTTCATAGTAGCTGTCCAGTCACCTACATTTTCAAATCCATAACCTGCTCTAATCTTATATTCGAAATGAACATATCCGGCACCGGGTCGGTAAACTTTAACCTCCTGATAGCCGATAGCACTTCCTTGCGTAAATTCGTTGGAGGAAAGATCGATCTCGGACCGAACAGTTTGAAAATTCCAATCCGATTCAACAGGTTCGTCAATCATCAATGACACTTCATTTGTGCTCAAAGGATCACGATATTCATATGTTGGGATTGCAAAGGTTGGCTTACTAATCAGTCTTCCAAATGATTTATTGCTACCGTCCTCGTAAACAAGTGTTTTAATAATTTTAGTGTCCGGGTTGAGCCCGTCCTCGTACACGACCTTTTTAATTCTCAATCCTCCTCCCTTGTAACTTTGATTTGCGACTGAATCATAATAGGTGTTGGATTCGTACGTCAAGGTTGTCATACCTCCCCAGGGATAAGAAATAGTTTTCAGCGTTCCCGCCTGGACGTAATCTGGATTTACTGTGCGGTCAGCACCCGCCAACGTATAGACGGTGCCGCTATATCCGGCTATTTGCTCAATGCGGTATCGCTCGGATGGCGGCAATGATGGGTACACATACATTTTCGGCGCGAGGTGAGTATTCGTTCTTCCGTTGTAATAGCCCCAAAAATCCTTGCTGAAGGAATCTCCCGATGGCAAATAGGCTGAATTGTAATCGAATCTGTATGGTGGTAATGATTCAGTTCCTGATACCTCTTGAATCTCTCTTATAAACGCGCGGCTCCCTGAATACTGATAAGTGATATTGAACTGCTTGATAATCGGAGCGGGATTCAGGGCCGGATTTCTTCTAAAATCACGGATTTCAATCGATGAAATGAGGCCGTTAGTGGTCGCAAACGACATAGCTGTCTTTAGTTCTGCTCCACTCTTTACAAAAATGTGACTTAGGTTAAGAATATTGCCAGTTCGGTTGTCGGAATAGATACTGTGCGTCGAGAATCCGCTAGATGAATAGTTCTTTATGTACGCTTTAATGGTTTCAGAATTAGTAAATGCTTGCGATTGGTATGCATAGGTCAATACATCACCTGAGGGTGATGTGACGGTGCCTAACTTCCATTTTTTGGTATAGGAAACTGCGGTAGCACCATGATCAGAAGTCTTCGCATAGAGCTCGTAATCGGTTTTAAGAAATTCAACGGTGCTTTCGGAAGTTAACTTCTCGGTATAACGGGATTCGGACTCGGTTTGTCCATTTCCAAAAGTGTAAACAACACCGGTGCTGGTGGTGATAGTAAATGACCCAATTGCCTTAGAACCCGAAGCGAAAGTCGGTACAATAACAACGTCGCGGTATGGAATCAACCTAATTGTAGCGGCACTGGTATTATCAAAAACAAAACTTCCCGATATACCACCGACGTTATAGTGGAAGATGTCAGGTTCAGTGTCATTGTCATAGCCGTAGCCCCAGATTTTATTCCAGTCAGTTTGTTCATCAGAACACGTTACTGATGACAAGTCAGCAGTGTTACTCATCGATGAAGCTTCTGCATTGTTATACTCTGTTGCTGACGCGTATTTAAGGTACAGCCATCCCCTGCGCCGATCTGTTCCGGTTCCTGTAAAGTCATCCGGGAGCCCTCTAACTTCTCTGGAGATTTCACCCCCAGCTTGCAATGACCACGATACACCAAACTGACCGTTGGTTTCATCGAGTTGAACACCCTTTGCTTTGTAGCTAAGCCTAATTGGATCGACAAGGTCATGGCCTTTCACTGTCCAAATCGGGACTTCAATAATTGGACTTCCTGTATACATATCAACGGGAAGTTCGCCCTGGCCAAAGCCACGATTGGCCAGTACCAAACAGGACAAAAGGAATGCGGCATGAAGTAGCTGCTTCATCATAGTCGGGTTAGCAGTAAAATTTCGGTGTACTAAAGACGGAGGAGACGCGAGCAAGGGTTAGGTCGTTTAGGTTTCGTAAGCAAGCAACCTACGACGAAAATCTGAAGTACTTCAGATCTAAATTTTTCAAGGATGATCGCTCACATGTAAGATTTAATCATCGAACCTCAAAAAACAGGGGCGCCCAATATTCAGCTAGAAAGTCGTCAACATAGGGACTTTTGACAGGTCAATAGTACTTTTATACTACGAACAAAATCATGTAATATTTGACTACATTTTAAAGATTATTCGAATAACGGAAACGCTAGACTAGAATTGGTCAGGTCTATTTGATAATCTTGAGACGTTCTGGGCGAAACATTTATTTCTAGCAAAACTTAATTCCCTTTTTTATGCCAAAGGCATTGAATAGTTGCGAAAAAAACTCTTGGCAGATTGTCTCGTGAAGCATAAGATCAAATTTTAAAATATAGGCGTCGCGGCTTCGGTAAATGTGAGGGGTGATTTGAACTGATCCGAGTATACCAGCACCCTGTGCAAATGTCGACGTGCTATGGTGAATTGATTGAAGGATTGACTCGTTGAATTCTGTTATCACGCGCTCCATAAATCCAAGAAGGTTGACACCATCTGATCGGACAGCGATGACAAAACAGTGCTCGTCACTCGCAATCTTAAACCCAAGACCTTCAACACTTCGATTAAGTATGTGTTCGATAAGGTTTGCTACGAAATCCCAATCGTTTTGACTCCGCGGTGAAGTAAGCATCAACTCCTGGAAATCAAGTCGATCCAGGATTGACTGAATCACTTCAAGCACGTCGTCTGGGGGATGCGGGTGGCAAAGGAGCAAAAAGTAGTCGGGGCCATAGTTGGTGGTGAAGTGATCGAGCCAGCGCGCCGGGTCACTTGTCAGCAGCATAAATCGATTCTCCGGTTGGAAGTGGGTGGCTGTGAGCCAGTCCTTCCTGTCGTTGAAGTACTTAAAATGTCCGTTGTTCAGATAGATGAAGTTGACTATTGTTTCAGACCTCTCCTGCCCTGGTGTTACTTTGAATAGAGGGATGGACAACTTGCCCAGGTGCGTCGCAAAGACGCGGTTGTGAAACTGAGAAGTGTCAGCCAAAGGGAATTGCGAAACTGATGCTTTCCTCAACCCGGCAATCCTGTTTACAAACCTGAAGCATTCAACTGACGGAATCTTTAATTCCCGGTCGTCGGATGTTTGGATCTTTTGAATCTCTTCAAGCGTTAGTGCAATCCGTTCTAATGAAGAATGGCTGACTAATCTGAGAAAAAGATTGATTTTATTAATGAGTGTAAATCTCGATGGGTC
>DASWTP010000045.1:0-3416 GCA_036402075.1 Chryseosolibacter sp. | reverse complement strand
CTGAATTAATTTAAGTAAAGCGTGAAAGACAAAAGGCCATTAATTCCGCCTGTAGTCTCGATAAGCTTGGCAATAGTAATGGTTGTACTGTACGTTGGTCTCGGTACAACCATTATTTTTAACGCTGCGCAAGTACCCAATATTCCTCCTCTTTACGCGCAGCTATTTGGTGTCCTGCTGATTGTATACGGTTTCTTCCGGGGATTGAACGTCTACCGGAAATACTTTGCAGGCCGCGATTCCGAAGATTGATTTCACTTACTGATAGATTCGATTTTATGATGATGAGACGGTTAGTTTTAGTCTTTGCATTTTTTGCACTCCTGATGGCATCGTGCCGGGAGAAAAACAAGTATGGAAAGCCAGTGGATACGCCCACCACAGGGAAGATCACCATTGTAGCAGATGAATCTTTAAAACCGATCGTTGAAGCCGAGGTGGAGACATTCAACGCCTTGCATAAAGACGCGCACATCTCGGTCATCTACTTGCCTGAGGCGGAAGCAATCTCTGCAATGCTTAACGAAGACACGATTCGCATGGCAATAGCAACACGCAAGCTCACGAAAGATGAGCGCGCGTTTCTGATGGAACGGACAAAGATTCGTGCGCGTGAAGAAGAAATGGCCGGCAGCGGCATTGCCCTGATTGCGAACCGGGCGAACCCTGATTCACTCATCACCATGGATCAGATTAAAGATCTTCTAGCTGGTAAAATCACAACCTGGAAGCAAATTGGGGGCTCTTCCAATAATGGCATAGAGATTGTCTTTGATAATCCAAATTCAGGATTACTACGACAATTGAGAGACTCAGTAGCTAAAGTAAAAGAACTTCCCAAGAATTGCTTCGCAGTAAACAATAATGAAGCTGTTGTTGATTACGTAGCGAAGAACAAAAATGCAATGGGGTTGATTGGCCTGGAATGGATAAGTGACAGTGATGATACTACCGCAGGTAAATTTCTTGGCAAGGTAAGGGTGATGGAAGTGGCTGGTGACAGCGCCTATTTCAAGCCGTATCAGGCTTACCTGGCGTTAAAGTATTATCCGTTGATGCGTACGATCACGGCCATAAATCGCGAAGGGAGAACGGGATTAGCTACGGGATTTGCGGCATTCTTCGCAAGTGAAAGGGGCCAACGAATTGTTCTGAAGGCCGGATTGCTGCCGAAAACGATGCCATTGCGCATTATCAGCGTAAATCAAAAATCCTTTGAAGTCGAGTAAAGTTTAGGCATTCTGAATAAAAAGGATTTGAAAATAGTACGGGCATGTTATTTTTAACACCCGATTGATTGTAAACGTTAAAAACCTAGATTATGAATTCGCAGTATCAAAGACCTGGAATGATAGCGCTTCCAGATTTTCTTGGCAAGCTGAAGGCAGCAATGACTTTAGTGTTTGTCATGTTCTTTATTGCAGCTACCAACGCCCAAAACCCGGAAGTAAGAAAAGCCTTCCGCCTCATCGATATTGAACAGCCTTCAAAGGGTCTTGCTGCTCTCGAGCAAATGGCCAGTGCTACACCGAACTCGTACAACCTCTACTACCTCGGTCTGGCACAGCTTCGCCTAGGACAAAAAGACAAGGCGCTCGCAAATTTTGAGAAAGGAATTGCCGCCAACGACAAAGATGGTTTGAACTACGCTGGTAAAGGCCACGTACGTTTGTTAGAGAAAAATCCGACCGATGCAAAAGCTAATCTTGATAAAGCTTTACAAGTGTCAAAGTCAAAAGATGTAAACGTATTGAAAGCAGTTGCTGAAGCATACCTTACGGATACGAAATATTTGCTTGACGCTATCAATTTGTTAAACAAAGCTGCTGGCATCAATAACACTGACCCCGAAGTACACATGCTTTTGGGAGATGCATCACTTATTCAAAACCCGCAAAACGCAGGACCTGCTGTAACGGCCTATGAAAAAGCCGGCCGTGTTGATACAAAGTATGCAAAGCCTCACTATAAAGTTGGTAAGCTTTATCAGCGCGCTAAAAACAATGACATTGCAGTGAGCTCCTATGAGCAGGCTATCAAAATAGATCCAGAGTATGCACCGGCTTACAAGGAACTTGGCCAGGTATACTATCTAAACAAGGAATACGACAAAGCTGTACAGGCTGCTGAAAAATATATGTCAATTACGGAGAAACCAGATGAAGCAAAGTT
This sequence comes from Chryseosolibacter sp., assembly GCA_036402075.1. Classification (GTDB taxonomy): domain Bacteria; phylum Bacteroidota; class Bacteroidia; order Cytophagales; family Cyclobacteriaceae; genus Chryseosolibacter. The sequence goes on along the minus strand of DASWTP010000045.1, from coordinate 1,244 downwards.
TCAGCTTGCATTCTTCTACTTTGGCGCAAAGCAGTATGACAAAGCAAACACGATCTTCCAGGAGGTAACGACAAACCCTAATGTTCCTGCCGTTGCCTATAAGTATTATGCACTTTCATTAGTGCAGCAAGGAAAAGGTGCGGAAGCCGTTACGATGTATGAGAAATACTTCCAAAAAGCCAAGAAAGAGGATATCACTGCTGATGACTATGCGGAATACGCAAAAGTTCAACTGGAGAGCAAGACACCCGGTGGTGATTCACTAGCTAACGTATATTTCGCGTACGCAATTGCAATGGATACCGCTGTGGGTCCTGATGTGCTGAGCCTTCACGCGGAGACACTTTTGAAAAGAAAGAAATTCCCAGAAGCAATCGAAGCGTTCAAGTCATTGATGGCTACTCGCAAGCAAGTGCTTTCTCAAGACCTGTACAATATCGGTAGAGCTTACTACATGAATGAAAACTTCGTTGAAGCTGACAGTGCCTTCACGCAGTTGGCTGAGAAGCAACCAAACATGACAGTTGGTCCGCTATGGGCAGGCCGTGCAAGACAACATATTGACTCAACGGGTACGCAAGGGCTTGCAAAACCTATGTATGAGCAGGTGGTTGAAAAAGCATCTACGAATCCAGAAAAGTATAAGAAGGACCTGATCGAGGCATACGATTACTTAGGCACGTATACCCTTCAGATCGAAAAGAATGTAACAAAATCAAAAGAGTACTTCCAGAAAATTCTGGCTATTGATCCTAGCTATGAGCGTGCAAAGGAATTTATGAAGCAATTAAACGCACCGGCTCCGAAAGGGTAAAGATTAAATTTTAGATACATAAAGAAGGGACTTAGCGGTCCCTTTTTTATTTGAACTGGTTCTAAGTTGGGATTCACCCTTTAGAACTATTCGAACGTTTTCTATCTTGTCAAATAAGCTTCACCCCATGAGACGCTCCTCTCCCCTGTTCATCATTGCTCTAATGTTCATTGGCACCGTCTGCTTCGCACAAAGACAAAAGGGCTATCACCTGTTTAAGGCAGCTCCGAAAGACATGATGCGCGAGTTCAGCATCGACCGCCCCGATGTGACAGAATCACCGATCACCGTTGATGCGGGTCATTTTCAGTTTGAAGGTGATCTTGTGAAGTGGTCAAAAGAATCAGGCGGCAGAGCTCCAAGAGCCATTGCGTTCATGAACGGTTTGTACAAAATGGGACTCTCACACTCGTGGGATATCCACATTGGG
>DASWTP010000044.1:0-5559 GCA_036402075.1 Chryseosolibacter sp. | reverse complement strand
ACAAAGCTTATCCATTTAATGGAAGTGCTGGCGCTGCTACCAACGGATCGCAAATTAACACGATCATCGATCCGAATATCACATGGGAAATAACAGAAGAATATGACCTCGCCCTGGAGTTCGGAGTGCTCCAATCCCGCTTGACAGGTGAAGTAAATTTCTATGACAAGAAGGTCGAGAACGCACTTATCCGTGTGCCCATTCCAAAAACGGTAGGCGATGTCGATGCCACCGTCATTACAAACGTAGCCTCTATTCAAAACACAGGAGTAGAGTTTCTTTTGAACTGGAAGAATCGGGTGAATGATAATTTCTCTTATTCGATCGGTGCCAATGCTACATTAAACGATAACAAGGTTGTCGCGCTCAATGGAGGACAGGCCGTGCTCGGAGGAGGCATCGGTGCAGCGCAAGGCTTCACCACCCGAACAGACAATGGCTACCCGGTGGGAAGTTTTTATGTGCTCGAAGTGGACGGAGTTTTTAACTCGACAGCCGAAGTGAATGCTTATCAGAGCAGCGAAGGTATTGTGATTCAGCCTACAGCCAAAGCCGGATCCTTCCGTTACGTTGATCAGAACGACGATGGTCAGATCGATGACCTTGATCGTGTTTTTGCAGGTTCCTATCAGCCCGTTGCATACTTCGGTTTGAATGCTTCCGTCAACTATAAGAAATGGGACTTTAGCATTGATTTGTACGGAAACGTAGGTAACGAAGTGTACAATGGAAAGCGTGCGGTTCGCGTGGAGGGCAAAGACAATGTTGAACGTGATGTTGTGTATGACCGCTGGACAAACGGAAATCAAACGCAGAAGCATCCTGCCGCCAATACCGGAAATCTTCCAGCATCGAATTACTTCGTTGAGTCAGGCTCATTTGCCCGAATCAATAACCTGACCATCGGTTATAACTTCGCGCAGGCATCGCTTGCAAAATTGCACATGACCAACCTTCGCATTTTCGCGACATCACAAAACCTCTTCACCTTGAAAAAATACAGTGGGTTTACTCCTGAGTTGCCCGGTGATCCAACGAACTCGGGTATAGAACTCAGTGCGTATCCGACAACCCGAACAATCGCTGCGGGCATTAACATTGGTTTCTAATGAGTGACAAAAAGATAGTTGAAATGAAAAAGTCTGCATTCTTTATAAAATTTACGCTGATCACTTTAGTCGCGCTGGTCGCGCAGTCTTGCTCCGATGACTTTCTTGATGTGAAGGTGCAGGGAGGTGTTACAACTGAAAGTGATCCCGGACTCGCGCAAGATCTGGTAACAGGTGTGTATGCAAGTTTACTCCAAGGCGATTCCTGGGGTAATGGTGATGTTCATGGTTTTGCATTTATCAGCGTGACAAGCATTATGTCAGACGATGCTGATAAAGGAAGCACAGCGCAGGATCAGGCTGTTCCAGTGGGCGACATCGATGATTTTACATTGACGTCAACGAACAAATTTGCTGAGACGCTTTGGAGTGGACATTATAACAGCATTGGCGCTGCGAATCAGGCGCTGCAAGCATTGGAGAGCGCACCAATAGATGCTAATCAAAAGAGGCAGTGGCAGGGAGAAGTCAGATTCCTTCGCGCTTATTTGTATTTCAACCTCGTCCGCATGTACGGAGCAGTGCCACTCGTAGTTCGGGTGCCTGTGGATGCAACAGATGCGAACTCGGATCCGGCATTTCAAACGCGCGCATCGGTTGACAACATTTACGCAACCATAATTTCCGATTTACAATTTGCCTCGAACACGCTTCCGCTGAAAAATGCAGCTCAAGTTGGTCATGCTACGAAAGGCGCTGCTCAAGGAATGCTTGCCAAGGTGTATATGTACCGCAACGACTGGCCTAAGGTGTTTGCTTATGCTGACAGCGTCATCACATCCGGGCAGTATGCACTTGTTCCTGATTACGCGCACTTGTGGAGACAATCAGGCGATAATAGCATCGAATCACTTTTCGAAATTCAAACCGGTGAATTTAACAACGCCAATCTCAAGATCGACAACTACACCGTTTCGCAAGGGCCACGTGTTGGTGGCGCTGGAGGATGGGATGATCTCGGTTGGGGTTTTAACAACCCGAGTGCATCGCTGCTGGCCGCCTACGAACCTGGTGATGTAAGAAGACAATCGACTATTATCGAAGTTGACAACAGCGGCACGCATAAAGGCACGATTCTCTGGGACGGTTTCCGTTTACCGAGCAAAGATTCAGTTCAGAACTTGTACTACAATTATAAAGCATATACCAGCAAGACGAACGAGAAATACGCTCAAAATGAAGACAAAGATCGTCCGAAGAATATTAAGATACTCCGTTATGCTGACGTACTGCTGATGTGGGCAGAAGCAGCGGTGCGAACAGGGCTTGGTAATGCTGATGATAAAATCAATCTTCTGAGACAGCGTGCGCAACTCGATCCAAAGTCAGGCGTGACTTTAGAGGATGTTTGGCACGAGCGTCATGTTGAGCTAGCAATGGAACATGACCGGTTCTTTGACATCGTGCGCCAGGGACGCGCTGCTCAATTAATGCAGGCTGCGGGTAAAACAAACTTCGTTGCAGGCGTGCACGAAGTTTTGCCAATACCGAATTCGCAGATTTTGTTAAGCGGAAATCAGCTTAAGCAGAATTTCGGATACTAACATTTAGCATAATAATAAACAGTTCAATAAACCTTTAAGTAAACCAAAGATGAAAACAAACAGAATCTATTCTCTATTGGCGGGTGCGCTAGCTGTAACCGCAGTGTCGTTATCATCCTGTGATGACGAAAAAGAATTGCCAAAGATCGATGGGTATAACAACTCTAACGAAGTTGCTGCTTCCAGCCTTGTCGCGCATTGGACGTTTGATGACAACAATAACGAACGAATTTCGAATACCGCACCGTCCAATACTTTCGGTACTGTAGCTTCAACAGACGGTGTTATTGGAAAAGCATTGAACTTGCAAACTGGTGCTCTGAAGTACCCTTCTATCCAAGCTATCGGTGGCGCCAATTCTCTATCAAATTACACTGTTAGTTTGTGGGTGAATGTCCAAAACAACGGATCTGATTTCACTACTTTCTTCGGAATTTTTCCAACGAATGCAACAGCTGCCTGGGGTAATCTTAGCGCTTCCGCAGAAACGGGTTGGTTTCCAAACAGAGGTGCAGGCGACACGCTGGTGTTGAAAGCCAATTATCTTTCTCAAGATCCATCAGGCCCGAACGGCCAGGACAATAGAAACGATCCACGCGGCAAACCTCCTGTTGGTGTTTTGAAAGCAACTGGTACGTGGACACATTTTGTAATGCGGTGGGATGCTACTTCGCATAACCTGAAGGTATACGCTAATGGGACTTCTATCGGTGCATATGATAATCGTGGAACTACAGGGCCGTTGATTCAAGCGGTGCCTTCGCAAGCGGTCATTGGAAGTTTGGCAACACCAACAGTTGGTTTTGCTGGCAGTACAGATACTTGGCCGAAAATGGCTAATGCAATGGTTGATGACATCAGAGTTTTCAATAGTCCACTCACTGATGCAGAAATAACAGCGCTCTATAATTTGGGAACTGCGGGTCGATAATTAGTCAGTTTAATGGTAAGAGGGTACGCTTTTGTACCCTTTTTTTTTATGAAAGATTTCTTTTTTACTACGCTCTGTGCTGTCGTCACTGTGCTTGCACTGGGTTGCAAGGATGATGAACCCATGCCACCCGCTCCCAAGAACTTCACCTTGACGAGCGTATCACTCGATGGACTCCCGCAGAGCTTTCGCTACGTAAATGTTTCTTTAAACCCACGAGTGGTTATAGACTTTTCAGAACCAATTGAACTGAGTTCTGCCCAATCATCAATCGTGCTTTCCGAACCAAAACAAGACGTTCCGTTAACAATTGAATTGGCAAATAATGACAGTACCATTGTCATTACGCCATCAACTCCGCTTAACTATCTTACCAGTTATACCTTATTCATCGCAGGCACTTTAAAATCTGTGCGCAACCAGGAGTTCGGGAGTCAGAGCGCAATCAAGTTAATTACAGGTATTGACCCCGTAGATAAGTTTCCGCGCATGAGTGATGAAGCGTTGCTCGACACAGTTCAACGCAGGACATTCAAGTATTTTTACAATTTTGCCCATCCAACCAGCGGAATGGCTCGCGAACGCAACACGTCCGGTGATATTGTCACCTCGGGAGGTAGTGGATTCGGTATCATGGCAATCATTGTCGGTATCGAACGAAGTTTCATCACACGGGACCAAGCAATGTCCCATTTTCACAAGATCATTTCCTTTCTCGAAACTGCGGATCGTTTCCACGGTGCGTGGCCGCATTGGCTTAATGGAAGCACGGGGAAAGTGGTTCCTTTCAGCGCTAATGATAATGGTGGCGATCTGGTTGAAACTTCTTTTTTAATTCAGGGTCTTCTTACTTTGCGTCAATACCTGAATCCTTCAATCGCTGCTGAAAAGAATTTAATTGATCGGATCAACGCACTGTGGGAAGGCGTTGAATGGGATTGGTACACGCGCGGTGGTCAAAAAGTATTGTACTGGCATTGGTCACCTGACAAGCAATGGACAATGAATCACCAAATTCGCGGATACAACGAGGCTTTGATAACATACGTGCTTGCTGCTTCGTCAACAACTCATTCAATAGATAAAGCAACATATGAGCAGGGCTGGGCAAATAACGGAGCAATTCGCAACGGTAAACTTTTTTACGGGACAACGTTGCCGGTGGGATTCGATCTCGGTGGCCCCTTATTTTTCGCGCACTATTCTTTTCTCGGTCTTGATCCACGCAATCTTGAGGACCAATACGCCAATTATTGGACGCAAAATGTCAATCATTCGAAGATCAACTATTTGTACGCAGCGGATAATCCGAAAAATTTTGCAGGGTATTCTGAAGACAGTTGGGGCCTCACAGCAAGCGACAATCAAGCGGGCTATTCGGCACACTCTCCAACAAACGATCTCGGAGTAATCACGCCAAGTGCTGCGCTGTCATCAATACCTTATACACCAGAAGAATCCTTGCGCGCCATGCGATATTTTTATTACAAACTTGGCGATAGACTTTGGGGTCCTTACGGATTTTATGACGCCTTTAATTTGAATGAGCCATGGTTCGCCAACTCTTACCTTGCCATTGATCAAGGACCGATAATAGTGATGATCGAAAATCATCGCACCGGCAAATTGTGGGATTTATTCATGAGTGCACCGGAAGTACGGGCCGGCTTAACAAAATTGTCTTTTACTTACTAACGCTATAACTTACATTATGCAATATTCACCTCTCAAAGAAAGTAAGCTTATTCCAGTGCTGGTCCTCGCTGTGTTACTGAGTCTGATCATCTGGACCTGTACACCTCAGCAGAAAGCAACGGAGTCTTCATCAACACCATCACAAAAACTGTCAGACGATTCGCTCCTCACGCTGACACAATACAAAACGTTTCAATATTTCTGGGATGGTGCAGAGCCAACATCGGGCGGGGCTCGTGAGCGCTACCATTCTGACAATGTGTATCCGGAAAACGATAAA
>DASWTP010000043.1:0-31755 GCA_036402075.1 Chryseosolibacter sp. | reverse complement strand
ATGATGGTAGCCTTTTCTTTCTCGGAAAGATGCAATGCTTCGTTTACTGAGTAAGAAAAGAACCCGTACCGATTAATTTCCTTCGCCAGAGGATAATTCAGGAAAAAATCCGGATGAATGATCATCGTAAAACCTGAATGATCCACGTTGTGGTCTCCGGTTCCCGAAACCTGGTTCGGCCCTTTGAAGAACATACCGCCTTCCTCAAAATCATAATAACCCTGCCCGTATCTTATTCTTCCCCGGAGGTTCAGCTTCAGTGATATCTTGTAAAAATTGTAGACGAATACGGAAGGCAGTTTTCCCGGATCGATGTCTGAATCTTTGATTTCGATCAGGCTTATCAGTGGGTGCACGGGAGGGGGCAATTCCAGTATGCGGTGCACTTCTGATAACGATTCAAAGCGATGAGGCATGCCGTGCATTTCTTTCTTCATAATGTTTATCGGTTCAAGGCGCTCATAAATCTCTCCGGGTAGCGGGCACCAGAAACGACACCCGCTGGCATGATCTCATTGATGCTCTCTAAATCTTCGCGCGAGAGTTTCACTTGCTCTGATGCCAGGTTCTCCTCAAGATATTTTACGCGTTTCGTTCCAGGTATTGTAATGATATCTTCTCCTTGAGCCAGCACCCACGCAATAGCTAACTGTGAAGGTGTACATCCTTTCTGCATCGCCATCACCCGTATCTTTTCGACCAGTTCCAAATTTTTGTAGAAGTTCTCTCCCTGGTAACGCGGCATGTGTGCACGATTGTCCTTGATGTCTTCCGGCTTCTTGAATTCACCACTTAAGAAACCCCGGCTCAACGGGGCATAAGCTACCAAACCAATTCCCAGTTCGCGAATAGTTGGAATTACTTCACGCTCGATGTCTCGTGTCCAAAGAGAGTACTCCGTTTGAAGCGCAGTGATCGGATGTACGCTCGCTGCTTTACGAATTGATTCTGCCGATGCTTCCGACAGACCAATGTAGCGAACAATACCTTTTGCTACAAGCTCGGCAAGCGCCCCAACCGTCTCATCAACGGGTACATTGGGATCTATTCTGCCTTGTGTGTAGAGATCAATATAATCTACTTTGAGTCGTTGCAAGCTGTGCATTACCGCATGACGTATATAGTCGGGGTGCCCATTCACTGGTCCGGGACCTGAAGGAGATGCCATCATTCCTGTTTTTACAGATAGGAATGCGGTTTCTCTTTTGCCTTGTATTGCTTTGGCAATAAGTAATTCATTGTGACCGGAAAGGTAATAGTCGGCTGTGTCAAGGAAATTGTGTCCAAGGTCGAGCGCTCTTTGTATTGTCGCTATGGACTCTTTTTCATCACTCCTTCCATATGCTCCTGACATTCCCATGCACCCGAGGCCGATAGCGGATACCGCAGGTCCGTTTTTTCCTAATGTTCTGTTCATCTTTTTTTGTTTGGTAGAACAAAGGTCTATGATGTAAATCTTTTGGCTTTTGCCGAAATGAGGGATTGTTTAGCCATTTCACAAATATGGGCGTGCTTTAATGCTCCGATCCCGCTCGATTCAAAGGAGACAATACCGACCGATCGCAGTTCGATGTGCAAGATTTACCGATTAGATTTTTCCGATCATTGCTTCGGCTACAACAACCATTGATTTAGCTACATTTTCCGTTTACACCGATGGCAACTTTGTACTGTTAAATAAATCAACAACAAAACATTTACAGTTATGAGCACAAAAAAGGTATGGTTTGTAACGGGGGCATCCAAGGGTTTAGGACTTACACTAGTGAAAGCCCTCATACAAGAAGGCTATCGGGTTGCAGCTACATCACGCACGATAAACAGTCTGCAGCGTGCGGTAGACACTTCCAGTAATTTTCTTCCATTGCAGGCAGACGTTTCTGACGAAAAAAGTGTACAAGTTGCAATTGCTAAGGCGATCGACACTTTCGGTGGAATAGACGTGGTGGTTAATAACGCGGGTTACGGACAGCTTGGAACAATCGAAGAAACTACTGATATGGAAGCACGGGAAAATTTTAACGCGAATGTCTTCGGTGTGTTAAACGTAGTGAGGAATGTTATGCCTCACTTCCGTGCAAAGAAATCCGGACACGTAATCAACATCTCCTCTATCGCTGGATTCCTGGGCGCATTCCCTGGATGGGGAATTTACAATGCTACGAAGTTTGCGGTGGCAGGTCTTACTGAGGCCCTGTCTGCCGAGGTGAAGTCAATGGGTGTTAAGGCAACAATCGTCTATCCGGGATATTTCAAAACCAACTTCCTGCTGAAAGGATCTTTAAGATTCGCAAAAGATCAAATCAGCGAATACAAGGAGGCCCGCGAACTCGACAAGGTACACCTTGAACAAATTCCTGGAAATCAACCGGGCGATCCTGAAAAAGCAGCGCTGGCTTTTATTAAATTAGCAGAAAGTCAAAACCCTCCGTTGCATTTCTTCATGGGAAGCGATGCGCTTGGAATGGCTACTTCAAAGATCGAAATTCTGAAGAATGCGCTTGGTGCAAATGAGGTGCTGAGCAAATCAACAGACTATTAAAACTCAAACGGTAGCGTCTGTTGCAAGATGGACGCTACCACATTTATCGATGAAAACAAACAATATTTTTACCTTCGATAAGATCAGCGAATTCCACAAGATGAGTGGCTTGCCGAAGCCGGAGCATCCGCTGGTAAGTCTTGTAGACTACAGTTTGGTTGAGTACCAGGTAAAGGAAAAAGAGATCAGCTGGATTCAAAACTTTTATTCGATAGGATTGAAACGGAATATCCAGGGTAAGTTTCGATATGGGCAACAGCAGTACGATTTTGATGAAGGGCTGATGTCGTTCGTTGCACCGGGGCAGGTTGTTCACCTTACCGTTGAAAAACTTGAGGTAAAGCCGACCGGAATTCTGTTGTTCATTCATCCGGATTTCCTCTGGAATACCCCTTTGGCGAAAAAGATCAAACAGTATCAATTTTTCGGCTACGCTGTGAATGAAGCGTTGTTCATGTCGGAGAAGGAAGAGCGCGTGATTACCGAGCTGATGCAGAACATCCAACGCGAGTATCACGCCAACATTGACAAGTTCAGCCATAGCATCATTATTGCGCAGATAGAATTGCTCTTGAGTTATTGCGAGCGCTTTTATGAACGACAATTCATCACGCGCAAGAAAAGCAATCACCAAATTCTTGAAAAAGTCGAACAGATTCTTGAGGAATGGTTTAGTGGCGAAGACCTGGTCGAAAAAGGGTTACCTACCGCGCAACAGATTGCAGACAACGTCAATGTTTCGCCCAATTACCTAGGCAGTTTGCTAAAGTCGTTAACCGGTCAATCAACCCAACACCATATCCACAGCAAGCTAATCGAAAAGGCTAAAGAGAAACTCTCAACGACCAGCCTTTCAGTGAGCGAGATCGCGTATCAGCTTGGCTTCGAGCATTCACAGTCCTTCAATAAACTCTTTAAAAGCAAGACGAAGGTTTCTCCGTTGGAGTTCAGACGCTCATTCAATTGAGATCTTGGTTATTTCTGGTGTGCAATATTCAAGCAGTTGTACTAACTTCTGCCTTGGCCATATAGGCTTGGCTGACTTCTTCAGAGATCGTGCGGATGCATTTTGCGTAACGGATAATCGTGTAGCTCCAGTTTATTAATGCAAGGGTTAGCAAACCAATCACAACCATAAACTCAACGCGGTAAGTGACGCGGAGCCATAGTAGCGCGGCAAGCACGATTACAATATTTAGAAGTACAAAAGAGATCCTGCACCTTGACGTCAGGTATTCGAGACTTCTCTTTTTCTCATCATTGGTTAAAGCGCTACCGAGGTTGTGCGCAATGTCGTTTAGCAACACTGAGGTGATTCTGAAATTCACAATTGGAATCCATATCGCGAGCGCGGTCCAGAAATGTATACCTGATTCTGATGTTTCTTTGTTGTACAGGTTGTCACCGAAATTGGAGAGTGAGGCCAGCCAGCAGGTGAGCACTGTTGCCATCGCCAATAAGACGATCGGTGTTAAAGCGTAAGGCAACGCAAAAGTGGCGCTGAAGTGGAACGGATCGCTAGTCATCATTACCGTTGTTATGAGGAGGATAACGAGCACCACTATTCCGAACGCAAAGATTGCGCCCACCAACTTCGACTGCCGCGCAAGCCAGGATTCTTCTGCCGCATAGACTACCGTGGTTTTCGAAAGTGAATCGTGCCATCCTTTTTTTACAACGAACGCCAAACTGTTAAATGGGATGATGCGTGCCAGGGAACGCACCAAAATGCTTCCAGTAGAAGGTTTTTCGAAATTATCCGATACGGTAAGCGAACCCGTCAGAATTTTCGAAGGCGAAAGCTGGAACAGACTCTCTGTTACAAAGGTGGCGATGATCACGCATCCTGTTATTGAAAGCACTGACCACAAGTATAATTGATCACGTTCAAGTTCAGCGGCTCCACCATTGAGAAAATAAAAAACGAAGCCGTTGGAAACTAAGAGCACAATTATTAACCGGTCAGCCAGGTAATGGAAGGGCCTCATCCATTTGAACTGAATCCGGACTTGCCGGTTTTCAGAAACTTCCTTATTTGCCGGATTTAGTAAAAGCACAATCAGGGTCGAGAGGGCACCTAAAAGTAATGCGTACCGAATACCCCATGCAATAGAAACTGTATTTGGCGAAAGCAATTGAGATTCGGGAGCCGTAAGGTGATAAATCCAATAGAACAGCCTTGTTGAAATACTGCCAACCACCACGTACATTTCTGTAACGAGCATAAAAAGAAGAAACGTATACTTACGCGTACGACTCCGGAAATACTGAAAGACCGCAGCCAACAGCAGTACAAAAGATGCGGTGTCTGCCAACATTGTTATCCTGTCTGAAACCTGATATTGTGTATAAGAGGTTTCACCGGTGGCCATTCTTCCAAGAAATATCTTTGAAAACGGATTGTTGATTTCCGTATGGAATTCCGTTTCCCCCATGCTTCGGGTTTTTATAAATACTTGTCGCTGCAGGAAATAGTAGGTAAAGTAGCTGGTAAGAATTGTGATCAGGATGATAATAATGACAGGTCTGTTTTTCATCGGATGTAGAATATAGGCTCACGGATATTCATTCTAAAATAAGAAAAAAGAACGACCAAATACATTTGAATTTGCAGGCAGCGATTTGGGAGGATTTATTTATCCAACGGATAACGCAATTACAGGAGGAAGGATTGATCTGCTTAATCAATTCGCTGCAACTCCAAATCTTTAACTGGAGAAATCAGCAATGGTATTTTTTCTACTTCAACATTATTATCGTCCAGTCCGAACCATTGTTTCTCTGAAATGGTGATGCGTCTCAGGAGGAAATGAAGTTTCATGATCACTCTTTCATACGGGGGAAGATTGTTTTCGTATGACAGAAATTTTTTGGTTACGATAAATGTAAAATCCCCCGTTACTTTTTCGTTTTGTAACGATTGGTATCGGCTGGTAATATCAACTTCTCCGTTTTCCACCATGTTGGCAACAACCTTGGCGAAGTACCGGCCGATTAATTGCTCAACCTTGAAGCCAAGTCTGAAAGTTATCCTGATTAAATCCTGTGGTGCAATCACATCAACCTTATACTCGCGTGTATATGGGTCGTTGGTCGTCTCAACGTGAATCAACCAATAGATATCTGCCCGCTTGGGCTTTTGCTTAAGAATCGAAAACAGGATAGTGTTTTCAATCTTCTTATTTGTGCTGGACTTTGTCATGTAAACGAGGTGCGTAGCATATTTGGGTACACTCTCATCGGTGCTCAGCTTTTTCAAAATAGGAACATTTGGCTCCAGATCTGTGTAGTCAGTTAGCCGATTCTTAATCTCATTTGCTTCTTTCCATACCCACATGATTGTCATAAGCAAAACGCACAAGATGAGCGACACATATCCTCCATGCATGAATTTCAGGAGATTCGCAGAGAGAAAAGAAAGTTCAAGGCTTAGGTAACTAATCAAAAACAAACCAATTAAAACAGGAGAGACCTTTTTCACAATCAGATAGATTGTCAGCAAAATGGTTGTCATTAACATGGTAATTGTTATCGCCAGACCATACGCAGCTTCCATTGCATGTGATTCTCTGAAATAAAGTACTACGCCAACGCATCCAATCCACAGCATGGTGTTTACTGCAGGAACGAATATTTGTCCTCTCGTTTCAGAAGGAAATAGCAGCCTGACTTTGGGCCAGAAATTTAGCCGAACTGCTTCGCTGACAAGTGTGAAGGAACCTGAAATAAGTGCCTGGCTTGCAATGATTGCCGCAAGCGTGGCGATGCCGATTCCGATAATCAGGAACCACTGGGGCATCATGGCGTAAAATGGGTTGGTCGCCAGGAGACTGCCTTCTTTAGTCATCAACCATGCACCTTGCCCGAAGTAGTTGAGCACGAGGCATATTTTCACAAATATCCAGCTTACGCGGATGTTCTGCTTGCCACAATGTCCCATGTCAGAGTACAGTGCTTCGGCTCCTGTTGTGCAAAGAAAAACTGCGCCAAGGATCCAGAATCCTTCCGGGTGCGTTGTTAGCAAGTTGAAAGCGTAGTAAGGGTTAAGGGCGGCAAGCACATCTGGATTTGCAAGAATATTTCCAAGGCCAAGGACGCCTAACATCGTGAACCAGATCATCATGATTGGCCCAAAGCTTTTTCCGACCATGGTGGTTCCGAGGATTTGCAGTCCAAATAGTAAAGTGATGATAAAAACTACAATCGGGATGGTCGGTATTTCAGGGTAGATAATCCTTAACCCTTCAATGGCAGATGAAACTGAAATTGGTGGAGTGATAATTCCGTCAGCCAATAAAGCGCTGCCACCAATGATAGCGATTATTGCAAGCAGTCTCCCCTTGTGACGAACCAACGTATACAAGGAAAATATCCCGCCCTCACCGTTATTGTCGGCTTGCAAAGTAAGTATCACGTATTTCAGGGTTGTCTGAAGGGTAAGCGTCCAAAAGACGCAGGAGATACCGCCATAAACTAATGGTCGATCGATCACATTGTCACCGATGATAGCCTTCATCGTGTACAAGGGGGAAGTACCGATGTCCCCATAAATGATACCAAGGGCAACCAGGAGGCCCACGGCCGATACCCGATCATAAAAGTGTTGCTTCATCTATGACGTAAATTTGTAAAAATTTAATGCATGTTAAAACCATGCGCAAAGACTGGCTGTAAGCGTGAAGCTGCTTGTTGCTGGTCTGCCACGGTCAAGGTAAATATTATTGCTCGAAAACAGTTGTCGCGCTTCTGTCCGGAGCAATACATTATCTTCTATTAAAAAATCGATACCGAGGGAAGCGCCTGATGTTTTGAACTCAGCTGCCGGAACTACCGGGACAATCAATACTCCCTTTGAGTCGTTAAAATACTCGAAGCGCAGCGTTGTTGAAACAACGGAGCTAAGCCGATATCTTGTAATAATATTTGCCTGCATCCATTTTAAATTTTCATCCATGTGTTCTTGAATACCATAATAAACGCATCCTGTCATCGAGAGCTTTGCCTTTTTGTAGATAAAGTACAAGTCAGAGAAGTAGCGCGTTCCATTTACTGAATCTATTGCAGCGCGTTCTTTTCCAATATAGGTGTTCCAGGTAATCAAAAGATTATTGTTCGGGCGCAACTCTATCTGTGAGCCGAAGGACTTATTTGAATTTTGATCTGCAATCTGTTGCCATCCGTTCAACAGAAACAGATACGCGTTGAATTTCGATGAAAGCGGAAGCGTTGCCTTTACCCCGGACAAATAGTAAGGCACATTTTCGGCCGCAAGTGATCGCGTATAGGCAAGATGATCCTTCGATATGGCGCTCTCATTCGTGTAAGGGGATCCTAAAACTCCGGCATCAATCCAAAAACCTTTATCCTTAAAGATTCTGATTCCAACATTGGCCTCGATCAGATTTTTCAATGATGCCGGTTCGTTCGCGTAATTGGCATTTACGTAAGTTCCAAAACCTGGAACAATCCGAGCTCGCAGACTGTGCGATGAATACTTGACGTCTACGAAGGCTAAATTGACGTTGAACTCATTGTGCCTCGACATAGAAACGAAATATGGAATATCTTTGGTGTCGCGCTCATTGAAGTTGTAGGCATAGTAAGTGTCAACATACCCTTCAACGGTGACTTTGCCTGTTACAACATAACTGGAAGAATCCATTGTAGCTGTGTTTACAATCTGGCTGAAGGCGATTGACGGAAACGCCAGCATAATAGTGATAGTCCAAACCGCTCTCATAAATTGCAGTATAACAATTATGGATTAGAAGTGGGGGTCGTGACCGATTTTTTAGAAAAATCTTTATAAAATCTTTATACAATCAGCTGTTCTTTTTACCTACCCTTTATGTCACTCGTTGTAGCTTTGTAGCGTAAACGGATAAATTGTGAAAGGATTCCTTTTCAGTAACCCGCCTAAGAAACAGCAATATGCGATTTGCGTGATGGCAGTTGGTTCGTCAACAATTCTAAGTCTGGTCCTCGACAATTTTATTCACTATCGAAATGTCGCGTTGATTTTCCTCGTCACTGTTTCCTTTCTGGCGATATTCCTCGATATATTTCCTGTATTGCTCGCGGCTACACTTTCGGCATTAGTTTGGGATTTCTTTTTCATACCACCGCATTTCACACTTACGATAGGTGAGACGGAAGACCGGATTCTTTTGGCGATGTACTTCATTATTGCACTCATCAGCAGTGTTCTTACTTTTAAGATCAGGCAGATGGAGAAAGAGGTCCGTGAGAAATCCGAACGCGCCAAAGAAGTACAGTTCTATAATACGCTTTTCAATTCCCTGTCGCACGAATTAAGAACTCCCATCACGACAATTATTGGCGCCACCGATAATCTTATCAACAATCCTGATAAACTTACTGAGGCGACCAGAAAGGAGCTTCTGTCAGAAGTATCAATTGCTTCCCTGCGCTTGAATCAACAAGTTGAAAATCTCCTGAGCATGTCCCGGCTGGAGTCAGGAGTATTCCAGATAAAAAAGGATTGGGTGGATGTGCATGAACTTATTCATAAAGTCGTGCATCACCTGGAGCCACAGCTCGAAAGGTTTAGAACCTCAATCGACATTGACGAACACTTGCCACTATTCAAACTGGATTTCGGAATTATGGAACAAGTTCTCTATAATCTCATCTATAACGCGGTAGTGCACACTCCTGAGAATACTACCATAACAATTCAGGCACGCTATACCGATGACAAACTCATTTTAAAAGTGGCGGATAATGGGCGTGGGTTTCCTCCTGAAGAGTTTGAAAATGTTTTCACGAAGTTCTATCAGCCGCAGGGATCGAAAGGCGGTACAGGTCTCGGACTTTCAATTGTAAAGGGCTTTGTCGAAGCACATCATGGCGTTATCAGGTTGGAAAATCTACCGGTATGTGGTGCCATGTTCACCATTGAGATTGAAACAGAGGTATCGAATCCCAACAAGATCAAAGATGCATAAGCCTAAAATACTTATTATCGATGACGAGCCTCAGATCAGGAGACTTCTTCAGATCACGCTGCAGAGCAATGACTTCGAGGTTTTGACGGCCACGACCGCTGCAGAGGGTATTTCAATAGTTGCGCAGCATCCACCCGATCTGATACTTCTCGATCTCGGCTTACCCGACAGAAGCGGTCAGCAAGTTTTGCAGCATCTGCGTGAATGGTATACGAAACCAATACTGATCATCTCAGTGCAAAGTGATGAACAAGCAATTGTTCGGGCCCTGGATAGTGGCGCCAACGATTA
This sequence comes from Chryseosolibacter sp., assembly GCA_036402075.1. GTDB lineage: Bacteria > Bacteroidota > Bacteroidia > Cytophagales > Cyclobacteriaceae > Chryseosolibacter. Next base: position 21,954 of record DASWTP010000043.1, on the reverse strand, counting down.
TGTTGTCAAGCCTTTCCGTTCCGGGGAGCTCCTCGCGCGATTACGGAGTGCCATGAGACACTCGCAGCAAGAAGGAAATAAAACCGAAATTACGCTCTCGAATGTCTCAATCGATCTGGTCGCGCGCACAGTAAAGAAGAACAACCAATTCGTTAAACTTACTTCCACTGAATATTCACTGTTTTCGCTACTTGTCCGCAACGAAGGGAAAGTATTGACACATCACTATTTGCTTACTCAAATATGGGGACAGCATTACCACGAGCAATCGCAATATCTCAGAGTATTTATTGGAGCGCTGCGCAAGAAAATTGAGGACGACCCCAATCGTCCGAAATATATAATTACCGAATCGGGAGTAGGTTATCGGTTCTCAGCCAATCATTGAAATGGAATTTGCCACGAACAAGCATCATCAGCTGTCCAAAGCCGGAGTTCTAATCGCACTCGGAATCATCTACGGAGATATTGGAACATCTCCCATTTACACGTTAAAATTTATTATAGGTGACCGGCCGATCACCGAAGAACTGGTGCTGGGTGGACTCTCATGTATTTTTTGGACGCTAACATTAATAACATCGCTTAAATACATCTATCTGGCGTTAAACGCTGACAACAAAGGTGAAGGAGGAATTTTCGCGCTCTATGCACTTGTCAGAAGATATAAAGCGAATTGGGTTATTTATCCAGCAATCATCGGATGCTGTACCTTGATTGCCGATGGATTTTTGACCCCAGCGTTCAGTGTTTCGTCAGCTGTTGAAGGGCTGAAGCTGCGATATCCTTCTATGCCAACTACTAGTATTGTAGTTGCTATCCTCTTTGCACTCTTTATATTTCAGCAATTTGGCTCTGCGGTGGTAGGGAAAACTTTTGGGCCAATTATGACAGTGTGGTTTTTGGTTCTTGCTGCAACGGGTTTGCCTCAGATCATATTGCAGCCTGGCGTGCTGAAAGCCCTCAACCCATATTATGCCTATCAACTGATTGCGGAGTATCCTCACGGCTTCTGGCTATTAAGTGCCGTGTTCCTTTGCACGACCGGAGCGGAAGCCCTATACTCTGATTTAGGACATGTGGGCAAGCCGAATGTGAGAGTAGGCTGGGCTTTTGTCAAAGTTTGTTTGTTGATCAATTATTTTGGACAGGGTGCATTTCTTCTAACCGAGTCCGGCCGGTTATTAGGCGATCGGATTCCGTTTTTTTCGATCTTTCCAGAACAGTTGCTGATTGTGGGTGTGGTTGTGTCAACCCTTGCGACAATCATTGCCAGCCAGGCCTTGATCACCGGAGTATTCTCACTTGTGAATGAAGCAATGAAATTGAAGCTATGGCCAGCTTTGCGAGTACGATACCCAAGTGAATCAAAAGGTCAGATTTATATCCCGGCAATAAATTGGATTCTCATGGCAGGAAGCCTCTCAATAGTTTGGATTTTCAAGGAGTCAGCTGCCATGGAGGGAGCGTACGGATTGGCCATTATGGTAAACATGCTGATGACAACATCGCTGCTTGTATTCTATTTCACTACCGTAAAAAAATCAACTTACAGGAGTGTCATACTTGCCGTTGCTTTCTTTTCACTCGAAGGGATGTTCCTGGTTTCAAATCTTGACAAGTTCGAGCATGGCGGGTGGTTCACGTTTCTGATCGCGGCAATCTTTTTTTTCATGATGTTCATACTTCATAAAGCGCGGGAACTTCGTCAGCGGCATACGGAGTTCGTTGACCTTCGGCATTATGAAGCGATGTTGAAAGACCTTCAGAACGATGAAGGCGTTTCTAAGGAAGCCACTAACCTTGTATACCTTTCTGTTGCAGACAGCAGAAGATACATTGACTCGAATATAATCTACTCGATTTTCAAGAAGCGTCCGAAACGTGCCGATGTTTATTGGTTCGTTCATGTCGAAACAGTTGATAGTCCGTTTACAAGTAAGTACAAGGTCGATACGATCATTCCGAAGAAAGCATTTTTCATCAGCATGCGGCTCGGTTTTAAAACTCCTCATAGAGTGAATACTTTGTTCAATAAGATAATTCACGAAATGGCAGATGCTGGGGAAATTGACTTAATAAGTCCTTACAACTCGCTTCATAAATACAGCATGATGGCGGATTTTAAATTCATTTCCCTTCATTCCTGGGCATCCGCAGACAGTGAGATATCGACTTTCGAAAGGTTTGTGATCTCAGGTTACCGCGTCATCAAACAGTTGAGCTTATCAACTGAAGCCATGTATGGACTGGAGACGGCAAACATTGAAATTGAAAAAGTGCCGATTATGGTTGGCCCTGCGGTCAAAGCGAAAATTAAGCGCGAACGGGATTAGCTCAAGTCGCGAAGGATTGCCGTTTGGGAATTTCTTCGAAATGAATTCAAAACAAGTATTCGCTTTTAGCCAACTTTTTGCTCAATTCTGCAGAAGGAAAGGCCATTCTGAAACCCCTTATCAAGCGACCTTTGACTAATCGTGTCAGCCTGGCTATCGAACCACAGGGTTACGGATAGTCAATGCTGGCCTGACTAGTAGTTCTTGACGATCTGCTTTGTATTACCATGGAAGGTTGGTGAAGAAAAAGTGGTAGACACCGCTTTCAAGCAATCTAATGGATATGCGATTTTGCAGCACCACTTTTCAAAATAAGCTCGCTATTCAACAAATAGGCTCCTGATGTAACGACCCGTTCACCGCCTTTAAGGCCGGAAAGAATTTCAACAACCTTCTTATTCTCGATACCTGTTTCGACTATCCTCCTCTCAAACATACCTGGTTCAACTTCTACCCAGACTACCTTCACGCGTCCGATCAGGACTGCTTGTCTCGGCACTACCAGCGTTTCTTTCTTACTATAAACAATGGTGACACGAGCCATCATGCCGGGTTTTATCAAGTTGTTTTTATTATCCACCTGGAACCGTACAAGGTTAACCTTTGAATTCGGCTCAAGCGCGGGATTTTCAAAAACAATTTTTCCTTTATATGCTGCGTCAGGCAGTGCGTCTAATTTTATTGAAATTTCTCTCCAATCATTTAAATATCTTATTTCGTTAGAATATACTTGAGTCTCTATCCACACAGAACTGAGGTTTGAAATCTCAAGAAGCGGTTTGCCAATTTCTGCGTACTGTCCTTCGTTAATCAGGAGTTTTGTAACAAAGCCATTGTATGCACTATATTGTGTCAACAATGCAGATGTCTGTTGGTTTTCTTCAAGGGCGGTAATCTGCTTTTTCGTCATTCCCCACAATCGCAACTTTTCCTTTCCTCCCTGGATCAACTCATTTACTGTTGTTTGTTGTTTCGGGAATTTTGTGCGTTGCCGTATAGCGGAGAGGTAATCAATCTGGTCGGCAAGCAATTCTTCACTGTAAATACTGTATAGTGGCTGGCCCCTTACAACCCGCTCGTTTTCCTGCCGAATGAATAGCCGATCAATCCTGCCATTAACTCTTGCTGTTACAATAGCAGACAGGTTCTTATTTGTTGATGCTTTTCCGACAAAAGTTGTTTGTGTAGTCACTGCGCTTGGCTTAATGGTATCGACAGAGATGTGCGCGAGTATTTGCCTTAGTGTATCAAGCATCACCATGTTTGAGTGATCTTCTTTGCGCTCATTCTTTGTTTCTACTTTCACCAGTGCCATGCCGCAAACAGGGCAAGCTCCTGGCTTCTCGGAACGGACTGCGCTGTGCATCGGACACGTATAGTAAATGCCGGATTCTGAATGATGATGCGCTGGTTTCTCGCAGCTGGAAATCATCAGCAACGAAAATAGCGCGAATATGGCAGGGGTAATCTTCATGGGTTTTCCTCCAGAATATCTTCAGCATCCAACATATAACCCGCGTCTAATGCTATATCCTCATCAGCGGTCAATCCGCTTAAAATTTCAGTAAGGTTGTTTAACGAGATTCCTGTGCTGACAATCCGCGGTTCAAATAAACCAATGCCGTATTCCGTTTCGCCCGTTTTCACCCACACAATTTTGCGTGTGCCCAGGTCGTATACCGAAGATGCAGGAACAATGAGTCCGCTTGGACCCGAAATGAATTCTGCATTGATCAATGAATTGATCTTGAGGGTGCGCATAGGATTATCGAGATACGCTCTCATTTGAGTGAACCGTTGCTTTTCGTGGTACACTTGTTCCACCAGATCAACTGCTGTTCTAATTTGTCCAGCCGACACTTCGGGGCTCAGCTTTACACTGTCTCCTTTTTTGATTTTTGCCTCTGATGCGATGTCAGCAGAAAGAATAGCCGACACTTTTCGGCAATCGTTGACAACAAATAGTGTTTGGCCCTTATTTACATACGCGCCTTCCTCTATTGCTGACGATGATGTGGCGGCTGGCCGACTGTTTTCTGATGAAAACCCAGCCATTGGACTCATGGGTCCTTTGGAAAGACTCATTCCTTCGGTCGAGCCAGCATCGGACGAAAAACGAATGAATCCATCCACAGGAGAAGAGATCGCGATGGTCTGAGTGACAAGCCCTGAAGTTTCCAATTGGAGAATTTGACTTTGCGAAAGGCCCAGTAGTTCTAATTTTTGTTTAGCCTTTTCAGCCAGGCTATCCTCGGAAGATTTCAGCAGGAACAAATACTCCTCCTGGTAGGTATTTAATTCCGGACTGTAAATGTCGGCTATAGCCTGTCCTTTTTTTACGTATTGATAATTGTACTTTACATAGAGTTTTTCGATCCTTCCGGAAGTTCGCACGGCCACCTTATTGCTCCTGCGCTCATCAAAGTCAATATATCCGACAGCCTTAAAGGCATTTTTATTCGAGCCTCTTATTGGTTTGATAGTTTTCTGGGAGGATAACACAACCTGATTGACTGGACGGGAGACAATACTGATTGCATCATTCTCGTTGTGCTTATAATGATTCGTGTGACCTTCTTGCGTCTGCTTTTCACAAGCAGTTGCCAGGATCAGTAACCATAAAATATGTTGCCACCGTGTCTTCATTACCTTCTCTCCGTTTCGAATTCGTATTCAGTCTGTAGCGTTAGAAGCCCGTTAAGCTTATCCAATTGTTCCAATTGCTTCATCAGTAACATTTCCCAGGCGTCCAGCAAGACAAACAAGCTTCCGGTGTTTTGCTTGTAAGCAGCGAGGTTCACCTCCAGATTCTTCTTGTATGAAGGAATTATTTCCCTTTTGAAATTCACGTATTGTTCCTTTTCATATTTAAGCATGGAAAGTTTCTCATTGATCATACGGGTGGCCATAAGTTTCATGTTTTCTTTCTCAAAACTCATCGCCTTAATTTCATAACTCATCGACTGCACTTCCGATTTATACATACTTGATGACCAGCGGGCAATAGGTATCGTTACCATTCCCATGATGCTGAATTGATCGGGCATTCCTAGCATGGTCATGTGGCTGACTCGAAAACCAAAATCAGGTTTACTTCCGGTCGCCATCCATTTCTTGTTCAACTCCATTGAACGGATAGCATTGGCCATGGCGTTGATATCGCTCCGCTGAACAGAGGACGTATCTTGTACGAGTCGGATGGAATCATAGTTCTTAAGCGCTAAGACTGTATCTATCTCAAAGTAGGTATCTATGGAGCGATTCAGCAGTGTATTCAGACCAATATTGCTTTCGCTGATCTGTGACTTCACCATCAGCTCCATATTAGTGATGTCCTTTACTTTGGCTTTCGCCTTAAAAATTGTGCTGAGATCTGCCTGGTTGACCGCGTACCGCGATTCAGAGATCGCGACAAACAAATCGAGCAGTTGGCGACTCTCGCTAAGCAGTTCAAGTTTGCGTTCCGCAACTAGGCGTCTATAATACAGGGTGCGAACTTCGGTACGTAAAATGTTCTTCGTCCATGCTGCATTGTTTTGCTGTGCTTCTTTCAGTGAAGAGTAATAACTCTCTTTGGTTCTTAGCTTTGCCGGATTGGGAATCATTTGTTCGACAGAAAACATTATTGCAGCCCAATTCATTGGATCATTCTTTTCCTTGATCATGTCCAATTGATAAGGAAATGAATTCAGGCCCGCTGAAAATGTTGGAGGCATCCAGCTTTTGCTGCCCTGTGCTTTCGATTCGAATGATTTGATACGCGAGTTGTATTGCAGAACAAGGGGATAATTTGTTTCTACGGAGTCAATGATTTGTTCGAGACTTAGTCGAATGGTGTCTTGGCTGTACAGCTGAGCGACATCTAATAATAATGCTAAGAGAATAATATAGTCTTTCAGTCCTTTCATCACTTAACTATTCATCCAGGCGTTTTGACCAACTCGTTCTTTTGAATTGCGCTACCCTCTAAAGTCTTTTTACAATCTTCGAGCATATGCTTTAAGCACCAGCGGCAATACCAGTCGCCAAGAAAAAAACAAATTAGTCTGTTGAACCAACCCTTGGGTTTTTCGTAGCTTATTGAAAGCACTGCCTTCGTGCTGTTCAGTGCTTCTGAAACGACTAAGTGCATTCTATACCATGAATAGATAATGACTCTGGCTTCACCGATTGTTTCCCATGTTTTTTCTTTTCCTTCAATCCACCTGGTCACTTCAACGGTAAAATCCATTTCCATCCACATGATATGGCCAGTCCATCGATATTTTGAACCCAGCCCAGTCTTGTGTGAAGAGAGGAACTCCAACTTCAATTTTCCACCCATCATCGGCATGGAAGATTTCGTCATGTGCATCCCTGTAATTCCCAAATCGTCAAGGCACTGAAATACCTTTTCAGGAGTTGATTCATATGTTTCAGTACGGGTAAGTGTTTTCATAGACCGCCAGTCATTTTAATCTTTGATGTCCAGATATTGCAGTTTGCCGCTCTTCGATAATTCACGTTCCTTGACAACCTCGTATACCACGGGTAAAACGATCAGCACAAACAAGGTCGAAGTGATAAGGCCGAAAACAAAAGGTATCGTAATGGGTTTCATGACATCACTTCCGGTTCCTGTGGCCAGGAGGATTGGCAGAAGTCCCACCATGTCAGCAATCACAGTCATAAGCTTCGGCCTTACTCGTAGCACTGCGCCTTCAAACACCGCATCTTTTATTTCGGTCTTCAGAATAAGGTCAGACGAATTGCCTTTACGCAAGACTAGTTTCCGGAGGGACTCATTCATGTAAACAATCATGAGGACTCCTGTCTCAACTGCGATTCCAAATAGCGCAATGAAGCCAACAGCCACTGCTACCGAAAAATTAACATCAAAGAAGAACATTGAGTACACACCACCGATTAGTGCCACGGGCAGGCTCGTGAGCACAATCAGCATTTCTTTTCCGGACCTGAACGTGAAATACAGAACAAAGGCGATGATCAAAAGTGTGATTGGAATTATAATTTTCAAACGGTTTTCGGCTCGTACTTGATTTTCGTATTGCCCACTCCATTCGATAAAATATCCTTTTGGTAGTTTGCTGAGTTCGTTTTCAATTCGACTTTTCGCCTCTTTCACTACACTGCCCATGTCTTTTCCCCTTATATTGAAAAGCACGCTGCCTCTGAGCATGGCATTTTCGGAACTGATCATGGGGGGACCTTCCGATATAGTTATTTCAGTTACTGCTGAGAGCGGGATTGTACCATAGGCAGCCGTCTGGATTGGAATCCGATTGATCTCCGACAGGTCTTTGCGGAAGTCCTGGGCCAGGCGAAGGCTAACGGCAAACCGCTCCCTTCCCTCAACTGTCCTGGTCAGATTCATTCCCCCAAGAGCGGTTTCAATGAGCATCGTCACTTCATCCGTGCTCAATCCGTAACGTGCCAGTTGTTCCCGGTGAATTTTAATGTCCAGGTATTTTCCTCCCGTAAGTTGTTCAACATATAAGTCTGCAAGACCTTCGGTTCCGATCAAAGCACGTTCAATACCGAGTGAAATGTTGTAAATGCTGTCCATGTTTTGACCATAGACTTTTATACCTACATCAGTTCGAATGCCTGTTGAAAGCATGTTGATCCGGTTAATGATAGGTTGAGTCCAGCCGTTTGTTACCCCCGGTATCTGAACCTTTTGATTCAATTCGGCAATAAGCTTTTCCTTAGTCATTCCCTCGCGCCATTCGTGACGAGGTTTAAGAATGATAATACTTTCGATCATGCTAAGCGGTGCGTTATCTGTAGCCGTGTATGCCCTTCCAGCCTTGCCAAGAACGTTGGCAACTTCCGGAAACTGCTTGATCAATTTGTCCTGCACTTGAAGGATCCGTTTGATTTCAGAATTAGACGCATCGGGCAACGTAACAGGCATGAACAGAATTGAACCTTCGTCTAACGGTGGCATGAACTCGGATCCCATACTTAGCAACATCGGAACGCAACCAAGGCTGATAATAAAGGCGATGGCTAACACTGTTTTCTTCCAACGCAGGCAAAGTCGCAGGATAGGGCCGTATAAACGGATAAATAGGTTTGAAATGATATTTCGGCTTTCAGGAACAAGCCGTCCCTTCATCAATGTTCTCAGCAGCAATGGCACAATAAAGAGCGCGACAACGGCTGACCCCATCATTGTAAATGTCTTTGTTAGAACGAGCGGTGAGAATAACTTTTGTTCTTGTCCTGTGAGAAATAGAATTGGAAAGAAGGAGATAAGCGTTATCAGAATGGAATAGAACACAGCTCTGCCGACCAGTCTCGAAGACTTTTCAATAATGTTGATGCGTTGCTCCTCCGTCAGCTCGCTGGTATGTCCCACCCGTTCCTTTTCCATCACGCTTCAGATTGAGGTTTAATCACTGCTTGTGTAAGCTGTCGATAGGCATTTTCCGTCATTACAATTCCCGCATCCACCAGATCACCAATTGCCAATGCAATTCCTCCTAGAGACATAATGTTGAGGCTGATGCCGACATACCGTATGATCATGAAGCCAATCAATACGGAAAGTGGAATCGTCATGATAGCTACTAACGCGCTGCGGAAATGAGAAATGAAAACCATCACGACAAGCGAGACGATGAGTATTTCCTCCCACAGGGCTTCTTTCAGCGTAGCAATAGCTGCTTCGATGAGATCGCTTCGGTCATAGGCGATCTTGAGTTTTACTCCCGCGGGTAATCCCTGCTCAACATCGGCTAATCGTTCTTTAATCCGATCAATTATGACTTTAGCATTCTCACCATGGCGCATCACTACTATGCCACCCACCACTTCTCCATCGCCATTTTGATCTGTAATCCCGAGCCGCACATCACTGGTCATCTGAACGGTAGCAACGTCTGAAATTTTAACCGGAATTGATTTGTACGTGCCTAGCGAGATATTTCTGATATCGTCAATACCCTTGATGTACCCTAACCCACGAATCATGTAGCCAGTGGCGTTCATCACATAAGTACTTCCACCAACATCACGATTGTTCTGGGTGATTGCCTTTGTAACATCCATCAGGGGCACATCAAAATAAACAAGCTTGTAAGGATCGATTGCAACCTGGTATTGTTTTTGGAACCCGCCAAAGGATGCAATTTCGCTTACTCCCTCAACTTTTTGCAACGCAAACCTGATGTACCAATCTTGCAGCGCACGGAGCTCTCCGAGATTGTATCCCGGAGCATCCAGCGTGTACCAGAAGATGTGACCAACGCCCGTTCCGTCCGGGCCAAGTGCAGGAGTGATTCCGGATGGCAAAAACTGCTGCGCGTAGTTAAGTCTTTCCAATACGCGGGTTCTTGCCCAATAGATTTCAACTTCATCTTTGAAGATCACAAAGATGAAGCTCATACCAAACATGGATGAAGCCCTGATACTTTTGATGTTTGGGATGCCCTGGAGATTAGAAACGAGCGGATATGTAATTTGATCTTCAATGATTTTTGGATTGCGTCCCATCCACTCCGTGTAAATGATCACTTGGTTTTCAGAAAGGTCGGGGATAGCATCCACGGGAGTAGTGGCAACTGCAAAGACACCTCCAATGATGATCAGCAAGATTCCTAACCAAACAAAGAAGCGGTTATGGGTTGACCACGAAATAATTTTTTCGATCATAGCTGCTTCTTATTCTGTAATTAGCTTTAACATACCGTGCTGTAAGGTTCTCCTTATTGAGTCGCTGAGGTCTGGCCTGGTCTCTGCCATCGTTGGATCAAATAGGTCTACGAAATTGCAGATAGTTTTATACCGATAACATGACATTGCCCCACTTCAAGGGATGATTTTAGTCATGCAAAGCCTGGGTGAGGCAATTGTTGAAGGAGGTGAATATGAATGAGGCTCGAGGGTATCTTCTACAGATAGATTATCGATTTAGATTAAGCAGGGGCGTCTGGCTGTTTTTTTTTTGATCAATTCTTTACGTCTTGATCAATCGCTGTTGCGTCTTCGCTTTCGGTGTTAAAGAAACAATGGAGCGCGCAGCCATGAGCCTTGTCTTTGTAACCGGCCTCAACTTTAGCAACTTCTTTTCCTGCCACCTTTACAATGCCATTTGGATCAGTAGTTACAACGTGGCCCTTCATTGACTTCATACTTCCGTCTTTCTGAATTTTACCAACACTTTTGCCACTTGCGGTAGTTACATCTCCATGGCCGGAAATTACACCAATCACTTTTCCGCTTACGTCACACACTTTACCGTTCTTAATGGAACCGAGTGGTCTGCCTGCTTCGTCAACCACGGTACCGTCTGCCTTTAAAACTGGATGCATTCCTCTGTGTTTTGGAGGAAGTTCCTGGCATTGCACTTGTGCAAATGAGAAAGTCATTAGCACAAGCGCGAGGATTAATCTTGTTTTCATTTTTTTTATGTTTTTGATTGCTAATGAGTCAAAGCTGGAAAACTTTGTGCTCCTGGTTAGTGACTTTCGTTTGATAACTTCCTGATTTTTGTCAGATGAAAGGTTTTTCGCCAATTCGCACCATAGGAAAAAGCAAATCCATCCAGGTGGTATTACTTCTGCGAACTCCGTGGCCTATGTTTACTTCCTCGAAGGATTGAGATCTTTTAAACATCAGAGTATTGCTGCGCCCTGGATATTTGCAGGTCGTATTACGGGAGGCTGGACCCGGCCCGGCTCATAAAAGAGTATTACAATAAAGGAAAATTGATCCTCAGTGGGTTATTCACTATCTTTTCTGGACCGAAGATTTTATTTATGCTGAAGAAGTCACTTGCATTGATCGTGGTTGCCTGCGTGGCGGCCGCTTGTAACAAAGAACAACAATCCAACGAGCGTTCTCCCGAGGCCGCGCTGAAAGATCTGAAAGTCTATGATGGATTGTCGATCGGACTTTTTGCATCAGAACCGATGATGAGCAATCCCACAAACATCGCGGTAGATGCACGGGGAAGGGTGTGGGTGTGTGAGGCGTACAACTATCGCAATGCCTTGAACCCTAAGAATCCGTATCGCGAAAATGGCGACCGGATTATGATCCTTGAAGACACCAATCAGGATGGTGTTGCTGACAAAAGCAAAGTTTTCTACCAGGGCACCGATGTTAATGCGGCTCTTGGAATTTGCGTGTTGGGTAACAGAGTTTTTGTTTCATGCAGTCCAAATGTTTTCGTTTTCACAGACGAGAATGGAGACGATGTTCCGGATAAGAAGGAAGTTTTATTCACCGGCATTAAAGGAGAGCAGCACGATCACGGGATGCACACGTTCACTTTCGGCCCTGATGGGCGACTCTACTTCAACATGGGTAATGAGGGCAAGGTTTTGTTGACGAACGCACGCGACACGGTGGTCGACATCCATGGGCGGAAAGTAGCGGCCAACGGAAAACCCTTTCAACAAGGCATGGCTCTTCGCTGCCAGCCAGATGGTAGTCGGGTTGAAGTTCTCGGCCACAACTTCAGAAATAATTTCGAGTTGACAGTTGATCCGTTCGGCACAATCTGGCAGTCGGACAATGATGATGATGGAAACAAAGGAACGCGCATAAATTACGTAATGGAGGGCGGTAACTTTGGTTTCACAGACGAGATGACCGGAGCAGGCTGGAGTGTGCGAAGAACAAACATGGAAAAAGAAATTCCGTTCCGCCACTGGCACTTAAACGATCCGGGCGTTGTACCAAATGTGCTGCAAACTGGATCGGGTTCCCCGGCAGGAATAACATTCTATCAAGGTACCCTGTTGCCAAAAGCGCTGCAGGGCCAGATCATTCACGCAGAACCTGGGCACAATGTTGTACGCGCATATCCGATCAGCAATGACGGGGCGGGGTACAAGGCGGAAATAGTGAATGTTGTTGAAGGGCAAAAGGATCAGTGGTTCCGTCCGATCGATGTCACATCGGCACCTGATGGATCGCTCTTCATTGCCGACTGGTACGACCCAGGCGTAGGCGGCCACCAGGTCGGGGACCTTGATCGTGGCCGCGTCTACCGCGTTGCTCCGGGCAACACGGATTATAAATCACTCGACTTTGATTTGAAAACGCCTGAAGGTGCCATCGAGGCATTGTTAAATCCGAACACCGATGTGCGGTACCAGGCATGGACGGCAATTGCTGCTTTGGGACAAAAGGCGGAGCCCGCGTTGCAGAAGCTTTGGAATTCCGGCAATGCTTACCATCAGGCTCAGGCGTTGTGGCTCTTAGCCCGTCTGCCAAACGGGAGTCAGTATATTGAACAAGCGTTGTCGCACAAGGATCCAAATATCAGGATCACTGGGCTACGTGCTGCCAGGCAGTTGCAACATGATGTGATAAGAATGGGGGCGAAGCTGGTAAAAGATGAATCTCCACAAGTTAGGCGAGAGGTAGCGTTATCTCTTCGGGGATCGAGCTCTAAAGAAGCTGCGGACCTATGGACAGATCTTGCACACCAGTATGATGGAAAGGATCGCTGGTACCTGGAAGCGCTGGGTATCGGTGCGTCAAAAAGTTGGGAATTGTTTTTTGCGACATGGAAGAAGGCAGTTGGCGAGAAATGGAATTCACCTGTCAATCGCGACATTGTCTGGCGAAGTCGGAGCAAGGATGCTATCCCCATGCTCGCTAAATTGATTGAATCGTCTGACGAAAAAGAAATGCTTCGATATTTCAGGGCTTTTGATTTTCATAGTGATCGTTCGAAGCAAGCGGTGCTTGCGTCAATTGCGGTTTCCGCAGAAGGTTCGAGAGTGATGTATGCGCTCAAACACATTGACGCGTCCCGGTACACACTTACGCCTCGTGTTAGGGCTACGCTGGAGAAGGTTCTGAATGAAAATAAAGGGTCATTGGATTACGTAGAGCTTGTCACTTTGTATAAGCTTGACAACAAGTCAAAGGATCTGCTTGACGTGGGAATCCAGTATCCTGACAGCGCTGCGGGTAAGGAGGCATTAAAAACACTACTCTACTGGAACAAGCTTGACCTGATTCAAAAGGAACTCGATCAAAACGATAAAGCTAAGTCGCAAGCGCTTATTAAGGCGCTCTGGCCCACGATGTGGAATAAGAAAACGCAGGATATAATGATCAGGTTTGCGATGGATTCTACGAAAGATGAAGCGTTGCGAAAAATGGCGATACGAACTTTTGCAGGGCCGTGGGAATCTGAAGATCGATTGCTTGCCATGGCGAAGGAGAACCAACTGCCAGCGGGCTTGCATGTTGCCGCAGCCGGAGTTTTCCAAACGGCCTATCGCTCTTCGGTACGCGAAGGCGTGAAATACCTGAAATTGCCCGCCACGAAAGAAGGCGCGAATCTGCTTTCGATAGACTCGCTCGTACAGAAGGAGGGCGTTGCGAGCAATGGCGAAAAAGTATTTACGAACGTGTGTAGTAGTTGTCACCAGGTAAACGGTGCTGGTATTGAATTGGGACCCAACCTCAGTGAAATAGGTGCGAAACTTTCTAAACAAGCGCTGTTCACGGCAATTCTCTATCCGGACCAGGGAATAAGCTTCGGCTACGAGGCATACCTCCTAAAACTGAGAGATGGATCCACCGCGTTTGGAAGAATCTTGTCGCAAACCGAAGAGAAAATCGATATTCAATACGTCAATGGCACAAGGAGCTTTAACACTGCGGATGTTGTCGCGAAGACAAAACTGGAGAATTCGCTAATGCCTTCGAATCTTCAATCTTCCATGAGCGAGCAGGAATTGATAGACCTTGTTGCGTATTTGCAAACATTAAAGAAGGCAAACACAACTGTGGCAAGCACCAACTAGTTTGCCTAAATCATTATGATGAAACAATAATTGTGAGTTCTGATAAGGTAGGCTACCGAAGAAATCCAGAGAAAGCGTTAGGGCGAATTGAATCGTTCAGTGATTCGATTTTTGGTTTCGCCATCACCCTTCTGGTATTGGATTTGCTTCAGATCCCACGTTCGGAGATCGGGCTCAACTTTGTCAGTGCGTTCTATGCTAACTGGCAACACTTTTTTTCCTTCCTTGTTGGTTTTTGCACGATCATGATCTGTTGGATCAACCATCATCATGTTTTTTGTTATATCGTGCAGTATGACGGAAAATTTTTATGGATCAATGGTATGCTTCTCTTAATTGTCACCTTTACGCCTCTTCCCACTTCATTATTTTCTGAGTTTCTGCTCGAGGAAAACAATATCGGTTTACGCCTGTTTGGCCTTACTTATTTTTTGATTGCTTGCGTTGCCAATTTGATTTGGATGTATCCATACAAGAAAGGATTCCTCGATATGAAAGAGGATGATTCTTATTACAAGAGTATCCTGGCGCTATTCCGCTCTGCGGTGTATTACACTCTTCTCGCCTTCATCATTTGTTTTATTTCAAGCACAATTGCGATGATTATGTATGCGATCCTCTTTTCAGTATTCGCATTCCCCCATCACTTTGCGTTACGCCTCAAACAATATTTTGCCAAACCACGCAACAAAAGTCACATCGACATAAGTTGACCTGGTCATCAACATGTCGTCACCATTTTTTTAATTCGTCATCTCTTACAAAAACTACTAAAATCATCCGCCAATCCACCTTAACCTTTAACACCTTAACACCTTAACACTTTAACACCTCATCTCACCCTGCCAGCGTTTTCCCCACCAGGTAATTTCCGAGCATTTCTTTCTGTTTGCTGGAATGCATGGGATGGAATTCACCCGCAAGGAGATCGCGATAGAGGCGCTCGATGCCAAGGTTGTGAAAGTATGATGTTCCGCCTAAAGCCTCCATCGCAGCCTGTGCCGCCATTCGCCCATGTTGTGTAATGATGGATTTTGCCTGCAGTGCCACTGAAGCGGAATCACTGCTCGGCTTCATCGCTAAGTTGTTAGCGTTTTCAACTAACCGATGATGCGCCATCTTCGTGATCTGATAATGATTGTGCATATCGCCCAGGTTTGAAAGCGCATGCGACTCATGAGTGCCTTTCTTTGAAAATACAGCTATCGTCTTTTTTGCAATGGCTTCAACAATGCCGGCATAGGGCGAAATGAAAACCGGAAAGGCGAACGTGCTGATCGTATCCCACACCGGGTGCCATTTTCCGCGCTCTCTTGTAAGGGTAATTTTTTCATCGGGCACAAACACGTCTTTGAAGTTGATGGAATTCGATCCGGTGGCGCGCATACCCATTGCATTCCAGTCGGAAAGGATCTCGACACCGTCTGTATTCAATGGCACGGAAAAATGTATCACCTGGTCTTTGTTTCCATCATCGAAGGCGCAACTCATAACAGCAACGTTTGCTATTGGTGCTCCGCTGCAAAAGGATTTCTTGCAGTTGATGATATAACCACCATCTACTTTTTTGGCCGAACCGTTTGACGACACCCAGTCCCCACCACCGGTGCTCAGAAGAATCAGATCCTTTTCCACAACCGCCTTCAATGTTTTGGTAGCGCCAGCATCGCCATTCGTATGCCGGAAAACCAAAACGGCTGCCAGGTGCATATGCATAGAAAGCGCAAGTGACGTTGACGGGCAATACTGGGCCAGGTCTTTTAAGAAGTAGCAGAGGTCGGAATAGCTTACACCGGCTCCACCCAGGTCCGCGGGGATCAGGGCTTTGTACACACCTTTCTCCTTTAACAGCTTAAAGTTCTTCTCGGCAAACTTATTTTCGGCATCGCAAACCAAACCATGCTTTTCAATTTCCGGACCGACTTCAACTAGGATCTTCTGTAAATTCATCGTTATGGGGTTTTAGATAATAAACTCAACTCATGCTGCCCGACACATAATCGATGTGGCAGCAAATCCAGGCTTGCTGGACAGGCACAAACCTACCGCATTGGTGCCCAACCGTTATGCACTTTTGAATCAAAGACTAGCATAAACGAACCGGGCACTATCGATAGGCCTGGATGTAATCTGTGGCGAATTCCTTCGGTGAGATCCCGAAACGCTTCTTGAAGGCCCGTGAAAAGTACGTTGGACTTGCAAACCCCGACTCGTATGCGATTTCGGAAACGGTCTTGGTGTTTTCTTTGATGAAGGTGAGTGAGTTCTGAAGCCTGATCTCCTGGATAAACTGGTTGGGTGACTTAGCGGTGAGCGATCTGAGCTTCCGGTTCGTCTGAGATTTACTCAATCCCAGCTCGACACTGAGCTTTTGGACATTCAGCGTGGGATTATTCCACTCCCTTTCGAAATAATCCATCAGGGTTTTGAGAAATTTTTCGGTGTTCTGATCGATTACGCCAATGGATTTATCGATGGTGCTGTTGAAGTTTTCACTTTCGAAAAGTTCTTTTACTTCCGAGGTAACCGTCACATGTCCTTGTGTTATTTCGCTCAGGTACTTAGACATTTTGACTGTGTCTTCAAAGATGCCTGGCCTTTCATTCACCGGAACCCCGGCACTTAAACCAATCTTGATTTTAAGGTTTAATCCTTCTGAGGTATTCTGCAGCAACGACTGACTTTCCTGCGTGCATTTCACCGCGCTGGTAACGGAATCGAACGATGCGAGGATGCTATCGTCCTTCTGCTTTACCGGACGCCCCTTATAGCTTAGGATAATGTTGCCAAGCGATTCGTAAATTCTCCTGACGGCATTATTCAATTCGTCCTTATCCACATTTTTCAACACGCCTTTCTCAATTTTCACGGCCATCAGGGTTCGGAAGGCAGAGTCGTCAATGATATTGAGAGGTGTGTTTTTTTTGTTTTTTGGGTCTTCAATTCTTCCGAGGAAGGATTCAACGATGGCGGGGTCTACTTCAATAATTTCGTGAGGAAAATCGCCATGGGCGTGTAAATGCATTTCTTCCAGCGCCTTTTTATTGGGCGCCTGAATGAGGCAGAAGGCCATTTTTCGTTGTTCATCACACCAATAGGTCATGCCTTTGCAGCCATACAGATGCTCGATTTTTAAGTCTTCCTGATGCATTTGCGCGACACGCTCTGCACTAACTTCTTCAGGTAAAGTGTGGCGATCCATATAGATTGGCATATACGAGGGGGATTTAGGATTCCTAATCTAACAGTTTTACTTATTTGATTCAAGAGGGGAGACAGGGAGTCCAGGCGCCCGGGGGATTCCGGGAACCCTAAAGGGAGGCGGGATTGATGTAAATGCACAGACTAACCATCCAACCACCTTAACACCTTAACACTTTAACACCTTAACACCTTAACGCCCTCACCCCACAACGCAATGGCTACACTTTTCTGGCCCGGGACACATTGCAGCCATCCTGGATTTTAGTATCTTTGGTTGTAACCCAATCAAAACATGCGCCCTCTCAAATTCATTGCGCTACTCGTGTGCCTTGTGCCCTCGATTGCGTACAGTCAGATCGTTGACCCTTCTTTCAACTCACCACTTCCATTTACCAGGCCCGGCATTAATATTGTCAAGGTGATGCCTGACGGTAAGATTATGCTTGGCGGTGCCTTCGATATGTACGGTAGCCAGGTGAGGCAGTCACTCATTCGATTAAATGCCGATGGAAGCCTGGATGACTCCTTTATTTATCCGCTGGGCAAATACCGGAATACGATTTATTCCATAGAGCCGAAGAGTAACGGTGACATTGTTGTTCACGATGCCGCACGCGTTCATACATTGGCAGCAAATGGTGCCATCGTAAACACATTTGAGTCGGCAGACTTTATGGAGTATATAAGGACAATAAAAGTTCTGCCCGATGGTAAAACGCTGGTGGCTGGATTTGGAATTTCTTCGGGCTATTTCCTGAGAAGGCACAACAACGATGGCACGATCGATCACTCGTTCTCCTTTCCTCTTCAAGTGGGCGTGAGCGATATACTTTTCAAGGACGACCGTATCATTATCAGTGATGCCTGGGGAATGATCATGGCCGTATATGCCAATGGTGAACCAGATTATTCATTCGAGCCGGGGCCATTTAAATCATATGGTGACTTCTATACGCTTAATGGCATTGAAGTGCAGCCCGATGGAAAAATCATCCGCTTCTTCAACACACCAATGTTTCCAACCTACAACCGGGTTCATATGGTCCGACATGATGGTTCGGCCGAGAGCGAGGAAGTGATATCCCCCGTGCAGCATACGGTTGTCGGTATTCGTTTTTGGAACAACAAAATTTATGTTCAGGAGGTAATCAGGCTGTTGGCCCTTCCGCGACAGGAAACAAGGATCACCAGGCTTAACCCTGACGGAACGCTTGATGCTACCTTTACGCCCATCACTGCCCTGCATCAATTTGATTCAAAAGGTTTCGATGTGGAGGAGGATGGTTCTGTGATCGTGGTAAATAGCGACTTGTATAATCGTTCAGGGATCAACCGGTATGATGTCAATGGAAACCTCGTTGCCGAATTCAACCCTGACCTGCGCAGGTATGGATATTATAAAGTGATCCGCAAGCAGGCCGATAATAAGCTTGTTGTTGCAGGAAATTTTTATAGCGTTGGTGATCACCTGACTAAGAATGTTGCGCGCCTCCTGCCAGATGGAACCCCTGACAGGATGTTCGCGGTGACCGTAGATCACGGAGAAGGAATGACGGCAGAACTGGCAGCAAACGGAGGCGTGGTTGTGTCAGCATCCGATGATATTTTCAAGCTGGATGCCACCGGTGCTCTCGATGAAGACTTCGAGATCGAGCGCACCGATGACCTAACTCAAATTACCAAGATGCAGGTCTTACCCGATGGCAAAATTGTTATGCTTGGCTATAACAACATCTATAGGATTCAGGCTGATGGGAAATTGGATCCGACATTTGCTTGTGGCACTTGCGCGGGTGGCGATAACGGTGGAGCACCTGATTTCATTGTGCAACAAGACGGCAAGATCATATATGCATCAATCTCCAATGAGTGGAATGGTGAGCCCGTGCCAACGATCATTCGGATTAACACCGATGGAACACTTGATCGGTCATTCGCGATTGGAACGGGCCCGGACGCGAATGCATTTCTGACGCAAGTACTGCCAGCAGAAGGTGGTTTTGTGCTTCGTGGATATATGGAATCCTTTAACGGACGTCCTGTGATGAACGCCCTCGTAAAGGTGAACAATGACGGAACCTTTGACGAAACGTTCATGGCAAATTACGAAACCCTGCAGCCACGCGAGATCTACCACTTCCGGCCAGATGTTTCAGGGTATTTCAGGACAACAGTAGATTTTCAGGGTGATTCGTATCTCTTCAACGTTGACAGGCTTGCACCGGACGGAACGATTGATAATTCTTTCCAGCTCCCCTCGAACTTCAAGGCAAGCTTTGTCGAGGATATCGCAGCCGACAACAATGCAGTCTGGATGGTTGGAGAAAACACGCTTGATGGACAGGCAGTGTTTATGAGCAAATTCCTTCGCTCCAGCATCTCAATCACTGGAACTACACTGGGGGCAGTGGCGGAAGATACATCGTTCGAATTGCTTCCTGGACACATTATCATAGAGGGGCTGGGCGACATACAGGTTGCCGACCTGCAACTCCAGATTTCTCCAAACGACAACTATTCAGTCTCCGGCAACACCATTACGCCCGCGCTGAATTTTAATGGCGTAATCACCGTTCCTGTCATAGTGCTCAACAATTCGCAGGCGCTGGTATCTGGTGAGATCTCCATCATGATTACACCTGTGAATGACAAGCCAGTGATCACCGCTGTGAACGTGCAGATACTCGAAGACGTTTTAACGGAAATTGCCCTGGACCGAATCTCGTTCACCGATGTAGATAGTGATTCTACAGCGATCAGCGTGCAGGTGCAAGCAGGTGAGAACTTTACGGTGAGTGGAAATTCGATCGTGGGCGCTGAAAATTACAATGGCCCAGTTCAAATCACACTGACGTTGTACGATGGGGTAATGGTAAGTGATCCGTTTACATTCACCGCAGAAATCTCACCTGTAAACGATCCGCCTACGATCATGAGTGCAACGAAGAATCAAAAATGCAGTCAATCATCGCCTCTGACACTTTTGTCTGATAACTTCCAGATCGTGGATGTTGATGACACCGAGGGCTTCAGCGTGCTGGCAGTTCCCGGTGACGGCTATGATGTGGTTGATGGCGCTATAGTTCCGCACAGCACGCGTCAAGGGAAACTACAGGTATCTGTGGTGCCATCAGATGGAGATACTACTGGCACTGTATTCGAATTCGAGGTGCATGTACTTCCTTCTAACGATAGGAATGCGAACGCAATGATCTGGCCGAATCCGGCAAGAGAAATCGTCTATCATGGGTTCGAAGATGCTGCCGTTACGATAAGGAGTTTGTCGGGAGTCGAAGTGGCAACCGATGGATTGCAGGCCGGTGCTATCGACATCACCCATCTCAAGCCTGGGTTCTATATTGTAGAAGTGGTGCGTGGCGGTGGAAAGGAAAGGTATCGTTTCCTGAAAGAATAACGCTGCAAGAGTTCAATAATTGATGAATAGCAATTGGCAATGAGCGCTTAAGGTCAGTTTATTTGCCAATTGCTTCAGATATCTTTCGGAATTGCTGCCACTTGGGTCAATCAAGTGGATTTCTGAACTGTTCCCGTAAATCGTACAACTCAGCCTTCACATCTTCAAAACGGTTGATGAGTGTGTGCAGGTGCTGGCCGTAGTTTATCAGCTCTATAATCTTTTGTAAGTGCCGGTGGTCATTTTCGTTGATATAGGAGTCAAGGCGGTTGATGTCTTGTTCCAGTTCAAGTAGCACAGTTTGTGTTTCGGGTTGGTTCATGAGGTGGATACTGCGGAAATACTGGCATTCGAGCAGGTCGAGTAGCAGGTTAAAGAGCTGTGGTTCGATGTATGTGCTGTAGGCCGCAATAAACGTTTTGATTTGCTTGTGCATGGAGTCGTGGTAGTTTTGGAAGCATTGCTTAATGGTTCTGCGGTGATAGAGCAGGTCCCACGATTCAGGAGCTTCCAGCGACACGATCTCAAATTCAACGTTTATATAGGAGTTCTTTACCAGAGCTCCATAGAGATCAGCGAAGTCTTTTTCGCTGCCGATCCGCTGCTGCGGCAGGAACTTCCAGGCGAGATGTTTCCAGATTGAAAAGTACGAGGCAATCACCGACTGCATTTCGCGTAGGATACGCTGGTCAATGGCAATGCGTTTTCTTCGTTCCTTGCGTTCGAGCAAATTATCGATGACAAACACCGTAACACTAACGCTGATAAGTTCAGTCAACAAAATATTTCCAAGCTCCTCACTGACGGACAACAGGAGGATAGCAATCAACAGTCCCACGATTAAGACGATCTGTAAATCGTAGTTGCGTTTTACGAGCCTGAAAGGAATATTCACAATGGCTGGCGTTGGTGACTAACTATCGGCCGTCATCGGGTCGATGATCGCTGAAATTTTACAGATCAGGTTTGCCGGGAAGTTGCCCATCTGAGCGTGGATCCTGATGAGGTCTTCGCTCGGAGCCATGTATACACAGTAGAGTTTATCACCCGCTACGTAGCTCTGCACCCATTGGATATCTGTGCCGATCTTGCAAATCACATCCCTGGATTTTTGTGCGAGCGCCCGCAGTTGTTCAGCGGTAAGTTGATGGGCTCCTGGAACCTCTCTTTCAATTATGAATCGTGGCATTTCTTTGATGGGGTTTGTTTCCACTAACCT
>DASWTP010000042.1:0-15980 GCA_036402075.1 Chryseosolibacter sp. | reverse complement strand
AAAGATTTCATATCCCGTTACACCGCCATCGTCTGTTGCCGCCTTCCACCTCAGTGATACTTCCGTAGATGTTTTTGATGTTACGGTAATGGCTGCAGGAGCCGATGGGTAGGTGGGAACAAATGGTGTCAGTCTGGTTCCCGGTATCGGTCGCTCCAGCCTGCCATCAGGTAACTGCCATCCTACAGCGAAATTATCTCCACCAGTTCCTTCACGCATGATGGCTTCTATATAGTATTGATGGCCGGCTTCTAGTCTTACTGGCGCGGATTTCTGGGTAGCATATTTAGTCCACTCCCTCGATCTCGTCCATGCGTCAAGCGTAATGATCCTTATCTTATTTGAAGGGTCAGCATTGGTGCTTATAAACAATTGACATTGATCATCTCCTGCAATCCAGAAAGTATAATTTCCCGAAAGCGGTGCACACACATAACCTCTTATGCGGCTCGCGTAATTATCCGCAGCATTTGTCGGTCCTTCGAATAAGGTAATCGTGTTTACTCGCGTTGGTGCGGTATTGAATGGCACGTCTGTCATTTTTGTTGTAACGATGTCACTCCACGTCTCAAGGGGTATTGTGCCCGAACCTGAGCTGGCGCAAGCAAGGAGCGTGGCTCCTGAAACAGCATTGCTTGCTATCGACTCACCCGCATTATCATACGCAGTGACTTTAAATATGTAAGTCGTGTTTGGCGATAATCCATTGATGACGATCGTGGTAGCGGTTGTAGAATCGACCAATGTTGCGTCACGATAAATACGATAGCCTACAGCCCCAGCACTGGCGGTCCATTGCAGTCCGACACTGCCGGTTGTTCGACTATTGACAATCAAATTCGCAGGTGGATTAATCGCCTGTACTATCGAACCCAATTCACTTTTCATTAAAGGGAATGAGTTTGCAGAGCAAAAACCTGTATTAAAAAATAGAACAAAGATAAAAGCAAAGACCTTTAGGGAATTGCTTTTAATGTGGACGCGGGAATACCGACCTTGGT
Source organism: Chryseosolibacter sp. (assembly GCA_036402075.1). Lineage (GTDB taxonomy): Bacteria > Bacteroidota > Bacteroidia > Cytophagales > Cyclobacteriaceae > Chryseosolibacter. The sequence goes on along the minus strand of DASWTP010000042.1, from coordinate 14,979 downwards.
AGAATTGGTGACTCATAATGGTTTAGGGTTAATTCTTAGCGCGTGCTATTAGCAGCTCAGCAAAGTAGACAGGGATAACAGGCTGAGGCGTTGCAAACCTTTTTCAAAACCTTTTCAAAACCTTTTTTAAATCTCTTCAAACGGTTGTATGAACTGAATTCGATCTTTTTTATTTTGTCTTTGATTTAGGGGTCGGACTAAACTTGGTCATCATGAGAGAGAATGCTTGTACTTCGAATGAATCGCAGTTACTCCAGCAATGCCTGCAACTTGTTGAGGAAAAGACTGGATGGGGTCCATGTGCAGACTGGACTCAGAATAATTTCGATCGTTTAAGTGATCACATCTGTGAAAAGTCCGGAATCTCGATCAGCAGCAGTACCCTCCGCAGACTTTTCAGCCTGCTAAAAAATCGCTCGGGAGAAATCCATCCGCAAATCGCTACGAAAAACGCACTGTCAATTTATTTAGGATGTTCAAGCTGGGATGAGTTCGTTCAACTGCAAAGGCCAGCCAGGGCTGTTCAGCTTGAAAAAGTTACACATACAACTTTCATGAAAGTCGGGGGGCTACGGCTGGGCTTACTTGCATTTGGAATTGTACTCCTGCTTTGTCTTGTTTTTCTAATGTTTAATAGAAACGCAAAGCATCTGTCCCCTGTAATTGAATTCAGTGCACAGACCGTGCACAACAACCCCTACCATGTTTCATTTGACTATAATGTATCGCCCCAGCTTGCCAATGCGCTTAAGATAGACTTTGGTGACGGCAATATTCAAATTCTGCAAGAAAGTGCTCGTCAGATAATTCACCACTATCGTGCACCAGGGCTATACTCGGCTAAGCTGTTCAGCCGAGATAGCTTGATTTCATTAGTCAAAGTCTCAACAGGTACAATGGGCTGGACTGCTGCCATTGCTCAGCATGATACGTTTTATACCATCGATACGACAGTTGTACAGAATGGAAGTTTATATGTAAAACCTGCTTCATTGGAAAAGAACGGTGTCGACATTAATAAACCTTACTGGACGTTTTTTAGAAACGTTAAAGATTTTGGCGTCAGTGGCGATTCTTTTACAGGTAAAATCAGAGTGAAGAATAATGAAGAGAATGGTGGGATTCCATGTTTCGACATCAATATAAATTTTATTGGCGAGCACGAACAAGTCTTCATCGAGTTTTTTGAACCAGGTTGCACAGTATGGGCCGATTTAAAAGTCAGTGATGTAGAGCTTGATGGGAAAAAGGAAGACCTGAGCAATTTTGGCCAGCCTTTCAAAGAATGGCGAATCGTCACTTTGCAAATCGAAAATCGCAACTTTAAGATTTTCCTGGATGACAAACTTATTTATACCGGACGAGGATACAAAAAAGATATCGGCAACATCAAAGCCGCCACGATCACTTTCAAGGGAACTGGTGCTGTAGATTATCTTCGATTATTCGACAGCGAAGGAAACCTGGTTGTGAATGAGGATTTTGAAGAACCAGATCCGAACACACTCAATTCCCTTTCAAGCTCCCGCTGACGCCTTCATGCATTTTGGAGCATGTTACTTACTTTTGAAAAGGTTTTGAAATGCTCTTTGAATCGGTTTTGAGTAGGCATTTATACATACGTTGATGCAATTTTCCTGTGCTGCACGAGCTTTCGTGCATACAGCATTGTAGAAAAAACAAAACATCAACCGTATGGAAAAATTTACTCAGTCAAACCGCGGTAGCACGTGCCGCTACCGTTCTCTACTCGTCCTGCTATTGGCGTTAGTCTTACAACTTAAAGGCTATACGCAAGAATACGATCCCAGCATAGGGATCACTAATAATACCGGTTTTAATACCGGTGCTGAATTTGTGCAGCGAACGATCAATTATGATAAAGATCTTGGTATCTATAAAGTCCGCATGGGCATGGATGGCGTTGGAGGCTTCAATGAAAACGAGCCTTTTAACTGGACCACCAGGGATGCTGTGGTCAACAAATATATTGCTGAAGGGTTTTCGATGCATTGCGTAGTTGCCCCGAGGGCGCACACGAATCGCAACACGACCTGGGAGCAATGGAAAAGGAATTTCGATTATTTCTGCAGGAACGTGATGACGCGCTATAAAGGTAAGATCACGTATTACATCGTAGACAACGAACCAGACCTGGGATATGGAAATCAGATTGGTAATTCAATCACGCCAGCGGAAGCTGTGGAATTTACCCGTATGGCTTATGAGATTGCGAGATCAATTGATCCCAACATTAAAATTGAATCGCCTCCAACAATGTCGCCTGAGACTTCTTATCTCCGCTCGATGATAAGCCTCGGTGTAACGCAATACTGCGACTATTTGGGTATTCATGCTTACGGTGCGCAGATCGATGATGGCCGACTCAGTAAGCCGTGGCAATACATGGCTGAATTTCCTCAGTTTCCTCAGCGACCCGTTGCCATAAGTGAGTGCGGCACAAATCCAGACTGGCGCCCGAATGGCACTATTGGCCGAGAGTGGCAAGCGCGTTGGTTCGAACAGTTTAATGTTGCACTGAAACGCTACGGCTATGATAATGCGATCTTATATAGAGCAGATGAAAGCGGTGCGGTTTGGGATATTGTCTTCAGGCCCGCGTTCAAAGCGGTGAAGAATGCATACAGAAACAAGACGTTAACAAACGGGGGCTTCGAAATGCCTACTGACTTATTGGATCCCAATGAGTGGATGAAGATATACAGCGCTGACGCGGCCACTCCTCCTGCAAACATACTCGTCACGAGCACTGATAAAAAGTCTGGCAACAACAGTTTGGCGATCAATGGAACAGGTACTATCCGCCAGATTGTTGGAAAGCTAACCCCAGGGGTACCGGTCACAATTCATGCCTGGGTAAAGGCTACGAACGGAGGGACGGCAAAGCTTACCTTGCAAGGTTTCGACAAAACAAACGGAGATGGTGAACAGACCATCAGCTCAACATCGACAGCCTGGACGCAACTTTCTGCCACCGTCACACCAACCAATCCTTTCCTTGTTGTGGAATTGGAAAGCACTGGCGGAAATTGTTTTTTTGACGAGGTAATTCTTAACGGATCACCTATTACAATTGCAGCGCGAGGTGTCTCCGGAGCTGAAACAATGGAGTTGCGAATTGATAATGTACCGGTCCAATCATGGACCCTATCGACAGGCTGGACAACTTATACCTACAACACAAGTGCCAGTTCAGCAAACGTCAAAGTCTATCATATCAATGACGGTCCTGGCAAAGATATGGTGGTTGATTATGTCAGGATAGGTGGAATAGTGCATCAGGCAGAAAGCCAGGCGGTGAACACGGCCGTATGGAGCGGCACACGATGCGGAGGATCTCGATCAGAATGGATGCAGTGCAACGGGTACATAGATTTCGGCACAAGGGAGGTGGCTGTATTACCCTTAAACTACCGATACCCAGAAAACCCTGCTAACGCAGTAAGTGGACTATATTACAATTACTACGAAGGGAGCTGGACGTCACTTCCGAACTTCAGCACCTTGACTTCTACCAGTTCAGGAACGATTGGAAACTTTGATCTAACGCCAAGGCTACGAGCAGACAATTACGCATTCGAGTTTAACGGATATGTGAATGTGCCGTCAGAAGGAGTCTATACTTTTTATACAAACTCAGATGATGGCAGTAAGCTTTACATTGGCGAGGAGGAGATTGTGAACAATGATGGTGTACATACTGCCACTGAGAAGAGTGGCGTGGTAGCCCTTAAGGCTGGCAGGCATGCAATCAAAGTTACGTACTTCGATCAGGCAGCAACCGAAATTCTTCAAGTTAGTTATTCAGGGCCGGGTGTAGCGAAGCAATTGATACCCTCAGCCGCACTGACACGCGTTCCATTACCGGATTTCGTTGTAACCGACATAACCTGGAGCCCAGCTAATCCTGTGCCGGGCAGCAAAGTAACATTCAGTGCAGTTGTGAAGAACCAGGGACAAACTGCTACCCCTGCCGGAATGACTCACGGCATGGCGTTCTTTGTTGATGGTGTCAAGACCACTTGTTCTATCGGTTCGAATGCTTCCCTTGCGGTAAATGAGACTCGAACTTATACTGCGGATTGGTGTGGTACAACCTGGACGGCCGGAACAAATGCGCAATACAACGTCAGTATTTTAATGGATGAAGTGAATCGCATCAATGAAAGCAATGAAAACAATAACACCTTTTCCAAAATAATGACGATGTCTGCTGCCGGAACAACAGCTATGCAAAGCGCTCAGAGCAGCATCTCTTACTATCCGAATCCAGCGCAAGATGAAGTGACCGTTAGTTATGAAAGCGAGGCATCGATGCCCGTGCAGCTTGTAGTGGTGAATGGAAATGGAGAAGAAGTCCTTTCGAAAAATCTGAAGGCCCAACAAGGGTTAAATACCTGGAACGTCAACCTGAGAGGACTAAAAAATGACATCTACATCGTGAAACTAAGGAGGGGTGATAATACCATACTCATGAACAGGCTGGCAATAGAACACTAAGCGGATCCAGACGCATTTAAGGAGAAGCCCCGGTTCTTAACTCGGGGCTTTTTCATTTTCAGCTAATAGCTTAACTGCAAGCATTCGAGGACATAAAGAGAATCCTTTTTCTTTCCTATTGCTATCTTGTCTGCGCCTATAAAGGGACCTCTATTTGATTGCCGTTGTATGTAACACTTCTTTGCGTTCTCGATGTGTCGTTATTTGAAACATTGTTTCTTCTACCCCTAAGAATAATGTTAAACGTGCGATTATTGATCATTCCATTAAAAGCACCATTCCTGCTCCCAATAGATAGTGTTTTTGTTCGATCATCCCATTTAAATTCAATGGTCGTGTATTTACCACTTTCATAATTGTAATTGTCGTTTTCGTCTTCGTATAAAGTGAATGCCGCGTCAGCGCCTTCGTAGATATGGATATTCAGTTCGTTCCATTTCTTTTCGGTAGCAAAACTAACATCTGGGCCCATGGCAATGATTGACCCGGCTTTTACATATAATGGAATCTGATCGAGTTGTAAAGCCTGGTCAACAAATTGGCCGCCATTATACAATTCCCCGCTCCAGAAATTATGCCACTGAACGCCCGCTGGCAAATAAACCTTTGTGAAAGCACTATCAGATTTTTTTTTCTTTGCGGTGGTCGCGTGCCATTTTATCATTGGTTCGATTACAGGAGCAACCAGAAAAGACTTACCAAACATATACTGGTTACCAACTTCAAGCGCTCGTCTGTCTTTAGGAAAGTCCATCATGAGAGCACGCATGAACGTTGAGTGGTTTGCCGATACATCCCATGAAAGAGAATAGATATAAGGCAAAAGGCGATAACGAAGTTTGATAAACGCCTCGATAGCATTATATACCGGCTCACCTTTTTTTCCAAATTGATAGATCTCGCGGGGCGCACCAGTTCCGTGCGACCTCATCATCGGGCAAAATGTTCCAAACTGTAACCACCTTACATACAATTCCCGGTATTCAGCGTTGCTGAGAGCATTCGGAAAATTTGTTAAGAAAAATCCACCAATATCACTGTTCCAATGCGGGATGCCACAAAGCGAAAGATTCAACCCAGCGGTTATTTGATTTTTCAAAGCGTCCCATGAAGCGATTACGTCACCCGACCATACGTTGACACCGAAGCGTTGCTGCCCAGCGAACGCAGAACGTGTCAAAATAAAAACCCGCTTATCGTTCTGATGTCTGCGAAGGTTTTCAGCCACGCCCCCCACTGACATTAGCGGATACGCATTTCGAACACTTCTGAATGATCCAAGATAAGTTGGTTGATCCAGGTCCTCGGGCTTTACATCAATCATGTCCGGCTCAGTTGAATCCATCCACCAACTATCTATACCAATATCAACGAGTCCTTTTTCTAAAAAGTCCCAATAGACTTGTCTTGCCTCGGGGGAAAACGCATCATAGATCCGCACACCTGAAGGATATCTTAAATCCGGTGGCCACGAGTCTGCGCCAGACGGGGGCCACGTTTTAAAATCAAACAATAAGTTTTTACGCTTCAATATTTCGTACTGTTTGGTCTGTGGCCCAAAAGATGACCAAACTGAAATCATTATATGCGCATTTCGGTCATGAACATCCTTTATCATTTTTCTTGGATCATAAAAACCAGGATTTAAAAAATCCATCGCATTCCACAAGTAGTTGTTTCCCCAGTATTGCCAATCCTGAATGATTCCATCGATCGGCACTTTAAGAGAACGATATGTGTCTAACACCTCCACCAGTTCATCCTGGGTTTTGTACCGCTCCCTGCTTTGCCAATAGCCATATGTCCAAAGCGGAAACATGGGAACCTTTCCCGTCAGCGTTCGAAAACATTTAATGACACCATCCGCATTTTTGCCGAACATAAAATAATAATCAACACAGTCCCCCACCTCCGACTCGAATGTCAAGCCAGTGGAGTCATCGCGAAAAGTTGTAGACGAATAGTTGTCCCAAAAAAGTCCGTAACCCTTGGTTGATTGATAAAAAGGCACGGCATCCTCTAAATTATCCTGAACAAGTTGTATTGTTTGAAAGCGCTGTGACATTTTGCCATTTTGATGCTGGCCTAAGCCATAAATAAGTTCGTTCTGATCCAGGCCGAAAGTCTGGGCCGGTGAATAATTCTGAACGCCAGCATCAATGACAAGCTTAAAGACAGCGCTGGCTTTTTCAGCCAGGAGTAATTTTCCGGTTTTATCGCGAAAGCTCACCAGGTGTTTTTCCTCATCAACAATCACCTGAATGCTATCTGTAATGAATCTTGTCTCATTTCCATTCCTTTGCAATTTGAATGGAACCGGCATGGGAGCACTAACTACACTCAGGCTCTGCTTTCGCAACGTTATGCCTACTGGTGATTTATTCACGCGAACCATGGATGGTCCGTAAAAGGTAATATCCACCACAGTTGATTTGTTACTGAATCTGCCGCCCGAATCATTTAATATTGCCTGACCATGAAGAGCGCTTAACGGAAAAGAGATTGCCAGCAATAGTACTGTAAACTTTCGCATCACGATTGTAATATTTGAAAAAGAAAACTTCATAAACTTTTTATGCAGATGTTTCATGTTAAAGAAATTGGGAAGAGAAAGACTGTTTGTTGCGCACCTTACACAGCTTCTTACTAAAGGGAGACTGAAATGACTTCAATGTAATTCCAGCAATGAATGGAGCCCTGCGTGATTACGCGTGAAAACTTCACCCCTCAAAATGTCTCCGCTATGGTCTCATCTGCGGGACTTATTTTTTGTTTTGCCCTTACAAGATGGTTGGATCTTAAAGCGCGATAAGTGAAAATGATTCCGGGCACGGCAATGACACTGCCAATCATGATAACGGTTGTATTTACACCGGAAGCAAAACCAAGTGAAACGATTCCACATCCTACGAGCGCTGACGCCATTGATATTACTTGAATGCCGAATGCATTCTGATTTACCGCATCAGCATGAACCGCCTGCGCAGATGCTGCCAATTCTTGTTGTAATGAAATGTGTCTTAAAAGATCTCCATGTCCCGAGGCGGTCCGTTTTTTAATCCAGTAATACAGCTCAAAAACTCCCAGGATCACCAATGGCAACCCAACACCCAATAATGTCTCAGTTGTGCGACTGAATTTCAGACCAATGAGAGATGGTGCGATAACCTTAAAAAACAAGTTCACACCCAGGGAAAAAATTGTCGCGGTGATGACAGAAGTTGCGGTTTGCCGGGATGAAAACAAAGACCAGATGATTGGAGCAAACAAAGCACCACCTGCTATCGCAGCAACACTCAGCACCACTTCAACAATTCCACCTGCATAGGGCACTAACATCGCCAGTGCGATCGTCCCGACACCAAATACTAAAGTAAAAATCCTTGCGATATAGATCTGTTCCTTTTCGGAAGCGGAAGGCCGGAACACCGTTCGATAAATGTCTTGGGCGAATACAGTAGCCGCCAGGTTAATTGTAGTATTCGCCTTGCTTGATGTTGCCGATATCATTCCCGACAGCACCAGGCCAATCAAGCCTGCAGGCAGCACCTTTTGACAGAGCATCATGTATGCGCCTTCAGGTTCCAGGCCCTGGAGATCAGGATTAATGACGCGGTATATCATGGGCGGAAGCATCCAGATGAATGGACTAAGCAGATACAAAAAGCAAAATAAGTAAGCTACTTTTCTAGCATTTCTTTCAGAGGAAACACTAGTGTAACGTTGTACGTAGGACCAGTTGCCTCCAATGTATACCGTTTGGTAGGCGACAAATGCTAACATGAAGCCCGCTGTATAGTCCGAAGTAAAAGGCTCAAAGAAATCTGCCGGAGCCTTTTCAAAAAATTGATCAGTGCCGCCTACTTCCGCGAACGCTGCAGGAATCACAATGATTACCGCAGCCATGAGAATAACGAACTGTACAACGTCGGTTACCAGCACTGCCCATAGTCCGCCCGCAGCAGTATAGAGAACAATAATAATTCCGATACCAATGATGCATTGATTTAGGGTGAATGGGGTTGCCACGTAAACCATTTTTCCCACCGGGTACAGTACTGCACTGGTGTTGACAAGGCTTAGCAAAAGAATCAGGCCTGTATAAAAATGTTTCGCAGGTATACCAAAGCGCATCCCAATATATTCGGCAGCGGTTTTAGTCCGGGTACGTTTCCATTTAGCAGCAATGAACAGCGCGACAATTAATCCGCTGGCGGCCATCGTCAGCTGAATAATATTGGCAACAAAACCGTGCTTGTAAGCGATCGATCCCCAAACCACAAATGTTCCGGCTGAGAAGTAGCTAATGAACAATGATAGACCGTTTATCCACCAGGGCGTCTCTCCGCCAGCCTCGAAAAAAGCCTGTCCACTTTTACTTCCCATTTTTGTGAACGCTAGTCCTATTGCAAAAATCAATAGCGCAAACACTGCCATCACCGCAAAATCAAGTTGAGCCATCCTTCAATAAAATCAGTTTGTTATCAAAATTTCAAATACTTGCAATCCGTAACCATCAAGCGCAGCATTGAGCGTTCCACTGGTACCTACAAGCTTCTTACTTGTCAACTCACGTACGCTTCCGACCTTGTAGCTCGGATCGATTTTGGTTAAATCGTAACGAATGCTCACTTGCTGTTTTGCTGGAACATCGTTCATTAAGATTAGAAAAAGTTTTTTCTTATCCACACTGATAGCGGTGATCGTTTCCACGTTCGGATTGTCAGATAAAATAAGACCCTGGCGAATGACAAACTCTGCAGGTACACCGTAGACTTTTCCAGGTTCGAAACCGTAGGATTGATGCGGTCCCACCTTAGGCGTGACGAATCCACGCGGAAACTTGATCTGAGTGTTTGAGCGCATCTCCGCCTCAGCCATCAGGTAGTCAGTTATCCAGCCTATTTGCCACCATGCGTGATGAGGGTATGGGCCCGCACCGCGGTTCATCGCTTGCCAGTAGTATGAGGCGACACTGGTTTTATCATCGACAAAAGCATCGCGACCAACTGCACCCGACCTTGCCATTGTCAGAAACAATGAATCTTTTGTGAGGGCGAACATACGTATGAACAAACCTGCATGGCTCGCTAACTGGATGGGTCCGTGGCGCTGCGCTGATCCGAAAATTCCGCCATGTTCAAAACTCAGTCCTGCCTGGGCAATTTCCCAGTCCTCGCGCTCAACACCCTCAACGTGCTTTATCTCTGTAGAAGGTACCGGATGCGTATAAATAGATGTTGTGTAAATCCGAGCCGTCTTGATTGCTGCATCCAAATACTTTTTCTCTTTCGTCAACTCGTAAAAATCAAGTAGTGCCTGTGCAGTCTGGCCAGTGGCAAAATCGGGCGCATAACGCGCATCGCCACATACTCCCAGGAAATGACCTCTGTCCACCGCGTTCGTGACCATCCAATCCGCTCCCTTTTTTGCTGCCAACAAATATTTCTCGTCCTTCAACATTTTATAGGCAACAATCAACCCGTAGAAGGTCGGGCGGAGATCTCTAATATCTTCGAACAACGGCTTTTTCGTTTGGCGATCATATGCAACTTTCCAGCTACCATCCTCCTGCTGCCAGTCGATCAACCGGTCTGCGCCAAGGCGGAGCCGTTGCTTAAGCATTGCATTGGTTGAATCAAACAACAAGATGTTACCTACATCCAGCATGGTATAGTAGGTGAGGCTTACAGGCTCGACAAATTCTCCCCACTCTTCCACAAATTTTTTACTTTTCCGCAGATAATATTGACCAACTGCCGCGCCTTGAAAAAAACCTGGCTCGTCCTGTTGCTGTACCAGTTTAAAATTCAGTGCATAAGGAAGAACGTTCTGAATCAATTTTGGATCTCCGGTAGCTTTCGCAAGCATCCACATCGCTCCGTAATCAGCATTCTTCATTGCGTCATTGTTAGAACCCACAACACCCCCCAGGTAAGACTGCCCGCCAATCTTCAATCCTTGATACATCTCAATATTCCAAAGCGATGTTTTTGGATCTGTCAGATAATAATGCATCTGCTCGATACGATTGGTTAGCGATTGCTTATTCTTTCTCAGCACGAGCGCGTCATCGAATTGATAAACACCATTGGCAGCATGATTAAGCGATTCAAACCAGTTCCCCTTCCGAACACTATATCTGAACCGATACCGCACCGTATCGCCAGCCGCTAATTTTGAAAGTTTTTCACCAAGCACTGGATAGTAAAGTGTCGGAGACAAATTCCCTTTACGACTCATATGAGAAATCCCAAGATTGCAATCCGCATGTGTTATCGTATCATTTTTCCAGGGATCGCGGCCGAGGCCAGGCTCTGGAATAACAGCAATCGACAAACTGTCTTTTGTATCAATGATCGAAGCTAAAGTGCTCGCACATCGTTCTGGAAAAAGTGCTGGAAAGGACGGAACGCCCTGGCCATATGCATAAGCAAGAACTGTGTCGTTCTGGATTTCGTTGCCCTGGAAATAACCCGGCACTGTTGCCCATGCCATCTCCTCAACCGCAACGTTCATCAAAGCAGGAGACGCCAAAGAAAAATATCCATCTTGTTTTGCGATGAGCAGCTGATCAACAATTATATCCGTTGGAGAAGCTTTATCAGTTGTCCATGTGCTCTTAATGTCTGCGACTTCCGTTGTGTGGGAAAGTTCTATTGTGTTATCAGTAGCGGTCAATGCAGACGGGTAAAAATGATAAGCGTTTCCCGCTGTATTCATGGCGACACCATTCGTTGCCCTTTCCCACATATCTTTCTGATAGTGGTAAATGGGTTCTGGAAAGATACCACCCGTATTCATTCGTACTTTTACCGATGGTGTCTCAGGCAATGTTGCACTATACAGCAGCGTATACTCGCCTGATGGAGATTGGACTTCTTCGGTTTGTCCGTCCTGCTTTAGCTGGATGCTGCTAATGCTCCAACCATCATTGCTCTGCCATTCAATTCTTATCGCTCCGCTCGATAATGTCGAACGGTCCGCACACGAAAAAACTGCTGCGCTAAAAATTATTACAACGCAGGGGAGAAGTATTCTAATTCTCATAGCATAAAACTTCAAAAATGCAGGCTGGCACATCCGTGGATGGGTGCTCAACCTTAATCGTTAGACTTCTGGTGTTTACAGGTTTTTCAAACCTGACCACATTGATGGTTTGATAATTGCCCCTGCGTTCAAATATCAGGTTGTTTGCATCGTCATAGATCCGGTAATTTCGAATGCAAAATGGCATGACGTTCTCTGGGTGACCCATCAAGACACTTTCCATGGGATGGTCAAAATCGGTATCAAATTTAAAATGGAGTTGCCTGATGTTTTTTGAATTCTTCCATGACAATATAAGTGTCGGATCAGGATCTTTAAAATCCGCTACCCAGGCGTTCGGCTTTGTAGTCGGGCGAGCCAAACCATTTATTATGTTCTGTGGCGAAAAGCACTTCAATGGAGGATCTATTTTCAGCGCGATGTTGTGACCCTCGGGTCTTCGCTGCGGACACAAGAATTCAAAACCCTCTACACCTATGTCATCCGGTGGTGACTGCCTGCCGTAGTTTGAAACGGCTTCATTGATATGATTGAATACCGAGAGGATGCCGGTGATGCGCTGGTTTGAGTAGTGCAACTTCACCAACGGGTTTCTCTTGATCACAAGAAAAACATATTGAGCTTCGCTTACCTCGCAATTAAAATTCAGGGGTATGCAGTTGCGCCCCGTTGTGATACCTATCTTCTTTGACGCGATGGTTTTTTCGGGTGTATAGTTCGATACCGAATCGCTGAGCTGCAATTCAACATTCAATTCTGTTACCGTTTCGCTCTCGGCATGAATGACGAAAGCTGGTACGCTGCCATTTTCGATCGGCACCAGTTGGGCGACTGAAAAATTCAGCGGCTTGGTTAATCGAAATTCAGGGAGTTCCGCAAGCACCAGCTCACTTGACGATTGAATCAAAGCATCATTGGCCAGGTTCTTCTGATCATTGAGCGTAAGGTGAGGGATGTGTTGTCCGCTCTTCAGCAATCGTTGCTGCAGGTTCTTCATCCACTTAGGATCATTCAAATCCCTTGGAAAAAGCTTTTGCTCATGGCAAAGAGCTGAAGCCATCCCGACTGCCTGCGCGCCATAGGCACTTGTGCCCATCACACGGGTTGAGCCAAATGCTACGTGTGTTACACTGATGATTCTTCCTGCGAGAAATAGATTCTTGATATTGACACTGTAATAACAGCGATAAGGTATCTGAAAAATACCCTTGCTATGCCACTGGTTGCAACCCGGCTTTTCACTGAAGACTCCATCTGCTGGATGCAAATCAATTGACCATCCACCAAAAGCCACCGCATCCGGATGCACGCGTTGTTCAACGATATCCTGCTGCTTTAAAATATAGTCGCCTTCGAATCTTCTGCTTTCACGTTTCCCAGGAATGGTTCCGACCCATTCAAGCGTGAGGTTTTTAGACTCAGGAAATTTGCCGGAATTTTTGATGTAGTTCCACACACCGTAAACAATTTTCCATAATTCCCATTTGATCGTTTCTGTATCATGAATGGTATCCAGCCTGCCTCCGTACTCGATCCACCATAACTGACAACCATGCTCTTTTGCTGAAAATTTTTTGTAGCGGGGAATCTTCGTAATGTCGGTTAATGCATAGGATGGCGGGATGTAGTTAACCGGTTTGCCTACATCTTTCGTATAAAAATAAATGGAGTGGCCAAGGAGTTCTCCATACTCCGAGGTAGGCGCGAAGAGCTCTCCAAAATCGTCCTTTGACTCGGCTCCCATCCGAAAGGCAGCGCCTGAAAGGAATCCCACAACCCCATCGCCAGACGCATCACAGAACAATGGCGCCTTTAAGTTGTACTGTGTTGAATTTTGACTGCAAAAAGCAATAAGCGAAGAAATAGTATCAGGGTCTTTTTTGTTCACCTGAACTACAGTGGTATTCAATAACAGGGTAATGTTCTTTTCACTAATTACCTTGTCAAGAATAACTGTATCAAAAATCACAGGGTTACCCTCGGGATTACGATATTGATTTTCAATCAGGATCTCGTCAATGACACCGCCCTCCCTCGCCCACCGATTGTTATTACCCATGTGTGAAGTAGCTCCAAGTACCCAAAGCCTTACCTCACTGGAGGCATTTCCTCCTAAAACAGGTCGATCCTGAACAAGTACTACCTTCATGCCCTCGCGAGCTGCGGTAATCGCACAGCATGTCCCCGAAAGACCACCACCAACAACAATCAGATCAACTTCAATATCTTTATAAAAAAACGACCTGGATAACTCATGTCCGGATTTAATCATCTCATTTCTGCGTTACAGTTCCATCTTTAGAAAACATTCTTTTGTAAATCAAGAATCCCCCGGGCTTGATTAGTTCCACATCATAGCCATCTGGATTGACACCATCTATTTCGAAAGACTTACTCTCTCCGGGCTTTAGAATCCCGACAGCGAAGCTGGTGGCGTTTACTCTGACTGTATAATTCCTTAAAGTATAGCTTGGAAAATCTTTTCTGGCGGTGACAACCAAGCGTAGCCTACCCGTTGTAACCGGTAGCAGTTGCAGGGTTGCGGGCGCGAGTTCGGACTGCCACGCATGGTACATGTCTCTGGGCTTCCGCTGCTGGTCCACCAGGCCCCAAGGTCTGAATCCATTCGCGTTAGTTCCAGGATACATGCTTTTGTAGTCGTTAAGCGTCCAGATGGAGGCCCCAATCAAATACTCGCACTGCCTGAAGTCTGCCATTGCGTTTGATAAATATCTAACGCGCTCCACTTCACTAGTAACCTGGTCGGCTCTCAAACCAAATTCGCTAACATATATTGGTTTGTCGGGATACAAAGCATGGATTCTCTGCAAGTTTTCCCGGTGATTGCCATAAATGTTAGCGCTTATAAAATCCACATACTGAGAAGCTTCATCTGAGGGACTCTTAATGAAATCCCGAAATACGATCATGCTGGAAAAAGTGACTAGCCTTTGTGGATCGAGCGATTTGGCAAAATGGAACATATCCTTTGTCCAATCTTTTCCTTCAGTCGTTTGCGATTGATATTCGTTACCCACACTCCAGGCAATAACTGACGGATGATTCCAGTCGCGTTCAATCATCTCGCGAAATTGATTTTGAAATTTCCTCCGCATAGATGAATCGGACATTTGAGCAGGAGTCATCTGCCAGTTGCCGGCTTCGGCAATGATTAGGATTCCACGCATGTCAGCCAGATCGAGCAGTTCAGACGAAACCGGATAGTGACTAAGTCGTGAAAGCTCCATGCTTCCGCGCTTCATCAAATTGAAATCTTCTTGCAAAACCTGTTGTGGATCAAGGGAGCCGTAATCTGGATGATCGAGGGGGCGATTGCATCCACCCATCTTTACCGGTTCACCATTGAGGAGTAATGAAGTGCCCTTAATCTCAACACTGCGAATGCCG
>DASWTP010000041.1:0-1679 GCA_036402075.1 Chryseosolibacter sp. | reverse complement strand
TAGCCAGGAGGAGATTTTCGAAGCGAAAATATTTTGTCTTAGCCGACTCGCTCATACGTTACTTAGGTTGGAGGGATTTCAATTTAAAGAATGATTTTACAATGCGGAAATGTTTTTTGCCAACGCCTGAAGCGTAGTGATGAGCAGGGACTGCATTTTTGCTGCTTTTGCAGGATGATAGTTGGATTCCGTTTCGTCCATGTAGTTCACTTTTGTCATCTCAAGCTGCAACGCGTGAACGTTATTCTTTGGATCGCCATAGGCTCTAGTGATATAACCGCCTTTGAATGGATGATTGTGGTTGACGGTATAAGGTCCCTTCTGAAGTGACTGTAGCGCGGTTTCGATCAAAAGGGGCGAAGCGGAGGTCTCATCAACATCTCCCAAAATCAGATCTGGAAATTTCCCTGACTGGATACTGGGTACTTCCTGGCGGATCGAATGACAGTCCCACAACACTACAAAGCCAAACTTCATTTTTTTGTTGGTGATCAACTCCTGCAATTTTTGATGATATGGCCAATAGATATTTTGCAGGCGATTGTCTACGTCCTCTGCATCAACTTCAGTTCGATGGTTACGATAAATTGGTGTACCTAAAAAATTGGTGGTTGGGCAAAGGGCTGTAACGATCCTGCCATCGGTGTACAATGGTTTGCTTTTCGGATCCCTGTTTAAATCGATAACCCAACGGTTGTAGACAGCGGTAATCACTGTCATTCCAAGTGATGGTGCGAATGCATACAACTCGTCAACGAACCAGTCTGTATCGTCAGGCTTGGCGATTAGCTCTTGCTTATATTCATTCCGCAGAGAATCAGGGAATGCTGTGCCACAATGCGGCACGCTGAGAACGAGTGGAAGTTCCGGTGCTGAGGGTTCAGTAATGTTGTAAGGTAACGTCATTACTGCTTATTCTTCTTTTTCTTCTTTTTCTTTGGCTTTTCAAGCTGCGTCTGCAGTGCTTTAAGTTGTTCTTCCGCCTGGCTAAGTTTTGCCTGTGTTTCCGACAATTGTCGCCAGAGCTCAGCTTGCACATTTCCGTTAGCGAGCAACTTCTTCATGCGCATAATTCGCTGGTAGCTTTCGTTGATGCGCGCGGTGCTGATTTCTCCTGAGTCAACCATTTTGCGAATCACCCCATGCACCATATCAACGGTGCGCACATCAGTTCCGGCTATGTTGTTTGAGAACGTCATGATATCAACCCCCGCTTTCACTGCGAGTTTAATAGCCTCCTCGACACCAAAGTGCTTGGTGATGGCGTGCATTTGCATATCATCTGTAAAGATTACTCCGTTGAAATGCAGGCGATTTCTCAAAATGCCTGTAATGATATCGTCTGATAAGGTTCCCGGATAGCCATCTGGTTCAAGTTGCTTATTAACAATGTGCGATGTCATGACCGCATCGGCATAACCCGAATCAATCAGGGCGCGGTAAGGTGCGAGTTCACGCTCTTCCCAGGTATTTGTCACGTCTGCGATGCCTAGATGCGTGTCATTCTTTGAGCTACCGTGTCCGGGGAAATGCTTCAGCGAAGTTAAAACGCCATACTTTCGGTGCTGCCTGATAAATTCTTTCGCCATTAACACGACTGAGTCTTCATTCGCAGAGAAGGCTCTGCCGTACTTCGCAATGATGGGGTTGTCGGGATTGGAAGAAAGATCAACTACTGG
>DASWTP010000040.1:0-11935 GCA_036402075.1 Chryseosolibacter sp. | reverse complement strand
ACCAATTGGTGTCACCCTGCCTCCAGTCTACCTCGAAAGATTTTTCAAACTGCGCAGAAAGTGGTTGCTGAATCTCAATGACATTGAAAAAAAGTTCGGCCAAAGTTCGTTGTTCTCCGGAATGTCAGATAACTTCATTGTCGATTTACAATTGAAGTAATCCTGTTTGCAATCAACACTGTCATCTGTTAATAGTGCTTTCTCAAAACAATCTCTTCATTTTGATGAAGATGATCTGAGTAATCCTGTGCTGCAACGGATGCGCCAGCAGGTGTATCTCCACGTTGAACAGTACCTTATGCCAAAAAGCAAAATTCTTGAACTGAACGCTGGAACAGGCATCGATGCAATTCATTTTGTGAAGCGTGGACATCGTGTTCACGCCACAGACCTCTCCAGTGGTATGATTGACCAATTGAAAAAGAAAGCTGAGATAATGACCAAAGGACAGGCTTTAACAGTTCAGCAGCTTTCCTATGTCGAACTCGATAAGCTATCGGAAAAAGATTTTGATTATGTGTTCTCAAACTTCGGAGGCCTGAACTGCATCTCGGATTTGTCTGCTGTCACGCGCTATCTCCCTTCACTGTTAAGGCCCAATAGCTACATCACTTTTGTTATTATGCCCGTAATTTGTCCATGGGAAATTGCCAGCATATTTCGAAACGGTAAAAAAGCATTAAGACGGTTCCGACCGCAGGGTGTGCTGGCGCATCTGGAAGGTGAATACTTTCAAACGTATTACCATTCATTGACAAATATTCGCAAGGCGTTCGATTCGCGCTTCAGATTTGTGAAAACTGAAGGACTCGCAGCACTTTCACCCCAGCCGCATAATGTGAACTTCGAGAAGAGCTCACCGCGGATAAATGACTTCCTCAATCGGCTTGATTCACGCGTGAGAAATCATTTTCCGTTTAATCGCTGGGCCGACCACATTATTGTGACGTTCCAATATACACCGGAATGATCCGACAAATGCTTATTTCCGATCCAAGCTTCACAGTGAAGGACAGTGTATTCTTTCAAAAGAATTTTGACGCAAATAAATTTGAATCAGCCTACGTCTCAATTCGTGAAAAAGAGGGCCGACTTCTCAATGATGCCATGGTCATAAATCTACCAGACCTTCCAACCTCACATCGGCACAGCAAGGAATGGAAAATCCGGAAAGAATCGTCTGAGCGTCTAATCCGCTATTTAAAGAAGACGGGTGCGTCAAAACATATTCTTGAGGTTGGTTGCGGAAACGGTTGGCTCAGTAATCAGTTCACAGAAATTCCTGGAGCCGATGTCGTTGGGCTTGATATCAACACTATTGAGTTAAAGCAGGCTGCGCGTGTGTTTAGTAACAAGCCCAACTTGACTTTTGTCGCGTCCAGCGTTTTTTCGCTGCAGCCTCGATATAAATTTGATTATATCATTCTTGCGAGCAGCATCCAATACTTCCCTGACCTGCGCGGCCTTCTCCTGCAACTACAGCAACAACTTTCTAATGGTGGAGAGGTCCACATACTGGATAGCCCTCTGTACAATCAGGAGTCGGTCCTGGAAGCGAAGGTTCGCTCGACCAAATATTTCGACTCCCAACACTCATCGATGAACACACATTATCATCATCATTCGTGGGACGCACTCTCATCGTTCAACTACACGGTACCCTATGATCCAAAAAGAACGCTGACAAGGATAAGAAATAAATTCAGAACCGGCTCGCCATTTCCATGGATCATCGTGAAGAAAGTCTAATGGAACCGAAAACCTTTATCATCCTTACCCCTGGCTTTCCTAAAGATGAAGCGGACACAACCTGCCTGCCGACCCAGCAACTTTTCGTTCGCACGTTAAGCAAGCTATTTCCATTCTTAATAATCAAGGTCATCACACTTCACTATCCTGATCATGCATCGGTATACAAGTGGCATGGTATCGATATTTATCCGTTGTCCGGAAAAAGCAAAAAAGGTATTATCAGAATTGCCTTGTGGTACCGTTGTTACCAGCTCATAAAAAAAATATGTGGCACTAATACGTTGGGCATTTTGAGCTTCTGGTGTAATGAGACCGCGCTGATCGGAAAATTTTTCGCCAGCCGAAATCATGTCACGCACAAAATCTGGATCACCGGACAAGATGCACGTGCCTCCAACAAGTTTGTACGATGGATCAAGCCTCATCCAGACGAATTGGTAACCATGTCTGATTTTCTTAAAGCTGAATTCTTCAAAAATCACCGAATCAATCCATCCCACGTTATCACTAATGGAACAGACTTAGCGGCACCGTCTGTGAAAAAAGATATCGATATCATTGGAGCAGGGTCTCTTATTCCATTAAAACAATACAACATTTTTATTGAAATTGTCGCAGTTCTTGCTAAAAACAATCCGACTATTTCTGCCGTTCTCTTCGGCCATGGACCGGAAGAAGATTCGCTGAAGCAGCGTATTTCACGTTTAGGGCTTGAAAAGAACATACAATTAAAAGGCGAGGCCGATCACCCAACGTTGATGGCGTGGATGAATCGCTCCAAGGTACTCCTTCATCCTTCATCATACGAAGGATACAGCACCGTGTGTCTTGAAGCCCTGGCAAACGGCTGTCATGTCGTTAGCTTCACCCATGCTGAAAACGACCCGATTGTACATTGGCACACGGTGAATGAGAAAGAGCAAATGATTTCAGTTACAGAAAGAATTCTGCAGACGGAAAGCGACTACACACCAATAAACATTCACCCCATCGAAGTTACTGTCAAACAGATGATGACTCTTTTTGAGAAACATTAATCGCTGCCGTCAGTTCCCGTGCGATCGCTGATGGTGAAAGCTGCTCTTCGTAAAACTGATTTAATTTTTGGCGTTCGGCTTTTATGTTAAGCTTAGAAGCCCGGAGCAACGCGTGGGCTAACAGCTCAGGTTGCTGTGATGGATAGAGTAAACCCACTCGACCGTTAGATGTAATTTTTGCCAACGCAGGTATGTCGGCTAATATTGGAATGCACCCTGCGGACATGGCTTCCACCACAGCAACTGCCCCAACCTCATACAGCGAAGTAGAGACGATGAAGTTTGCTTTATTATACCACGATGGCATTTCGTGATGAGGCACATTGCCAACCAGGTGGATGCTCTTCGCAATCCCTGTAATTTGTTTTTGAACATCAGCAAACAACTCCTGCGTTTTAAAAATCATGTACAACTCAGCAGCTGGTTCATGCTTTAGAAATTCTACAAATCCATCGATCATCGTGAGCGGATCTTTGTTGGCATCAAGGCGTCCGACCCAAATAAAGCTGAACGGTTTTGTATTCAAACCCTCTCTGTCTGAGCCCGGAAAGGATGACGTTGCTTCAAAAACTTCATGGACTTTTTGTCGATTTCTAATCAGCCGCGTACGCACCCATTCATCAGCCATCACGTCCGAAGCGAAAAAGTATCCTCTTACATGTCGGTCGACCTTTTTTTGCAAGAAAGACTTAACACCTCGAAATGGTCTCTCACTATGGTGTTGAATATATATCGGGTAATTTTTCAAACGAGTGGTAAAGATCCAGGCCCGCCAGCTTGAATGAAACCCATGAAGTATAATCACGTCCGGGCTAAGCGCATCAACTAGTGTTATTACGTTACTACACGAGAGCAATTCGCCAACAGAATCTTTTAAAAATCTATATCGAACTCGATCGAACTCCTTATCCTTATCCTGACTGCTATAATGAACACTGAACACCTGGTGTTCCGTGGCCATTGCTGAGAGTATCCTTGTAAAGAATGGAACGGTTGTCAGCCAACGTTCGGCATCGTCTGTCCTAATCACTGCAAATGAAACGTGGCAAATCTTCATGACCTTCGCAGAAAAAATTCTGTTGAGATTCCATGGCTTTGACGCCACTGTGCATAGTACTGATGAATATGGGATAACGTGTTACCTTCTGCTACCTGCTTTCTGTTTTCGACCTTATAGAGAAATATGCGATGGATTCCAACGTCAATAAACTGAACCACTTCAACCTCCATATATCGAAGTACGCCTGCTGGCAGCGGAATCTGAAATTTCTCGGACCGCATTGTTGAAAGCTTGAAGGAATCGGCTCCGGTCAAATCTTTCATATGATTTTTGCCAAGGTTGTACACCTCTTCAAATTGGTCGCTGGTGATCTGAGAAATAACAATCTTTTTGTACTGCTGCACTTGCCGCTGCGCTTTTCCTCCAATACGCAGTGAACTGATATAGTAGTCTTTGTTCAGCTGGCCATGCAAATCGGTGGGAAACAAATTCATTCGCGTGCCATCTGTCACGGAGATCAGGCTGATTATCCGGGGTATGGCATACGCGATCCGGACCATATCATGAAGGTCTCCCGGGAGGTCAACATTTCCCGGGGGTGACTTTACAAGCTTCTCCCGAAGCGCATTTGCAATCGTATGGAGTGGATGAATGAAAGAATGACTCCCGCGCGTGCCCTGAAACAATCTAACTTCCGGAAAGGCTTCGAATTTTAACGGAAGCACTTCAATCTGCATCTTCGCAACGGACCGGTTATCGGCTGGAAAACCTTTCCACAGCGATATCGGATCAAAGAAGACATCTTCGTTGTGAAAGTGCAGGCAGTATTCGTCAGCTTGCGGCAACGTTAGCGTCTCAGCAGTTGCCCAAACAACTGGCTTATAACCAACGAAAACCGGGTTGATGAAGCTTGACTGTTGCTCTTCGTGTGCCGTGATGAAGCTTCGCAACGGTTGTGTTAACGTCTCGAGTGACACACACACGTATTGCTGAGGTATCGTCAACCCGAAGAGAAACTGAGTCAAGAGCTGCTTGCTGTTCAAGGCACAACTAAATTAATAATTCGGACGAGACTTCAAAAACTCCCGCCCGGTACGAATTAAGTGTCATCGCAGCTAAACTGTAAAAGTCGTAATCATTACCTTAGCCTGGTGAAGAAGATACTGTTGTTCAATCCACGAAGCGCAAACTCAAAACACAGGATTCCAAACTCTATCCTCCAAGTTGCTGCAGCAATTGATGGAAAGTATGAGTACGTATTTGTCGATGGAAACCTTGAGGCAAACCCTTGGAAAACTATCGAACAGCATCTTGCTAAAGGTGACGTCTCGGTGTTCGGATGCACAACTATGCCCGGCCCGCAGTTAAGGCAAGCAATTCCATTTTCAAAAAGAATTCGCGAAACGTATCCTGAAATCACTATTGTTTGGGGAGGATACTTTGCATCGAACCAGTATAAGTCAGTCATCACCTCCGGATATGTCGATTTTATTATCAATGGCCCTGGTGACAAAGCATTCCCGCTGCTCTTGAATGCGCTCAAGCACACTCTCCCTTTTTCAGACATTGAAAACCTTATCTATCGGGCTGGTGAACAGATTCATAAAACACCATTAGCTCCGCTGCTTGATCAGGACTCGCTTCCTCCGTTGCCATACGAGAAGCTGAATTCGTTTTACGCTTTAAAAAAATATCTGGGTAAAACCTTCCTAGGACAACGAACCGCAGCCTATCATTCCAGCATGGGTTGTCCATTTACTTGTTCGTTCTGTGCTGTGGTGCCCCTTTACAATGCACGCTGGAAAGCAAAATCTGCAACGCTGGTGTATAAAGACATTAAATACCTGATCGATCATCATGGTGCAGATGCGGTGGAGTTTCATGATAACAATTTCTTTGTAAGTGAAAAACGAACCGTTGAGTTTGCCAAACTTATTAGCAATGAAAAGATTTCCTGGTGGGGAGAAGGACGAATCGACACCATCGACAAATACAGTGATGAATCACTCGCCATCATGCGCGATGCGGGTTGCAAGATGATTTTTTTCGGAGCGGAAACAAGCAATGATGAGCTCCTGAAAAAAATGGATAAGGGCGGAACGCAGACCACCGCCCAGATGAAAACCTTCGCTGCACGGATGAAAAAGTTTGGAATCATTCCTGAATATTCTTTTGTTCTCGGTTTTCCTGCTGCAACACCAGCACAGGTAAATGAACAGATCGATCGAGATATCGCGTACATTAAAGAGATCAAGTCCATTAATCCGGAAACGGAAATCATCATCTACGTCTACAGCCCCGTTCCAACGGAAGGATCTGAACTATATGAACTAGTAACATCCAAAGGCTTCACCTTTCCACAGAAGCTGGAAGACTGGCTGAACCCGGAGTGGCAAAACTTTGATCTTCGGAAAAATCCGCTAACGCCATGGCTATCCGCATCAATGGTCGAAAAGATACAAGGTTTCGAAACGGTGTTGAATGCGCAGTATCCGACAGTCTCCGATTTTCGTTTGACTCCGTTGAAACGAAGTATTTTGAAAACACTTTCATCACTCCGTTACAGTCGAGGAATCTATGCATCGCCCTACGAACTCAAAGCATTACAAAAACTCTGGCGATACCGCCAACCCGAAATCGAAGGTTTTAAGATGGAGTAATGAGAAGGTATATCAAACATGCATTTTCTACAATCCTTGTTCCGTTTGCGCGCTGGTACTTACGGAAAGATCGTCAGTTCAAGTATAACGGAATACAAGTGCTTGTGCGAAGCGGAGTATTTCACCCAGGATTTTTTTACAGCACCAAATTTCTCTTAACGTATCTCAAAACACACAAGTTATCGGGCAAAACTTTTCTGGAAGTTGGCTCAGGAACGGGATTGATCAGCATCTATGCCGCAAAACAAGGCGCCATCGTCACCGCCTCTGACATCAGTGCTACTGCAGTTGAAAATACTTCCACAAACGCAACGCTGAATAACGTTGAGATTACGGTGCTGCATTCTGATTTATTTACCGCGATCAATGTGCACGTCTACGACTGGATTGTCATCAATCCTCCCTACTATAAAAAAATGCCCGTGACTGAATCAGATTTCGCCTGGTATTGCGGTGAACATTTTGAATATTTCCATACGCTATTTAGCCAACTTCCCGACTACTGTAATGAAGCAACCCAATGCATAATGGTTTTGACGAAAGGATGCGACATCGAATCGATAAAGGCTATTGCAAAAAAAAACGCCTTCGAGCTTGAACTGCTTCAAGAAAAGCATGTTTTTTTTGATGAAAAGGATTACCTCTTTCGCGTCCGAAGTAATTCAAGCCTGTGAATGGTTTGGTAACCATTTGTTGCGGTCAACCTGCTCTCCGGCTTAAGCTGGTTGCGCGCAACTGATCGAGAAGTGCTCGTTGATTGTACACATACAAACTCTCCAGATCGCTTTGCACGGATTGTTAATTCATCTCGCGCACACCAATCTTAAGCGAACACACACATCGCTTGCACGT
This sequence comes from Chryseosolibacter sp., assembly GCA_036402075.1. Classification (GTDB taxonomy): domain Bacteria; phylum Bacteroidota; class Bacteroidia; order Cytophagales; family Cyclobacteriaceae; genus Chryseosolibacter. The sequence continues at coordinate 4,634 of DASWTP010000040.1, read as the reverse complement.
TTCATCCTTCGACATATTCAATGTCTTTCTGAAATGAACTGCCGAGGGAGAGTTGAGGATTGAGCGTAAATCGTTCTGATAAATATTCCCGTAAGGTTTATGAAAGAAGCAAGGCATTACGCTACCGTCTGACTCGATTACCGCGGAAACCCAGGGCGCATTACAAACCGGTTCCGGAAAGCGTGCGATGCCGTTGACCGCTTTATAATATTGTACAAGCTTCCGCATCTTTGCAGGATTTTCAGCAATAAACTTGTCGCGGTAATATGTTCTAAGCGTCTCAAACGATTTTTCAACGATGTCGGCAAACTCCTGAGCCTCGGTTGCAGTAAGTGCAATTTCAGAAATGCGATTGGTAGACCATGGCTCTGTACGATTGAACGCAGAGGAGGAAACATCAGCAGTTAAAAATGAAACGTGATCAAGACCGAGCGCACGCGCTCCTGCAACGATGTTTTCAAAATCAGCATAATTGTAGCGCTGCAATACACAACGACCGGTGACGGGAAATTTCCGATCGGTCGCCTTGAGTGCTCTCACTCCTTCGGCAAGTTTCCTGAATCCGTTCGGGACCTGACGAATGCGGTCGTGGACTTCCTCACTGCCATCGATCGAAACAATTACTCCATCCAGGAACTCAACAATCTTCGGTGCGTTTCTTTCAAGAAGTAGCCCAGTCGACAAAAGTGTAAGCTTGATCTTTTCCGCGCGGAGTACGGCTGCAAATTCCCAAAGATTGCTATGCATCAGCGCCTCGCCACCAGAGAAAACAATTTCTCGCACACCCAACTGTTTAAACGAATGAACATGAGCCTTCAGTGTCTCGACACTGATTTCCTTTTTTTCGTGATTAGCTTTCCAGATATCGCACATTACGCACCTGCAATTGCAACGACTATGCGGCATCATTACCAAAACCGGCAGATTGTAAATCTTGTGTGTTGCAAAAGAGCGTAGACGATTAAATAAGGTAACGGCCATTGGCTAAAGATACTTCTTCGTTTCAGAAGTCGAAACACGAAGCGTGTCAATGATAAGTGGACGTCAGAGAATATATTCCACGGCTACAGCAATCAATGCCCCGAACAACGCCACGGCTAGCTTACGCGCATTAAACCGGTGCTCAGGACTGCTTTCAAAAACAATGGTGGTAGAAATGTGAAGGAAATTGCCACACACCAATGCATACAGATAGATCAGAAAGGTTGTGCTGATGATCTCTTCCGTTGCCAGATAGGTACTGAGCAACAACCCAATCGGAGCGGCCAGCGAAAATCCGAGCAAATATGGAAGGGCCTTATTTTTTGACCGGAGCTGAACCGCCAAAACAGTCATGAGCGCAAACGCGGCAGGTGCGCGATGCAACGCTATACCCAGCAAAATTGCGTTCATGTCGTAAACGGATTCGCTATCTGCAGGCTGCGCAAGGATGCTGCCTTCCAAAAAAGCGTGCACGCAAAGCGCAAATAAAAGTATCAGTGCTGACACGGATTTCTGATGATCCGTTTGAGGTTGATGGTGCACGTGATGGTGACCATCGTGGCTATGTGGCTCATGTGTATGAACGTGACCGTGTTCAATGCCAGACGTAAAATATTCGAGCAACTGTTGGAGAAAGAATCCAGCGAGCACAAACAGACCGATCAGTTCAAGTCCTGTATTCTGCGAGTATAGTTCAGGAAGAATATGAATGACAGTAATCGCAAAGAGGTAAGAGCCGGCAAAAACAAGCAACAACTTATAATTCGTTCCCTTTGACTTCGGAACGAGGTAAATCGCTAAACCCGAAAGTAATGGTGTTAAAAAAAGAACTAAGAGCTTAATTGTCATGAGTCTGTTCTAGAAAAACGTTGTCTTTAATGTTGTCGGAAACAAAAATTTCAAGCTTGCCACCATGCATGGAAAAAAAAATTGCAGCAAGGGATGGATTTGCTTTGAGAAAACCGATCGACTTTTCTTTCCCGGCAACCATGCACGCTGTCGCCCATGCATCTGCCGTGGCGCAATCATCCGCAAAAATGGAAACACTGATTAAATCTTGTTGTATAGGAAAGCCAGTAAATGGACTGATCGTGTGACCATATTTCTTTCCATCGATAATGCGATAATTAAAATAATTGCCCGATGTGGTGAACGCACCATTTTCAATTGTAATATATCCGAGAAGATGCTGATCATCTTTGTCACTCATTGGATCAACAATGCCGACCTTCCAAGGAGCATTTGTCTGAATGTTTTTACCTGAAGCGAAGCCCTCACCACCGAGTTCAACGAGATAATCACTGATCTTCTTTTGAATCAAAAAATTTGCAATGACATCCACGCCATAGCCCTGGCCGATGCCACCGAAATCAACCTGCGCGTTCGGATGATCCTTCGATACCCTATTGTGACGCATAGAGATATGGTGATAACCAACAAAATGTCTGATCGAATCGATCTTCCGTTGTGATGGTTGTAAATTCTTGTCAGGGCCAAATCCCCAGAGATTAACGAGGGGCATCACTGTTGGATCAAAATGACCTTCGGATGCAGCGGCCACGGCAAGACTTTTTTTGAGTGTCTGAAGGAAATGGTCTGAATCGGATCCCACTCCCTCCGCGCTGGCATTGAAAGTCGACACTACGGACATTCGGTCATAGGTATTGATGCCACGATTGACTTGCACCAACAGAGAATCGATCGAAGACTTGAGGTTGCGCGACTGCGAATCGAAATAGACAACCGAATACGTTGTTCCCATTGTTCGTCCTTCAATGCGAATTGGCTCATTGACTTGAACTTGTGCAAAAACAAGTGGCGCTGCCAACAGAAAAAGCATGGAAAGGAGGAGGATTTTCTTCACACGAAGCATGAAGTAAAGGTAGGCCAAATCGGCCTTCTTGCAACAATGTTGTAAAAAGAAAATCAGGGATTTTTAAAGCGAATGTGTAATTTGCTTCTTCAAGATTTACTATGCGCGAAGACTATTTGCAAGGTGATGGAGAAGGCCTGAGTGCTACCGAAAAGGAGTTCGAAAAAGCGTTGCGCCCGCTTTCCTTCAGCGATTTCACCGGCCAGCAAAAGGTAGTCGATAATATCAAAGTTTTCGTTCAGGCAGCGAAGCAGCGTAGCGAACCGCTGGATCACGTTCTTCTTCACGGACCTCCGGGTCTTGGAAAGACAACGCTTTCACATATCATCGCCAACGAGCTTCAGTCAAATATAAAAATAACGTCTGGTCCGGTGTTAGACAAACCAAGCGACCTGGCCGGCCTCTTAACTAACCTTGAGTCGAACGATGTGCTTTTCATCGATGAGATTCACAGGCTCAACCCTGTTGTGGAAGAGTATCTGTATTCTGCGATGGAAGATTTTCGCATCGACATCATGCTCGACTCAGGACCGAATGCGCGCTCCGTCCAGATTGGGCTAAACCCGTTTACGCTGATAGGCGCCACAACCCGGGCAGGCTTGCTAACGTCTCCCCTACGCGCACGATTCGGAATCAACGCCAGACTCGAATACTATGACGCAAAACTTTTGACGAGTATTGTTAAACGTTCAGCCTCGATCCTAAATACGCCAATCGAAGAAGACGCGGCTTTTGAAATCGCCAGAAGGAGCCGTGGAACACCGCGTATAGCAAACAATTTACTGAGACGTACACGTGACTTTGCACAGATTAAAGGAAATGGTGTCATCAACATGGCTATCGCACAAATTGCATTAAAGGCTCTCGATGTTGATGAAAATGGTTTGGATGAGATGGACAATCGTATTCTCACTACGATCATTGAAAAATTCAAGGGTGGTCCTGTTGGATTAACCACTATCGCAACTGCAGTTGGCGAAGAAGCCGAGACCATCGAGGAAGTGTATGAGCCGTTTTTAATTCAGGAAGGCTATCTGAAGCGCACGTCCCGTGGAAGGGAAACAACCGAACTTGCCTATAAGCATCTAAAAATTGTACCCCCGGCAAGAACCCGTGGGCTATTTGACTAACCACTCAACGGTTTTATCGCCAAGCCGCTAAGAACGCTAAGAAATCGCTAAGTATATCTTATGCACTCCGAACTGGTGACAAAAATTCTTTGCGATTCCTTCGCGCTCTCCACGCCTCTGCGGTAAATGTATTCGTGAGCGCCAGCGAACGGTATTAGAATCTCTCTGTGCCCGCGAAGAAGAAACTTCCTTCTATCTCTGCGTTGGCATCGCTATCGGAACCGTGAATTGCGTTCGCTTCAATCGACTTCGCAAACAAGTTTCGAATTGTGCCGGGCTCAGCTTTCTTTGGATCAGTCGCACCGATCAACTTTCTGAAATCTTCCACTGCATTCGCCTTCTCAAGAATCATCGGTACAATCGGGCCAGACGACATGTAGGTGCACAAGTCATTAAAGAATGGACGCTCTTTATGGATTGCATAGAATTGTCCGGCACGCTCCTTCGTCAATTGTGTCTTTTTCATTGCCACAATACGGAAACCCGCTTCTTCAATCATTTTTGTAATCGCACCCGTGTTATTTGCACCAACAGCATCGGGCTTTACCATGGTGAAAGTTCTGTTACCAGCCATATTTCCTTTATTTTAAACTGGGCGCAAAAATAGCAGTTTCAAGCGTACTGCAAGTCGCTGAATCCTAACATTTTCA
>DASWTP010000039.1:0-3624 GCA_036402075.1 Chryseosolibacter sp. | reverse complement strand
CCCGGAAAGTCACTGTCAACGGCCAGGGTACGGCCTCAATTGCGGGCGGACCATCCGGATACGCCACGATAAAACCGAGATCCGCTCTCGTTGCCAACGGCATTAAAGTTACCGTTCCGGCACGCGGCATGGTAACATTGGTAGTTGACGGAAAATAGAAGCTACTTCAGTATTACTGTTGTTTCAACGATCAGGCTCCTCATCAATTCGTCCGCCTTTTTGTGTTTGAGAATGGGTGAAATCTGCCCGCCCCAGAACAGGATCATGTCCCACTTCTGTTGTTCGATAGCAGCAGCTCTCAGTGGGGCAAAAAATTGCGACTGCAATGGAAAAGGAAGAAGGTCGCTCTCACGCCCGAGGAAATTTTGCGCCATTCTGGTCATGATGCCGCGCCCCAGCCGCCCTGTGAAAGCCCGCGACAACGTGGTATGCCGGGCTGCGCTCGAAAACAACATCTGGCGGTGAACGTCTGTGGCGTTCGATTCGTCACACGCCAGGAAAGCCGTTCCGATTTGAACCCCGTCCGCACCAAGTGCGAATGCTGCTGCAATCCCCTTCGCATCAGCAATTCCCCCGGCTGCGATGACTGGAACCTTTACCTTCTCCCGGATGAGTTGCACTAGCACGAAGGTGCCAGTCAGCGAAGATTCCGGTGAGCGCAAGAACGATGGACGATGCCCGCCACTCTCGAAGCCTGAGGCGATGATCAGATCCACACCCGCAGCCTCGAGCGCAACCGCTTCGTCCACAGTCGTAGCGGCACCAACGGTGATAATCCCTGATCGGTGACACTGCTCAAGAATATCTGCTGAGGGAATTCCGAAAACGAAGCTGAAAACGGGTGGCCTTTGATGAAGAATAACGTCAACCTGGTTTTCAAACCGCGACTTGAACGGGGCGGGTTTTGAAGGGACAGGAATTCCTAATTCATCAAAGAAAGGCTTGAACGCTGCTTGGGTTTTAGCAAATTGTTCGTCTGAGATTGTTCCATTGATGGCATCGCTGTCAGATACCCATAAGTTCAAATTGTATGGTTTGTCTGTTCCACTTTTTATTTCCCGATCGATGGCTTCAATTTCATGGGGACTTAGCGTATAGGCCCCATAACCCCCAACTCCGCCCGCGTTTGAGACTGTTGTTACCAGCCTGGCAGAGGAGAGATTCCCTCCGAATGGTCCTTGCAGGATTGGATATTGAGCGCGGAGTAATTTTGCCGCACGTGATTCATTCCACATACTTTTTTTCGTTTAGTTCTCTACGTGTGTGATCATCTTGTTTACAATTCTCCACTGCCCGTCAATCTTATGGAATGACAGGAATTCATCGTAGTTAAAATCGTACATTTTCACGTTAACTTCGGCCACTGCAATAGAATTTATCACGCGGATGGAGTGAATTGTTCCCTTGAATGGTTTCCCCGAGGTCTCAGGACTCTGTCGGTTTTTTACGCCTTCGAGGTATTCTGGAAGCGACTTTGCATAGGGTGTGCCCCTCACATCGCCAAAAAGCAACGTGCCGGGATTTAAAATTTTTGCAAGGGCAGCGAGGTCACCCTTATAGATTCCCTGGAAGTAATATACCTCCAGGGCGTTCGCGATTGCTGTAGTGTCTTGCGTTTTCATGGATTGTATGTACGTGATTTAATCCTAAGCTTTACTTAGTGTTTTCTTTCTGCAGTGATTCCTTTTGCCCGCAGCTCCGATACTTGTTCACCGCCAACTCCCCAATCATCCAGTTCAACCTCGTGGATCACAACATGTGTCAGTTGGGGATCTTTATTAAGCGTTTCTGTGATCACATCGGTCACGCGTTTGATGAGTGACTGCTTCTGATGCCTGGTGACACCTTCTTTCGTGAGTTCGATCTTTACGTAAGGCATGGTTGAATTTTTTTAAGCGGCTACCGAAACTGATTCATTCACTGCCTTCGCTGAAAGCGTCACGTATAGTTCAAAGTCGTTGTAGATCAAGGTGTCGCCCAGGTTTGTAAAAAAGTTGCCAGACCGGAACTTCATGTCATACGCTGTGCGGTCAATCACTGCTTTGGCTCGGGCGGTCACGATATCAAAGGTGCGACTGATTTCAACCTCGAAACGTAAGGGGTTAGTAATTCCCTTAATAGTCAGGTTTGCAACCACCTCGTTCTTATTCACAGCAGTAATCTCCAACGCGGCCTCTGGATACTTCTGGGAAGAGAAGAAATCATCAGAGGCAAGATGGCCGGCAAACTGTGCGTTTGTGCCCGGATCGGTGATGTCAAGGATTGTGATTCGCGTAGTGTCTGCAATCACAGTGCCGCCAGTGAGCTGATCATTCGCAAATAGAAGTTCACCGCCCTTGATTGCAATGGTGCCGTTGTGCGAGCCCGTTACTTTGCTTCCGATCCATTCGATCTTGCTTTCAGTCGGAAGGATTTTAAATTTTTGTTTTTCCATTGTAGTTGTGTTTTATTGTTACACAAACTAACGTGGAAATGATCCCGAGGTGGCGTGACCTGGATCACATTTGGAGTCAGATGGCCGATTATGTGATCTAGATCACTTATGGCTGATAGAGCCTGCTCAGAGTTTCTCTGGACACACCAAGATAGGCCGCAATCAGGTTCTTCGGCACCAGGTTGTACAGCTCTGGATATTGCTGCAAGAGTTCTTCATAGCGGTATTTCACATTGTTGTTCATAAATGACAACAAGCGTTTTTGAACGGCTACAAAACCCTTGTTGGTTCGCCAGCGGAAAAAATGTTCAACTTCGTGTATTTCTTTGCAGACTTTTTCGCGATCCTCATTGCTGAGCGCAAGCACTTTTGCGTCTGTCACGCAGTCTACACTGATGGTCGCTTTTGTATGATTATAAAGCGCGTTGTAGTCCGATGTCCACCACGTGGGCATGGCAAACTGGAGGATGAACATCTTCATCTCAGCATTTATGAAAAATGATTTAAGACAGCCAGACAAGACAAAATACTCACAGTTTACTTCATCGCCCTGCCCAATCAGCACCTGACCTTTCTTAAATTCCAGTGATTTAAAATGAGAATACAAGTACGAGGCCTGGTCATCGGTCAGCGTGGTGATTTTTTGAATGTGCTCCGCCAGTAGTTGTTTGGCATTCATCGGGTATCCTTTCTTGGATTGAATGCCAAGTTACTAAGATTCTTTAATCGTTCATCGTGGTACCATTTGTTTAGAACTTATACGCAACGCCAAAACTAAGCCCGGCCCAATAGGGCTTTACGCTAAACGCCTCGGCATTTACACCGTTCGAAAACAGCGAATGCCGGAATACCGGTTGGATGTAAAAGTTTGTGCGTGCCGTGATTCCGTACTCTATCCGGTAGAGCAACTGGTATCCCGCGAACTGAGTTCTGGTCGCGCGAGTCGGGTCTTCCGACCAAACTGTATTACCTGCCATATAGAATACACCTCCGCCAATTTTATGCGACAGTCGCGTGCCTTTCAAGAGGTAGAGCGCACCGGCTGAAAAGGTTGCGTGCTGCAGTGAATACGTGTATGATTTCGCTTCGGTGGCCGGCATAACGTTGAAGCTAAGCGCATCTGCCGAAGAGCTGACGTCTACCGTTTCGCCTGAGGCGTAATCGTAAGAAATCGTTGTTCGTTGTCGGTG
>DASWTP010000038.1:0-22060 GCA_036402075.1 Chryseosolibacter sp. | reverse complement strand
ACCCTGAAATATTTTGAGGAAATTCTAAATTCGTTTGGCTTTATTCGCATTCATCGGTCGTATGTGATCAATCCAGAATTTGTCATCCGATACTCAAAAGGTAAAGGCGGATATGTTACAATGAAGAATGAAAAGGAGCTCGAGGTATCATCCAACAAAAAGAAAGAATTTCTCGATGCTTTCAATAAGTGAAAAAGATAAGAGGTTCCACCGGTACCTTGATAATCTTTCGATTGACAAAGCGCGGTAAAACCTCTTAATATTATTGAGCAAGATAGATTATTCTCCCTGAACAGTTTCTGCAGAACTGTTCACATTTTGCTCGCGCGTCATCTCGCGATTCATTCCCTGGTCAGCATTGGCTGTATTTCTACGGCTCCTGCTCTCACCACTGCTCTCTCCGCCTTTGCGGCCGATCTCGGCCATGTGCTGACGATTCTGACTGACAGCTAGTCCACCCTTTCTCGCAATAGCCCGTTGCTGCTCTCTGTCCATAGACGCAAATCCACGGTTGGCAGTACGCTTCATTCCATTCTCTCCTCTTCCTTCCATGACTATTTAGTTAGTATTTAGTGTTTGACTAAGTGTTCTACTATTCACCTTTCATAGTTTGCTCTCCCTGGTCTTCTTTCTTTCGATTGTTACCACGGCCACGCTCGCCACCTTTACGACCGATACGTTTCATATGTTCACGGTCCTGGCTTACTCTCTCTCCCCCTTTTCTCCCGATCTTAGCCATGTGTTCACGATCTTTGCTGACAGCTTCACCGCCACGAGAGCCGATCGCTGCCATATGCTCGCGGTTTCTGCTCACGGCTTCACCACCTTTTCTCGCGATTGCACGTTGCTGTTCGGGAGTCATGGATGCGAATCCACGATTGGAAGTTCTCTTCTTTTCCTCTTCTCCTCTTTCCATCTATGAAATTCCATTTATTCCCTTAAGCGAGTTAAAAAATACCGTGCCCCGCAACTGGAAAATAACAGTGTAGACAATCGTTACCGAAATTGCGGTGATGAGGCGTCTTATCAACGAGGGAATCGACCGTTGATGAACATAAAAAAAGATAAAGCAACAGAGAGAAAATGTAGCAGCAGAAGTCGAAGCAGCTGACAATTCAAAAGCAGCAGGAATCCAATGCTTTGTGTTTTACTTAATCCAGGCACGCGAGCGCGCAACAAGGTCACTCATAACATCTTTTTTACCTGCTGCAAAAGAGTGATCCGCACCTTCAAATATTTCAAGCGTAGCTCGAGGAAGTGATGACGTAACCTTCTCAATAAGTTCAAGGCTGGCGAGTGTGTCTCGCGTTCCCTGGAGAAATAACATGGGCACCTTCACGTCTTTCAAATGCGCTGCCCGGTCCGTGGACGGTTTGCCTGGCGCATGCAGGGGAAAGCCGTAGAACACGATGCCCTTCACGTCAATCTGCCGCTTTGATAAGAGATTCGAAGTCATCCGACCTCCAAAAGATTTTCCTCCGGCAAACAATGATACTTTTGGAAAAGCTTCATGAGCCAGCGCAATCGCGCTCTCGATTGTTTTCTCCGCCACGGCAGGTACATCCGGACGTCCTTTTTTATTCTCCATAAACGGAAAATTATAACGCAGTGTCCCAATACCTGTTTCGGCCAGGCCTTTCGCTAAACTCTTCATAAACTTGTGATGCATGTCAGCGCCCGCGCCATGAGCAAGTACTAACAAGGCATCCATCTTTTCAGGGATCACAAACTCACCAGAGACGGAACCTATACTGTCACTGATCGGGATTTTTACGGGTTCAATTTTCATTACGCGAAAGTAAAAGGGTTTTGCGAAGGGATATGGGTAGCTTTGACCATCGGTGCTTTCTCTTGCAGCCAATTTACAAGCCACGCAAGCCCTGGCTCCTCACTTTGTGCATGACCTAGCACGACCAGTGAGCGCTTCAGGCCCATGGCACGTGCATCACGGATGTATTCGCTGGTTTCCCATTCAGCAACCTCACCACAAATTACCAGGTCAGGTTTTGTCTCCATAATTTGGGTCATCTGGTTCCTTCCGCCCCAGGCACCCGGCAGCAACAGTACGCGCTGACACAGATCATCCGTACTTCCGACAATTCTTACATTGGGTATTGCAAGCTTTGTTTTCACGTCAGCGAGGATAGTCTGCAACCGTGATTGTGTTGGTAACGAAAAAAGATAAGGCTTAGACTGATCCTGAAACTTTTTCCAGCCAAGTTTTTGAATCACACCTTCGAGCACCCCGTCCGGCTCGTGCCTGTGAATATAATCGTGGAACCGCCATACAGCTATTTGGTTTTTCACGAGCAGCGATTTCTTAAATCGGAAAACTTCATCCTGCTCGAGCCAACCTGTATCATCCAGGTGATTGTAAAAGCTCGGTTCGTGTACAATGAGAAAATTTGCGCTGAGCTCGATCGCCTTCCGGATCACTTCGATTGTTGGAAACATACTGGCGACCACCCCGGTGATCTTCTGGTTTGCATTACCGATTTTGATTGTATCAACAGTATTCGACACTTGTCCTGGAATTTCCTTGAGGATCAGATCAATCAGCTGTTGAACAGTCAATTCGTTTTGTACCCGGGTGGGTGCCGCTAGGGCGGGCAGCACCCCAAGCGAGAGAAGTGATCCAGCAACAAACTGACGTCTCGACACTGCTTCGTTAAAAAAAGTAGCCATAACCTGAATTAAGTTAACTCAAGTTATGGCTTATATAGGTTAATTGAAAGTGTCAGCTGAGAATTAACAAGGGCAGTTATCTCGGTTGTCGTCACGGTTGAGCTTGTTGGTCTCTGTACCGGTAACTTCAATTGATTTTACAACATATTCCCCATAGAGAACGCAAATCCTGGCCTTGCGCTTACCGCTGGTTCTGATCGATAGATTGAGGTCTTCAATATGACGAACTTCCTTGGGAACCACGACAAATGTGCTTCGTCCCCGTTGCCACTTCACTTCGCGACTTTCATACGTAGAATTTTCCCCGTTGCCACTCATCTCAAACCAAATGCGCGAAGCTTGCGTCTCATTTGAGCAAATGTGAAAATGCCATCCTTCCATATCGTTATTATTGGTGGAAGTCACTGCCGGAGAACAATTGACAAGCAGCGTAATGCTGCCGATTAACACAAGAGATAGTAAAGATTTCATAGTTCGTGCTTTACTATCGTAGGATAATTTTGATGCCAAACCAAAAAAGTCACCCGCGAAGTAAAACGTGTTCGGCTTTTCACAAGACACTACATAGCAGAGGCCGCTCAAAGCCTGCAACCTTCACCCATGACTCCCTGAACTTCTTTTCTCTTTCACTGCTATGGCGCAATGGCCGCGAGGTATCGCGATGGATGCGAATGAACTTCCGTGTAACATGGATGGCTGCTGGTTCCGCTGAAACACACATTCATCACAGGATGATGGACGTTAAGGTTCCTACGAATACATCGCGAACCATCGCACTCCCAGCGTCATAGCGGTAAAAAACACGTTCGGCTTTCAACACAAACTGTCTAGAACGCAACGACCACTCAAAGCCTGCAACTTCACACCATCACGATTCTGGCTTCTATTCTTTCTTTACAGCTATCACGGAATGGCCGCGATGACGAGTATAACTTTCCTGCACGTCCGAACAAGCAAATAGAACAAATATTAAAACGCCAGCTCACTTAATTTAACCGTGCGGCTGATTCGTGACTTTCCGGTCGCGTCAATGATCTCCATTTTAACTTCCGGATCTGCGTTAAAGTTGAGCGTCAGCAATCCGAAGTGATTCTCCATTACCGGGCCGTCAATACGATTTTCATTTGGCGCGGCAAAGTGCCAGGTGGAAGTGATGCCGCTGGCCGTGATGTCAAACAACGGATAAAGACCATCAACCTTGAGCCTGGAGATCTCCGCATAGTGAACGTCACCGGAAATTACCAGGACACCATTCGCTTTTGTGCTTTTAACCAGGTCAACAAAACGTTTTTGCTCATGCGGAAAGTTTGCCCATGCTTCATATCCGTTGTGGGTGATGCCAAACTGTGTACTCGAGCCAATGATCCGAATGTCTGCTGGCTGTTTTAACCGCTCCTCTATCCACTTCCATTGTGCTTCACCCAACATCGTTGAATCGGACTCAGTGTAAGGGGAATACTCAAGCTCGTATTCAAATCCTTTTTGGCCCTTTCTATTTCCATTATATGGTAGCAGCTTATCGCGGAATGTTCTTAAGTCAAGCATGATAAACTGAATCTTCTTACCGCTGACTTCTTTCATTACCGAGTGATAAATTCCCTCGTGTGTCTTCACCGTTTCATCGGCTATACCAAAGAAATTCAGAAAGACTTCCTTGGATTGCTTCTTCAATGGGTAATGCCTTCCCGAGTCATTCCACCCATAATCGTGGTCATCCCAGGTGGCGAGGATTGGTACCTCGGCCTTTAGTTTCTTGTATTCAGGCTTATCTGCCAGGATCTGGTAATTCTTTTTTAAGGTATCAAGACTGTATGTATCACTATAAATATTATCCCCCAGGTATACAAACACATCAGGTTTCTGCTCCACTACGCGTGCAAGTACGGGCTGTGGTTTCTGCTGTTCTCCACAGGATCCGAACGCAATTTTATAAACCGTCTTTTCGGATTGTGATTCGGATTGATCTTTTGTTGGTGTGCAGGCAAGGACCAGGATAGCAAGAAGGAAAACAGTGAGTCGTAGTGTCATGAATTAAAATTTAACTTCTGAAATATATGAACTTGCAAACAATATAAGTCAAGGCGGAGCGTATATAGGTTGATGTTGAATAGTGGGCTTGATGACCAATATTCAAAATCATGACCCGACCCCTGCTAACCTTTCTGCTCGCGACTGGCATCAGTGCGGGTTGTCACTCCCAGGTGAAGAAACTTCGCGAATACGAGCGCACCTTTCAAGTGTCGTTGCTACCCGGCATCAGCAGCAATGGAATCGCGAGCGGCTCGTATTATAACAAGTTTTCGCTGAACATTTTCGGAGGTCTTTCGGCCGGAAATCATCATGCGGAGCTTGGGCTGATCTCAAACGTCAACCTCAAGAAAACAACCGGGATACAGATTGCCGGCATTGGAAACGTGGTGGGCGCCAATGCTTTCGTCAACCTTACACTATCTGAGGAGCGTGCCATGATTCATGATGACTTCGAATGCAACTTTAAGGGAATCCAACTGGCAGGGCTGATCAATTATGTACGGGATAACAGCAGGGGCATTCAACTGACCGGTGGAATGAATGTAACCGGGTTTGACTTTCACGGGTTTCAAATTGCCGGGATCGGGAACAGTGCGGGTGGAGCGTCTCACGGTTTTCACCTGGCGGGATTCTATAATATTGCCGAGGATTACATTGCGGGAATCCAGATTTCAACGTTATTCAATTACACAAGCGGTGAACTCTCCGGCACCCAGATCGGACTGATCAACAAATCGCTTCGCATGCATGGCAAGAAATCGATGCCTCCAACGAAAGCCCGAAGCCTGCAGATTGGACTGATCAATTTCTGTAAGGAAATGGAAGGAACCCAAATCGGATTGATCAACTTCGGAGGAGAACTGCGCGGCAAGCAATTCGGACTGATCAATTTCTTTCAGCGCCTTGGCACTAAAGAGTATTCAAGAAATGGCACACCGGTGGGACTGATTAACATCGGCTCCTTCGGGTCTGCATTGCAACTCTCTCACAATGAGATCTTCGCCACTACTATTGAATATACCACGGGAAATTGCCTGAATTGCACGTATACCCAATCGCGAATGCCATATGCTGACTTAAATAAGATCTACAATCAGAATGCACTCATCTTCGCGTATGACCACTGGAAAGAACGTTGGGGGTTCGGATACGGATTTCAAAAAATGCTCTACAACAAACATTCAATGCTTCCCACCGATCCCCTAAATGAACGAAGGTTGATCAATTATGGAATAAAATTCATTCACCTCAACCGAAATCGCACCTTAGACAAAACGTTTAATCTTGTGACGAAACTGAATTTTGAAATAGGTAGGCGGAAAGGTTCAAAGTATTTCTTTGTGGGAGCATCGTTGAATTATTTCCTTTACGAGACGCGTGACGGCATAGAAGAATATTCATTCAACACCATTGCCCTCAATACCGGAAAAGTTCTTGATCTCTCCAGCCAACTCTGGCCAGGCTACACGGCAGGAATCAAACTCTAAAACCGCTGTACCCATAATTTGGCGAGTTGCACATGCATGGTCGACACAGCAGGTTAAATCTTGTGAATGTCTTTCCGCTTATCACTTCCCAAGTGGAAAATCCTCATACAAATTTTACATTTACGAAGAAACCCATAATTATGAAAAAAATATTACCCTTACTGATTCTGGGCCTTGCTGTTACCGGACAGGCAGGCCTCTACGCGCAACAAAATCCCAAAGGAAAAACAACTTTTAGCCTTCCGTACGAAAAGTTCACCTTAAACAATGGGCTTGAAGTTATCCTTCATGAAGACCATTCTGATCCTATTGTGGCAGTTGCTACCGTGATGCACGTTGGATCAAACCGTGAGAAACCAGGCAAGACTGGGTTTGCTCATTTCTTTGAACACATGTCGTTTAACGATTCGGAAAACACACCGCAAGGCGCTAACCGAAAACTCATTCCAGAGTGGGGTGGCGAACGCAATGGCGGTACCTGGTCGGATGGAACAATTTATTATGAAGTAGTTCCAAAGGACGCGTTCGATAAAATTCTATGGATCGACTCTGATCGCCTTGGATTCATGATTAACACCGTAACCAGGGAGGCGCTTGAGGCTGAAAAACAGGTTGTGAAGAATGAAAAACGTGAACGCGTTGACAATGCTCCTTACGGCTACACCGATGAAATCATCCGCACTAACCTTTATCCGAAAGACCATCCTTATAATTGGACAGTAATTGGCTCCCTTCCCGACTTGCAGGCTGCTACACTTGATGATGTAAAAGAATTTTATGACCTGTACTACGGTGCAAACAACGCCACGCTGGTGATCGCAGGCGACATAAACGTTGCAGAGACGAAGAAGAAAGTGGAGCGCTGGTTTTCCGAGATCCGGAAAGGTCCGGAGGTAAGTGCATTGAAACCAATGCGCGTTAAGCTCGATAAAATAAAGTCACTTTCATTCGAAGATAACTTTGCCAAACTCCCCGAACTCCGAATGGTCTTTCCAACGGTAGAGAACTACCACAAGGACATGTATGCCCTCGATATTCTTGGCGAATTATTAAGCGGAAGTCGTAAGTCCCCGCTGTATAAGATAATTGTTGAGGAAAAGAAACTTGCTCCGGCCGTAGGCTCCGGAAACTCAAGTAACGAAATCGCGGGAGAATTTGTATTTCGTGTAAGGGCCAATGCAGGCACTAACCTGAATGATGTGAAGGCTGCGATCGAAGAAGGACTTGCCCGCTTCGAAAAAGATGGCTTCACTGACACAGAACTTCAACGGATCAAGGCCGAACAGGAAACTGGGCTTTACCAGGGAATTGCCACTGTACTCAACAAGGCATTTACGTTGGCCCAGGATAACGAGTTCAAAGGCGACCCGGCCTGGATCATTAAGGCAGCGCAACTGACGCAGGCGGTGACGAAAGATGACGTAATGCGCGTCTATAGCCAATACATAAAAGGAAAAAACTATGTGATGACAAGCGTGGTTCCGAAGTCACAAATTAACCTGGCGGTGAATGGAGCGGAACCAGCTACTGTGTGGATTGAACAAATTGTGGCCGGAGTACAGAACGAAAACGTATCACGGGGTGATGAAGCGCAGATCGAGAAGACGAAAACAAAATACGATCGGTCAGAGCCTCCGTTCGGTGAGACGCCTCTTTTCAAAATGCCGGCCATCTGGGAAGGTAAGCTTGCCAACGGAATGGCGATAGCGGGAATTGAAAACAACGAGATCCCGCTTGTCTCCTTTGACATCACTATTCCAGGCGGACACTCCTACGATGCCCTCGATAAATCCGGTGTAGCCAGCCTCATGGCCCAACTCATGAACCAGGGAACAGCGAAACGTACCCCCGCTGAACTCGAAGAAGCGATTGGTTTGTTGGGATCATCTTTATTTTTCCAGTGTACCAACGAAGAAATTCGTCTCACAGGTAACTGCCTGGCAAGAAATTTTGAGCCAACCCTGGCGCTTGCAAAGGAGATGTTGCTTCAGCCTCGCTGGGACGTAGCGGAATACGAACGCCTGAAGAAAGCACTCGAGACGAATCTCAAAGGTCAGGAGGCCAATGCACCGGCAATCGCTCAACGGAATATAAATAAACTGCTGTATGGCCCTAGTCACATCCTGGGCTTGCCTGTTGCCGGCACACTGCAAACTGCCGCGAGCATCACGCTCGATGATCTCAAAAAGTTTTACCAGGATTACATTTCACCAACAGGAGCCACTTTTCATGTGGCGGGTGCGATCACGAAAGCCAATGCGGAGAAAGCAATCACCACGTTTGCCACAGATTGGGCAGCGAAACCTGTGAAAGGACCTTCTTATGGAGCGCCTCAATCGGCTCCTGCCGGAAACGTTTACTTTATTGATTTTCCAGAGGCAAAACAATCTGTTCTCTACGCAACCCGACTGGCGCTTCCTGCCACGGACCCGAACAGCAGTAAACTTGATTTCGCCAATGAGATACTGGGTGGGGGCTCAAGCGGAAAGCTTTTCCAAACCCTTCGCGTTGAAAAAGGCTATACCTATGGTGCATATTCTTTCGTCAATAAGTCAAAAGCAATTGCACCCTTTATCGTCAGCTCGAGCGTGAGAAGCAACGCCACGCTCCCATCGCTTGAGATCATTCAAACGATGCTCAAAGACTATGGAACCAATTTTTCTGAGAATGAAGTATCAATCACAAAAAACAAAGTTCTCAAGAGCAACACCCTTGCCTACGAAGCGCTTGGCGCCAAACTTGGAATGCTTCGTGAGGTCACCAAATATGGCAAATCCAAAAAGTTTGTTGAAGAAGACCAGAAACAACTGATGGCGATGACGGTTGCCGATTTCAGAAATGTGATCCAAACCTACATGAACGAAAAGGATATGTTTTACCTGATCGTTGGCGACAAGGCAACACAGTTGAACGAGGTTAAAAAGCTGAAGGGAAAAGTTATCGAGATGGACCTGAACGGCAATGTGGTAAATCAGTAGCCTGAGGCAAAACCTCGCATATCCCACACTTCCGCTTTAACACAAAGGGCTCGGTCAACCAAAGACCAAGCCCTTTTTATTTATTCAATTCTGCCATCAATTCTGAATCACGATTTTCCTTGAAACTTCCATATCTCCCTGTGAGGCAGTTACCCTGTAGATTCCATTTGTCAGCCCCGGTAGAAGAGTTTTAGTGGCCAGCGCCCTGGGCTCAAACCACTGTTTGAAGATAATACGGCCTGTCATGTCAATCACGTGAACGAGGATGGCGGAAACGTCTGGTGACTGTACTCGAATTCCAAACTCTCTCGAAGACGATGGCACAGGGTATGCATCAAGCCCGAACTCACTGTTAGTATCAGCCACGGATGTAACGAGGTGCGTAAAGGGAAGAGATTCAACCTTGCAATCGCCAACCGAGGTTTTAACTGTATAGGTTCCCGATTTGGATGGTTGGTAAGTCGATTCGGTCGCGTTCTCAATGGCAACCCCCTCAAAGTACCACTGGATTGCTTCTTGCGCATCAGTTGTAAGCACTTCGCCATCAGGGGAAATAGTGGGTTGCGAAATTTCAACAGGTGTAACTAAGATCTTTTGTTTTGGCGATGAGCATCCACTGGAGTGATGCGCGCTGACAAAATAATTAACCGGTTGAGAAATCATGGGTGTTATCAGGATTGAGTCGGACTGCCCAGCGATGATCGTACCAGCAGAATCGAACCATTGGAAGTCAACGACTCCCGCTGGCTTGGCCACTGCCAGTGCAGCTGTCGTACCGATACACGTCTTTATCGTGTCGGGAACGTTCAACGCCAATGGTGCGATGTTGTTGATATCAAGTTCCGCATCTAATGTGCGGTTCACACAGCTCTCCTTCTCCACACGGATGCGAAGATGATTGGCGCCTGAATCAAGTGACGAACTTGCCACTCGGATAAGCAATGTCTGTCCGTTACCCTCGTTCGAATCCGAAACCAGCTCATCGTTCGCGTTAACAATGGAATACAAAGCTGCCGCGTTCGAATTAGTGATGGAAATAATATACTCTTCGGGTCCGCATTCGTTGTTTTCCAGTTTCACGTCCGACCCTGATGTATCCAACAAACACTGCGGATCAAGGACGTAAGCAAACGGAGCCGACTCCTTGCTACATCCGCTGCTCGTGGCAACCACAGTGTAGTTTCCGGTTTGGGCAGGCACAAGGTATGACTCTGTCGCACCCGGCACCACGTTTCCGTTTCTGAACCATTGGAAGGTTGCACTTGCCTGCGCAAACAACGTGTCCCGATGCAAAGCAATCTCCGGAGCCTGAAGCGTGTCTGCGTAAACGCGGATGGTTTTCCTTTCGCTTTCACATCCGTTGCTTAACACACCTGAAACCTGGTAGGCGATTTCGCCATTAACTGGTTCCGTTTGGAATGTGGAACTGGTTTGCCCTGCCACAAGCAGCCCGTCTTTATCGTACCAGCGATAGTGACCGCCCCCCGGTACACCGCTGGCTGTAAGTGTTGCCTGTTCACCCAAACAGATTGAAGTGTCTTCCTGCGTTTGCACCTCGAAACCTGTTGTATAATTCAAGATCACCTGCGATTGAAGCACAGTGGCATTGCAGCCTGCAAAACCTGCCCTAATCTGTAAGGTGTTGTCTCCCGCCACAAGATGAGTCACCGGAACCTGCAGCGTAATGGTGCCACCCGTGCCCTCTACTGCGTCACTAACAACTTCCTCTGTACTGTTCAGCACAGCATATGTAACACCAGGCTGCGAATTCGAGATCGTTACGAGCGCAGGAGCATTGCTGCAAGCCGGCTGACCCAATGGTTGTGGTGTGGATGCATCTATCTGTGTCCGCGTAAACTTAATTGTAAAACGGTCAGCAGCAGAGGAGGCCGGGTCGCTCGTGATTGAGAACGCATAATCAGAAACTACCGCGACTGTAGTATGGATATATGCATCTGTGAGTGTAACGTGTCCAATATCCGAGAGAGAGGAAATACCATCAAAGTGAAGACTGTAGTTTCCAACAGGAGCATTGGTCATGATTAATGGAACGCTGGTAGAACAAAAACTCTTCGACAAAGCGTTGATGGCGGCCGATGCGCCTCCAATCGAGGTCGCGATGTTAAACAGCCCTTCATTTGATTTCTTTGGAAAATCAAATTGTGGGTCAAGTCCGTCAGTAAACTGGTCACCAAAAAGAATGTACGTATGGTCCTGCTTCAGCCCTTGCCTCATCGTGATCTGTAAGTGACTCACTTCGCCCGCAGGTTCGAATGCCTGGACCGCAGCCTTCGCTTTTTCGTGGATCGTCACCGAAGGCGATGGCGAGATAGCCCGAACCCAGAACGCCCGACCCAATGGAATCGTTGCCTTGCCAAGATCTGCTGAGTAGTATTGGTATTGCCCGATAAGTACCCCTTCAACGATCTTATCTTCTCTCACAGCGATGGTGTTTGCTATTCCCGATCTCGTGAAGGCTGATGCACTGTCTGTCCAGGCGATGGAAGACGCATAAGGATTTCCGACCAGGTTCCATCCACCATCGAAAGTTGACGACTGGTTCCCAATCAGGGGAATGGCGATTGAACCCTGATGAGGATTCCCGTTCGTCTCAAGCGTGACCGGCCCGGCATTGACAATTTTTGCCTGATAGCCTTTGCCTTTTTCAATTGGGGCAGAGTTGCTGCCTCCGCTTGCAGGATACGGTGTCATCGCACTTCCGTTGAATATGAACATTGAAGGCTCAGATGATCCGCCCGAGGCACCCGCGAATGGCCCCGTGATAGGAAAATAGGATTGCCAGTTCGCCACGGTGACTCCGGCAACCGAGCTTGCCAACGCTATTCGTTGATCCTGTATGTACGGAATAAACTGCTGAACTCTCAAGTTGCCAGTATAACTTCCGCCTGTGCCTATTTCAGCAAGAACCGCAGATTTTTCTGAGTCTGCCTTCAGGGTAACAAATCCTCCGCCATCTAAGGCACCGCTTCGAATCAAAATGGCACTTTCTATGGTGAGCGGTGAGCGCACATGAAGCTGCCCTCCGCTGACATCGACCACCAACGAGTCAATAGAATGATTTGTGGCATCGAAATATACGTTTGAATTTGCTGGCGCGGTTGACGCGACCTTCAGATCACCTGAGGCTATTTGAATAGTTCCCGTTTCACTTGAAGGGTTTATTGTTCCTGCACCGATTACCTGAAGTGAATGTGATTGCACGCTAAGCGAACTCGAGGACGGCAACAAGAGACCTCCTCCATTGAGCGAGCCAAGAACAATCCGCACTGCGACCGGTGCTGAAACCGTGATCGAGGAATTTATGCCCGCCTGGAGACTATATAAAAATAAATTTGACGATGTGGCGATGGTGTGCGCTGCGTTGTCCGTGAAGCGCAGGGCAATTCGGTTATCAGCGGCCACAAGCGGACTTACGCTTTGCTGCACGAGGTTTCCGCCAATGGTAAGTTGAGATTCATTGCCGGGAGCTCCTTTAAGGACAGCATTCGGACCAACTGTCAAATTTCCTAAGATGGTTGTCGCTCCACTTTCAAACGCCTTTGTGCCCGCTCCACCGACCACCACATGCCCATACGTATTGACTGGTATCGTTGTTCCTGCATTAAAGGTTACCACAGAAGTTGCCGACAACTTACCCAGTGCAGGGGTCACATCAGTATTAATATTGAGCGCAGCATTGCCTTCAAGGTCGATTTTACCGGTTAGCGGATAATCCAATGTCAAGGTCACACCTGCTGGCACAACAACTTTTGAAGCACCACCCGAAATTTCCCATGGCCCGCCAAGCCCGGTCGATGCCCTGTTGGAGACAACGAACACTAACCCGTTTTCCGCAAAATCCAAGGGAGAGTTCCCTGTACCGTTTGGAAATTGCTTCCAGGTGTTCAGGTCATTCAAATTTCCGCTGGGAAGTGAATAGTACGTTGCAGCAGGGTTAGTGGTCACCGAAAGCGGTGCTGAGGCAGTCGACTTGTTGTTGCTTGCGTCTACTGCAACAACGGTGATGGCGTAGTTTGCGCCCGGATCAAGCCCAGAAATCATGAACGCGGAAAGTTCAGTCGTTCCCGCCAGCACACCATTGCTATAGATCTCGTAATGCTTTACGCTAACATTGTCTGTCGACACTGTCCATGTGATGGCTGCATTTGTATGACTCTTGTTTGAAAGCGTCAAAGCAGTGGGAACCGAAGGAGCAATCGCGTCTGCACCAGTTGCAGCACTTGTTACCGCAGAATAGGCGGACATGGCCACGGAAGAAATCGATCGAAGCTTGTAAAAATAGGTGGTGCCTGGATTCAGTCCGACCGAGTCAACAAAAATTCCATTTGCATTTGCGCCAATAATTTCAAATGTTCCATCGGCCGCTGCGCTTCGATAAATTTCGACTGTATTACCATTGGCGTCCCACGAGATGTCAATACGATCCAGCCCGGCACCGGTCGCGACAACAGTGGATGGAATTGGTGGTGCTGCAGGCGAAGTATATTTCCCACTGCGGAACAACGAATCAGGAATGTTCTTGTAGCCAACGGACAGGTCAGGTCCTTTGTACTGAAGCGTGAGTGTTTGAGAGCCTGCGTAATCAAAATATTGCAGTTCAAGGCGATGCGGGCCCTTGCTTAACATTAGTGTATCGCTGAACTTCGTTACGTTACCATGCACCCCATCATTCTCAATGGCTAGCGAGTCGTCAACAACAAGTCTGCTGCCGTCATTTGATGTCAGGCGAAAAATATAAGGGCCCTCGGTAAGCACATCAAGATATCCTGTAAACATGAAGTTGAAGAAATCTTCCTGCGTTCGCGGAGCCAACGTAACATTCGCCACTGTTCCTGTAAACTCAGGGTTGACCCACGTTTCAACTAAAGTTGTGTCATCCAGGTCTTCCCAGCCACCGGTGCTATGTTTGTAAAACAGTCCGAGCACATAGGTACTTCCGATGATCTGATTGGATGCTTCCGAAACATTTCCGGCATGATCCACTGCTTTTACCGTGACCGGATAAACTGTGTTGGCCGGCAGATTCGAAATCGTGTAGTAATTTTGTGCAGTCGGTGTCGTGACAGTTGCACCACCGTAAGAGATGATATAGTGCCTGACACCGGTGTTGTCTGCCGGCACCTTCCACGATAAAGTAAAACTATTGATTGTGTTAAGGATTACTTTTACATCCTGCGGTGGTTGCGGTTTCTCTGTATCAGCTGGAGTTGTTACAACGAGATTTACAGCCAGGTCGTTTGATGGAACATAGTTTGAAACTCCCGCGTTGCCGACAGCCCTGAGTTTATACTCAAAGCTGGAACCAGGTTCAAGCGGCCCATCGAAAAACGAGATTGAATTTTTTGGCGCGCGTCCCGCGAATTTGAATTCAGCATCACCTGACTTTCTTCGCCAGATCTCATAGCCTGACTCTGCGCTCACGAGATCGTTCCACGTCAGGAAAACGCCATTATTCATTGTCACGCCTTTAAATTCAGCGGTGGCCGCATTGAAGGTCATATTTTGTGGAGCCGAATTATTAAAGAACAGGTAGACCGGATCCGAAGCGGGACTCGGACAGTACGAGAAGCTTGTCTTCAATGTGTAAATGCCATTCGCGCCAGTGCCAGCACTTGTAAAGGTTGCTACCTGGAGCGTATCATTAACATCCGTTCCGGGGAAATCGATTTGAACGCCATTCTTGTACCAGAGATACTGCTCAGCTTGTTGATCTGATTTCAATTGAACGGTGTTGTTAGCCAGGGTGCTCACGAGGCCTGGTCCCCGTAGGTGCGTTGTCCCTAATGCAGAGATTGTTGGTTTGGCCGGACTTATCTCCGTCACTACGATTTCATCAGACCAGGGCTCCCAGTCGGCTTCCGTAGGATTCGGCACACGACTGAATCGACCGCGGTATGTTCCTGGTATGTTCGCAACGTATTGCGACCCATTCGCACCAGGAATAATCGCGCCATCAAGCTGCCATTGATATGCATAGAAGCCATTTGAAAAACTGATGCGTACACCTACTCCGTTGGTATTACAGATCACGGGATTCCCATAGTAAACATGAGGATTGTATTTACGCTTTTGGAGTATCCACGGAAAAAAATCGGGTTCGTTATAAGCCGTATTCCAGGTGCCATGACCAAGATGAGGGTATAAAGAATAGCGCACGGATGCACCCGCCTCGCGCAGCCCTTTCACCGTGTTGTACGTACGGCTTGGTGTTGGGTTCTTGTCTTTCCCACCCTGAAAAATCCACATCGGAATCTTCCCTACTTCCTGGGCCATTCCGTCCGTG
The DNA here is from genome assembly GCA_036402075.1 of Chryseosolibacter sp. GTDB lineage: Bacteria > Bacteroidota > Bacteroidia > Cytophagales > Cyclobacteriaceae > Chryseosolibacter. Next base: position 6,575 of record DASWTP010000038.1, on the reverse strand, counting down.
AAAATTCCACCATTACTCACGGCAGACATCGGCAATGCTGCTGCGAAAAGCCAGGGTGCTCTTTTTATCGCTTGAAACAAGCCTCCACCGCCATTTGACAATGCATGAATATAGACGCGGTTCTCGTCAATGTTATACTTTTTAATAATGAGGCGAAGTAATTTTATGGCGTCCTCAACGCGAGCCGTATGCTGCCAACCATTTAACGCTTGCGGAAAAAGTACAAAACCCGGAAAGGCTTTCGCAGGCATGGTGGGGTCATCCGGCAATCGGTTTCCTGCCAGGTTTACAGCATCGAGGTGTTTCAGACCACCATGCAACAGGTTATGATCATTGTTGAGGAGATTATGTGTTTCCGATGTAGGCGCAGCCGGGCTATTTGTGTTTGGGTTCCAGCCAGTGGTGCTCCAGTAACAGTTGTCGTTCCAGCAATTGCCCCGTTCCCCATAGCCGTGCAACATAATGATGATCGGATAGCCTGGGTCGTACGAAGGATTGTAATTTTTCGGAAACAACAGGCGATAGTTCATCACAAACAAGTCTTGCGCACCGTTCTTCTCCCGAAGATTTCCCTGGCGATACGGATCGGAATTCCACGAGGTCATGTCTCGGAATGTGTTCGTCTTTACACCGGGAGCGCTTTCGCGGAAGCTAAACGTCACGTCTTCCTGCAGATAATAATATCGGGTGGCCGACTTCGCCAGACGCAGGTCAAGCGTGCCATAGGGCATCGCAGTATTGTAGATGTAGGAAGTGTCAACTTGAGAAAACGCGGGCACCACCAGGCAGAGCAGGTATCCGCACAGACCAACAATTTTTTTCATTCACCAACTCGGACAATGTAATTGTCACGGCTGGTAAAAAGATTGTTCCTAAAAGCCGGTTTTACCGTAACTAATCAAAAAAATCGAAGCGGCAATTACCGGTGGCGAAGCCATTTACACGCTCCACTCACAGTATTGAAATATTCAACATGCAGCTTTTTGGTGGAAAGGCTTATTTGATTTACAAAATGTCGAACAAGGCTACTCTCCGGTAGCACGATGGCATGATAGCGGATGCCCGCTTTCTCCATTTGCGGAATTATTTCCTGCTTATAGAAATCAATATCCTCATTTAATACCATCCCGGCTTTCGAATTGTCTGTAAGCATGTGCAAGCGGCAGTAGTGCTCTTTCTCTGCGTGGATTGTCTCCAGCACGCGCGACTGCACCAACTGGAAATGTTCGCTGCTGTGCGGCACGCCTGACACTTTCAGCTTAATGCATGGAACTGACTCCACAAATGAAACCACGGCATATTGATCTTCGAAAAATTTCTTCTGATGGATTGGCGGATCGAACAAATCAATCTTCTCTTTCAATTTCACGGTCATGGGTTCAAATGTTTATTGCTGAGTTCTTAGAATCGTATAACGCACATTGAAATAGGCCCCGGTGGAGTACAGATTAATATCCGTCCAGCCAATTCCTTCAAATGGCAGCTTTAAAAATGGTTCAATTCCGATGCTGAGGCCTTTTCCTATGGTGCGGTCATAACCTGCCGACACATGTCCAATTTTAAAAAGATACCGGGTAGGTTTTTTCGCGGTCCAGCTGTTGGCTGCTCCAGGATTCGGCTCGTTAAATGTGTATTGATAATTTTCACTTCTCATGAAGTAGCTCGAAACACCCGTGGAAAGAAAAATTCTGCTCTTTCTTCTTTGGACAAGGTCATATTGAACGATAAGGGGGACCTCGATTATTCCACATTTTCCGGCAACCTGGTCCGGGATAATTCCATTTGTACGATTCTGCCAATAACCTTCCGGTGGAGTATATTCGCTGCCAGATCCTTCGTACTTCTTCAGACTTTTCGTAACACCCGACACAAGGGTAAAGCGTTTCAAAAATGTGTAGCCAACCAGGATTCCGAAAACTCCCGAAGGCCGCGAATACCGGCTCAGTGAAGTTGTGCTAAAGTCAGGCGACACGAGACCGGTTACTACTAACCGTGGGGCCAGTGAACGATCGCTCTTATCTTCCGCTTCGCTCGCTGATGGTGTCGGCAGCGCTTGTTGGTCAACACCAAGTGAATCTTTCGGCAACTCCTGGATCACTGTTTCATCTGCTAAGTGGGTAAGTGCCCTTGGTGAAACGTCTAAAGGCAAAAGTTGGTTTGATTGCTCTTCAGGATGGTCCGATGTAGGTGCCGTGTCATTCTGATTAGACATAAGAACTTCCTGGTCTGGGGCCAGTACGGAGACTGCCTTTGATTTAAGAGCGACAATGCGATTAATGGTTGATACCTTTCGAACAGGTTGCAAAGTGGTGTGAACGTCTTCGTGCGAAGACAACACGGACTCGGTCGGCCTGGTTGTTTTGATGGACGGCTTTTCATCGCACGGTAACAAAGAATGCAGGTCAGCAGTTGGATTTTCTTTTTTCACCTCATCATGTGGACCTACCGTACCTACCGCTGCCTGCATTTGGACAATCTCGTTACCGAACCGGTTTTCCGTACCAATCATAAACAAAGAACCGATGATGACTATGATCGCAGTTGCTCTAAGCACCGCCTTGATCCGCGCGGCCTGGATTGAAGCAGAAGCGCTGGCTTGAGCATCGAGCATTTTCTCCATACGCTGCCAGTCCCTTTCCATGAAGGTCTTGTCCTGCTGGACAACAGCCTTCCTGAAAAACCGCTCGATTGAATCATCATTTCTTTGCGACATAGTCTGCTTCAAAAAAGTCGTTAAGTATCTTCCTGAGTTGCTCTTTCGCCTTAAAGAGGTTTGATTTTGATGTGCCCACCGTTATGCCAAGCATGGCTGCAATCTCTTCGTGCTTGTATCCTTCGATGGCGTAGAGGTTGAACACCGTGCGGTATGCCGGTGGAAGCTTTTGCAGCATTTCAATGATTTCCTGGTATGAAATTCCTGAAATAATATTTTCGACTTCACTCTCCTTCTCAGCTTGGTCCATTTCCTCAGCATGGATCTGGCGTTGCTTTTCTTTGTAATGGTTGATGGCAGTATTCACCATTATTTTTCTCAGCCACGGCTTGAGCGGTCTGCCAAGATCAAACTGCTTGATACTGGAAAAAATTTTCATAAAACCATCGTTTAGGATTGCGGAAGCTTCATCGCGATTATCAGCATATCGGAGGCAGATGCTCATGGCATAGCCATAGAACCTTTCATAGAGCAGTTTCTGGCTCGACCGGTCATTTTTCCGGCATCCTTTGAGGATGTGCTCCAATGGTGCGGTACTAGGTTCCAACAGGTTGCGTTTCTAGCCAATACAAGCTAACCGTGAAAATGGTTGCCTGGGTCGTAGAGATTAATTTAAGATACGCAAAAGGAAGGGGAAATGGATTGCAAAGTTGAAATTTGACACCTGAACTCTGCCTCGTGGAAACAGGGTTCAAGTGTCAAGCTTTCAATTCGTGATCAAATGCAAGAAGGTAGTGATCGCAAACGTTAATTATTCATTTGATTCTTTTTCAGCCAGCGTCCTGAGATCCACTTTTTCAAGATCGCGTGATGCCGGACCGGTTAGAACCTCACCGTCAACGGAATAGCGTGCACCGTGACACGGACAATCCCAGGATTTTTCCGCAGAATTCCACGCAACGGAACATTTCACGTGCGTGCAGGCCGGATTAACAGCATGCAATACGCCCGAGCCGTCTTTGTAAACACCAAGGGACTCGCCCTCAAACCTCACGACTTTGGCATCGTTGTACGCGAGTTCAGCGGCCTGGTCAAGTTTGTCCATCCCGAGCCAACCTCCCACGAACTGTTTCACCACATCGGCATTGTGTTTCACGAACTCGGTAAAGCCAGCCACCGGTTTCAGACGCGAAGGGCTGAACAGCTTTACATAATCGCTGTGCCGGTTCAGAATCATGCTGCTCAAGGTGATTGCAGCCACATGACTGTAGGTCATTCCGTTGCCTCCGTATCCTGTTGCCACCAGCACGTTCTCCGGGTTTCCCGGCAAGTGACCGATGTAAGGCAATCCATCTGCAGGCTCGAAGTATTGAGACGACCATTGCGCCACTACACTTGATACGTTAAAGTGTGAACGCACGTGACTTTCAAGCTTGAGAAAACATCCATTTGTATTCGGCTCCTCCCCGGTTCGATGATCGTCTCCTCCCACGATCAAATAATTTACACCGTCAATGTTCTGTGTGCGGTAGTAATGATATGGATCATACATGTCGTAGATCAAACTTTCCGGATACGCTTCGTCTTCCAGCTTCACCGCCATGGCATAGCTCCGGTAAGGTGAACAACGGAAGTGGATAAGGTTCACACCGATCGGGATGTGCGTAGCAAAGACTAAATGCTTCGCAGTGAACGTACCGGTGGAGGTTTCCACATTTACCAGGTCCCTGTCACCTTTTGAAGATCCCAGCACGCGACAACTTTCGATGATCGACCCGCCCTCCTTTTCAAACACCTGCGCAAGCTTCAGCACATAGCGCAGCGGATGAAACTTTGCTTGTCTCTCAAATTTCAACACTTTTTCAAATGGTATAGAAACAGGAAGCTCTTGCACAAACTCACAGGCAACGCCAACTTGCCTGCAGGCCTCAGCGATGTCTTCAAGTTCCTTCGTCTGGGTTGCATTTTGCGAAAAAAGGTAGCCTGGAACTTCTTCAAACCCGCAGTCAATTGAATAACGCTCGACATTCGCTTTTACCAGATCGATTGCTTCACGCGCTGCAGTCGCCACGAGCCTTGAGTTCTCAAGCCCGAAGTCTTTGATCATCTGTGGATAAGGGTTATCCATTACGGTGTTCAAGTGCGCAGTTGTTCCACCAGTCGTACCGAATCCCAGCGTTTGCGCTTCGAGGATCAGGCATCTTTTTCCCTCGCGCTGCAGCACAGTCCCTAGCGTCAATCCAGTTATCCCTCCGCCAGCAATAATTACATCATACTGCTGCTGCTCTTTCTCTATTGCAGGCAAAAAACCGGTTGTCGTCTCCTGCCATAAACTTTTTCTTGCTCCATCTCGAAGAACCATAGTATTCAGGTTAAGCAAAATAATGGTCAATTTTCTTGCCCGCGCAGCCGACCCAACAGCCTATGGTTTTTCTTTTGCTGGGATAAGCCGGTGCGCACATTTTTCCACATAAACAAACATGAAACTTAGCTCAGGATTTCCGTATTCCCTTATTCGATACGGGCTTCCGTTCCACTATCCCAAGCTCGAGTCGGACATAAACACAGAAGTAGCAATCGTAGGTGGTGGCATTTCCGGAGCGCTCAACGCATTTTTCCTCACAGAGGCTGGAATTGATTGTGTTGTGCTCGATAAACGAACCATTGGGCTGGGCAGTACGGCAGCAAGCACATCGCTGCTGCAGTATGAAATCGATGTCTCACTGAACGACCTGATTGCAACTCGCGGTGAACAAGAAGCAATTCGCGCATATACGCTAGCCAATGAAGCGGTTACCAAATTGGAAGCAATAAGTTCAACGATCGGTTTCGCAGGATTCAGACACACCAACAGCCTTTACTTTGGTGTTGCAAAAAAAGACACGGACCGCTTAAAACGCGAGTGCGAGAAAAGGCAAAGCATCGGATTGGACGTTCAGTACCTGGATGCCCTTCAACTTGAAGGAATGTTTTCAATAAAAACGTTTGGTGGGATCCTCTCGTCAAATGCAGCGTTCGCTGATGCTTATCTCCTCACCCATGGCCTGCTTCAATACGCGATTCGGAAAAACGCAAGAGTCTACGATCGTACCGAAATAAAGACCGTTGTCCAAAAGCGGGGACATCTTGAGATCACTACTTCAGACCGGATAAAAATAAAGGCACGAGCTGTTGTCTATGCCACCGGGTATGAGGCAATCGAGACGATGAAGCCAGGTCGCATTAAACTTCGCTCGACTTACGCTACCATTAGTGAGTCGTTTGCCGACTGTAATTCTCTTCCTTTGCAGCAAACCCTCATGTGGAATACTGCAGATCCCTATCTGTATATGCGCTGCACGGAGGAAGGCCGGGTGATCGTGGGTGGCCGCGATGATTTATTCTTAAACCCAACAAGGCGCGACAAGTCAATCTCCCTTAAAACAAAATTGCTCACACGAGATTTCAAAAAGCTGTTCCCGTCCACGGATTTCATTCCCGAGTTCAGTTGGGCCGGAACGTTTATAAAGAGTGACGATGGCCTACCCTTCATCGGCAAGTATCCAGGCAAACGGAATTGTTATTACGCCCTCGGCTTTGGCGGCAATGGTGTAATCTTCAGCTTAATTGCAGCCGAAATCATTCGCGACATGATTCAGGGAAAGAAAAACTCCGACCAGGGACTTTTTCATTTCAACCGGGCCTGAATCACTTTCGCGAGCGCGAGGCCGTCCTCTTTCGCGGTGTTGCAGCTCTCTTGCTGGCAGGTCGTCCGGTTTTTCGTGCTGTCTTTCTACCTGTTTTCTTAGGTGGCACCTTCGCACCTTTTTTACGCGCTTCAGAGAGGCCTATCGCTATTGCCTGCTTCCGACTCGTTACCTTTTTTCCAGACCTTCCGGAAGTTAACGATCCCTTCTTCCTTCTGCGCATTGCACTTGCAACA
>DASWTP010000037.1:0-9273 GCA_036402075.1 Chryseosolibacter sp. | reverse complement strand
CAAATTTCGGTGCTGTAAATTCCGACAGTTCAGAATACTATGTTTCCTTCTGTGCCAATGGAAACCTTTATTTTGGCTCTTCACGGCCAGGAGGTTATGGACAAGAAGACATTTACGTGAGTCATTACGTGAATGGGGCTTATACGAATCCGGAAAACCTCGGGTCAAAGATAAATTCGCCTCAATCCGAACACGATCCTTGCATCTCCCCGGACGAACGTCTCATCGTCTTCAAATCTGAAAACCGCGAGGATGGATTTGGCGAAGCCGACCTGTATTTCTCTACTGTGGATGACAAACGCTCATGGAATGCTGCACAAAATCTTGGTGCGGAGATTAACACAAAGAGCTATGAGTATTGTCCATACTTCAGTCCGGATGGAAAGTACTTTTTCTTCAGCAGCCAATGCGATATCATGTGGATTGACATGCAAGCGCTGAGAAGAATTACTAAACACTAGAATAAAAAGAATGAATCATCAATACGGCATTTTCCTCAGGGCGTTCACGCTTAGCCTATTGGTTACATGCGCTTTAAGCTGCAGGCCCACAAAGGTGAAATGGATTGACCCGGCCTCGACCTCCTATGCACAAGCATGCGAGGTGACAAATCCCAGACGGTTGGTTTTCGTCAGCGGACAAATTCCGGTTAATGACAACAATCATGGAGTTCCTGCAAATTTCCAGGAACAGTGCAGAACCGTGTGGAATAACATCAAAGAACAATTGGATGCATGTGATATGAAATTGACAGACATAGTGAAAGTGACTACCTATTTGGCAGATCGAAAGTATCGCGAGCAAAATTATAGTGTTCGCCAGGAAGTGCTGGGTGAACATTCCCCTGCCCTTACCGTTATCATCGCAGATATTTATGACGAAGCATGGCTACTCGAGATAGAAGTGATTGCAGTGCATTAAACTGGCATCCTGGAAGGTTCGTCTTTAAATCAGACCTGATGCCCGATCTGCTGCAAACCTCAATGCGAGATTCTTCGTTAGGTGTGTATAAATAAAATCTGGAAATCGTTGACTGATCGTAAACCGTAAAAATCAAAGTTATCGCAGCGTTAACAAAACATTATCAACCGCACCCGGCCCTGAAAGCGTATGTAAGGTATTACTGGGCATTGGATATTGAAGCAGGCGGTAATTTGATGTTAAACCTCCAGGTAATGGCCGACCGGTATCCACGTATCGTCATTCAATGCCTGGATGGTAAAAATGCACTTCACAGCGATTACTATCGCAGCATTCCCGCGGCCAGTCTGAAAGGGATTACCTCAAAGCCTGCACATTTTCAAATGGAACCCACCTACTCGCATGTAGCCATTTCGTTGTTCCCCCATGGTGTCAAAGCATTATTTGGAATAGATGGTTATGAGACGGTCGATTCGGTTTTAGATTTACAGCATTTCTTTCCTAAGGAAGTCATCGAAAAAATTATCGAGGCGCGACAGACAAACACACGCATATCAGTTCTCGAAAAGTACTTGCTGCAAAAGCTTAGCATGATAAAGGCTGTCGACAGGCGTGTCGCCAATTTTATACACCTCTGTCCCCGAACTCATTATGGACGTGTTCTGGACCAGTACGGAATAAGTGAGCGCCAGTTTGAGCGGAAGTTTTTACAGTTCATCGGGTTTACTCCTTCCTATTATAAAAGAGTGACCCGTTTTGAAATGGCCTATTCCAGGATTCAGCAGGGCGACTACCAATCACTCTCTGGTCTTGCCTATGAATTGGGTTATGCAGATCAATCGCACCTGAACCGAGACTTCAAAAAGTTCTCAGGCGCGACACCGCTGTCTTTAATTACAAAGCATGAACTCGTAACCGAAAGCGGCTCTGTTTTGACTGCGTAAGGATGTCGGATTTGTTCTATACTTCTTTTGAACATTTACTTTTTTTTGGTGAATTCAAATGCACCCACGTCCCATGCGATTAACCCTTTCCACCAAAACAATGACACTCAAATACACTACAGCGATGCTGCTTACACTTGTTGGCAGTTTAACAATCTCTTACTCACAAAATTTAAGGACAAGCCCAATGAAAAACGTCACAGAATTTAAGGTCAATATTTCTCAATCCGACATTAATGAATTGAAGGCACGCTTGCAAAACACGCGCTGGCCAGGTGAAGCAGAGGGGTCGGAATGGAATTTTGGTACCAGCGAAGCGTACTTGAAGAAACTGGTTAGTTATTGGACAACCCATTACGACTGGAGAAGCCATGAAGCCGAACTCAACAAATATCCGCAGTACATCGCCACAGTAGATGGTATCAAGATCCACTTTCAATACATCAAGGGAAATAATAAAAACAGCAAGCCACTCATCCTCACTCACGGCTGGCCCGACAGCTATTATCGGTTCCATAAAATTATTCCCCTGCTTACTACTGGTGAACAAAGCTTTGACCTGGTGATCCCATCCATTCCCGGCTTTGGATTCTCTGAAAAAAAAGCATTGACAAGCGAAGCTGTTGCCGACTTGTGGAAGAAGCTGATGACCGAAAATCTCGGTTACCCAAAATTTTACGCTGCCGGTGGTGACGTAGGGATGAGCGTTACAAAAGCGCTGGCATCCAAGTATCCTGATGCCGTGGCTGGAGTTCACTTTACGGATGTGGGTTATCCGATGGGGCAGGAAGATCCCAACACCATGAGTGAAGAGGAAAAACAGTTTGCTCAGTTTGTGCAGCAATGGTGGTACAGTGAAGGTGCCTACGCCATGGTACAAGCAACAAAGCCACAGTCATTGGCCTATGCGCTAAATGATTCTCCTGTTGGTTTGGCCGCATGGATTATCAGCTTCGGCACGGCTGGCACACCACCCGACAATGTTGAGGCCGCGTTTGGAGGGAAAGATCAAATGTTGACGAACATCTGTATCTACTGGTTCACGCAAACCGTTGCTACTTCCATGAGAATGTATAAGGAAGATGCAATGGCACAATGGAGCGGATCAGCACCATTAAAAAAGACAAATGTTCCTGCTGGCGTTGCCGTCTTCCCGAGGGAGGCACAATTTCCAAAAGAATGGGCGAACCGGTTTGTGAACGTTGTAAGCTTCACGAAGATGCAAGAAGGTGGTCATTTTGCTGCCCTCGAGGTGCCGGAGGCGTTTGCTGGTGAGCTGAGAAAATTCTTTTTCAGTCTAAAGTAAATATTAGATAAAGTTCAAAAGAATACGTGAGAGACAGGTGCCAGATGTGCAAAATTCAGGCATCTGTTCCTGCTATAAAATAAAACAGTACAATGAGAAAAGTCAAAGCGGTAGTCCACACTTCGCTCGATGGATTTGTGGCAGATAAGACTGGTGCATTTGATGAATTGGTGCAGAGTCCGGAGAACCTTGATTTTGTTTGCAGCCTCACAGCCGAAGCTGACACACTTTTGGCTGGCCGGGTGTCTTTCGAAATGCTGGACAGTTATTGGCCAACGGCACATCAGCGCCCAAATGTCCCGGCAAGTGAGTCCACCTATTCTCAATGGTACAATAGCGCTGAAAAGATCGTTCTGTCACACACGCTAAAGAGAAAGACAAATGATAAACTCACAATTCTGTCGGAGAATGTCCAGGACCATATTAATCACATCAAAAGCAAAAACGGGAAAGACATTCTGCTTTTCGGCAGTCCATCAGTTTGCCGCGAACTAATAAAGCTAAATTTGATTGACGAATTTTGGATCATCCTTTACCCCGTTGTATTAGGGGATGGCATTTCACTTTTTAATGAGAGAGAAGGAACAATCCGATTGAAATGCCTCAATTCAACCTGCTTTACAAAGGGCGAGATCGCCATAAACTACGCGGTTAATTATTAGCACCTGTGTCGGCACGATTCTGTTAACCGTAGCCCTTCCGATGCAAGCTGCCTGATTTCCCGATCAGCAGCTTTATCGGCATCCTGAAAATTAACAGCGAGCATTGAGAGGTTTTCGCGTTCAAGGAAAAGAGCAGCACGAATTTAAAATGTGACAGTCATGGCAACGCATCATGGCAATCCAATCATAAGACACAAATACACAGCTGATCCCACGGCACTGGTATACAACGGCAAAGTCTATTTATATACCGGCCATGATGAAGCTGCAACAGGCAGTAACGAATATGTAATGAATGAGTGGTTATGCTTTTCTTCGGAGGACCTGATCACCTGGCATGAGTATTCCAGCCCTTTAAAAGCGGTGGACTTCACGTGGTCCAAAGGTGGCGCCTTCGCCAGCAAGATTATTCAGCGCAATGATTTTTTTTATTGGTTTGTTTCGGTAAATCATAAAACGATAGAAGGCACAGCCATTGGAGTTGCCATCTCAACATCTCCGACAGGTGGCTTCACAGATGCTATTGGACAAGCTTTGATCTCAAGCGACATGCTGCCTATATTCGATAATTCGAAAGCCAATCTTGACCCAAGTGTAATACTGGACAATGATGGCAGCGCGTATATCTTTTGGGGTAATCAGCGGTGCTTCTATGCAAAGCTGAGCAGCGACCTGTTAGCCATTGACGGTAAAATCAAAGAGGTGAAGCTCCCGGAATTCCAGGAGGGCTCTCATATACATAAACGAAATGATTGGTATTACCTTTCGTATGGACACGGAATGCCGGAAAAAGTTGGCTATGCCATGAGCAGAAGTATTCACGGCCCCTGGCAATTCAAGGGCATTCTAAACGAAGTCGCCTATAATTGCGAAACCAACAGACCGTGTATCGTTGACTTCGAAGGCAAGAGCTATTTCTTCTACCACAATGGCGCATTGCCACACGGAGGAAGCCATCGGAGATCGGTATGTGTTGATCGGTTATTTTACAACAGCGACAACACAATTCAACCCATTATTATGACAAGCAATGGCGTAGCATTGGCTTAATAAGCATCAGCACTTCGTATGCATGTCTATGTGCCGGGCGGACTTTGAATGATTAATTATTTAATTTAGACTGCCGCACCTTATATGTATATTAGCGCGTTGACGGCAACTGACGACTGCAACAACGCAAACAATGCAAGACATACTTTTTAACTTTATCTCAAAATATGTTGCCCTCACGGACGAGGAAAAGAGCGCAATACTTTCACTCGACATATTCCACTCATTTAAAAAAGGAACGATTTTACTTAAAGAAGGCCAGAAATCGCAAGAGAGCTATTTTGTTTTGAAAGGCTGTATACGGGTTTATTACATCATTGACGGAGAAGAAAAAACAACCGCGTTCTACACAGAACTAGACGCGCTGACACCGCATCGTGTTCGCGATAACGCCCCCTCTGATTATTTCATCAGCTGTGTTGAAGACAGCATTCTTCTCATATCAACTGCTGACATGGAGTCGGAAATAAATACAAAGTTCCCAAAGTTCGAAACCATGTGCCGAATGTTGTCTGAGGAATTGTTGGCTAAACAACAACTCGACTTTGACGAGTTTAAAACTTCTTCACCTGAGCAACGATACCTGAATTTATTACAAAAAAGGCCGGACCTTATTCAGCGTGTCCCACAACACCAACTCGCGAGCTATTTAGGTATCAAACCTCAATCATTAAGCAGGCTCCGGGCACGAATTCTTGAAAAAAAGGGCTAAATCCATTACTTAACTTAAGTGAACGAGTGACGGCAGCTCGCCCGTCTATCTTTGAAGCATCGTTTCAAATAAAGAGAAGAGATGCAAAAGCAAATTTTATGCATTGGGCTTGCCGTTCTGTTGGCAAGCAGTCCCCAGGTAAATGCACAATCTGACCAACGAGACACGAATTACAAAAGGTGGTACGTTGGGAGTTCACTCCTGATGCTAGGCAATTTCGATAAAGTGAATAACCCCGAGTATATACAATTGAATGTTGGATATAGGATTACATCTAAAGATGTTGTTTCGTTTGAATTTAAACGATCAATTTATTCCTGGCCAATTGGCATCCCTTTCGGACCCTCATTTGATGCACCGGGGTTAAACTATCCTGGACATGCCCGGATTCTTGCTCCTACATTAGGGTATCAACGATTTTGGTGGAAAGGAGTTTATACATCGGTTTATGCCTTGAATGCTTTTGAAAAATATCTGGACGAGGATGATAAAAAGATTGGAAATGGATACACATTATATCTGAACTTCCATTTGGGTTACCAGCTGAAGTTTTTTAAAAACCGGTTCTTCTTTGAACCTGCTATTGGATGCAGTTATTGGCCTGTCAGAACTAACGTGCCACGATCCTTTAAATCAGTAGAAAGCAAATGGCCTAACTACTTTATTCAACCCGGGCTACATTTTGGATTTAACTTTTAGGATATTTTCTGATACTATTTTACGAATCAAATTTCAGTACCGGGATTCTTCCGTTCACAAATAGATTTTTTAGAGACCCTTCCCTTGGCTACTTCGTTCGCATTCGGGCACAAAGGGGTGGAAGTCCCTTAGAGCAAGACAACCGCTATCCCAGGTAAGTCACCGATATTCCTAGGCAGCGCCCGTATCAAGATTTGTGCAGTTGGTGAATTTAAAAAAACGAACAGGAACTCGTTTCTTAACTTAAGTGAATGGCGTTTACGCTATCGCCAACCTTTCTTGCATCATCGTCTAACTTCACTTAAAAAGAAATGAAAGAGAAAGCTTTATTGATTGTTCTTGTTTTAATCCTGACGGCTACGTTCCACCTCAAAGCACAATATGCACCCGCAGACAGCACGCATAAACGATGGTTCGTTGGCAGCACCGTGTTTCTATTGGGTAATTTTGATAAAGTAAACCCGCCTGGATTCGCTCAACTCAACCTCGGCTATCGTGTTACAGGAAGAGATGTAATTTCCCTCGAGTTAATAACATGGAAGCATGCGTGGCCACTTGGGATTAATCCATTTTATAATAAAGCATATGGAACACCTCAAGAGAAATTTCCTGGATACATCAGAGAACATGGTTTTGGTCTTGCGTATCAAAAGTATTTCTGGAAGGGTCTTTACGCAGCAGTACATGCAGCCCCTATGTGGCAGACATATAAGAATGAAAACGGTACTAAGGTGGGTGATGGTTTCGTTATCTTCAACACGTATCGCGTTGGCTATCACGTTAAACTCTTCAAAGATCGGATGTTTATAGAACCATCTCTTGGTGTTGCTGGCCGTCCCTATTTCACTGAAATGCCCGAGGGTTTTAAAGAACAAGATGACAAGTGGCCAAAATGGACGCCTGAACCAGGTCTGCATTTCGGATATAATTTTTAGTCGATGATGGATGAAGGTACAAGCAACACCCCAAAATGCGCTCAAAGATTATCAAGTTGGCTTGAAACGGGAGCTGCTAATTCGCCAGGGACTTTCATGCTTCCCTATCTATCTAAAATAGTTCAGCTCATATATATGGCACGTAAGCCAAGTGTGGTGTGTAATCCAAAATGTTTGTATTTATTACCCAAAGGGTCTTTTGGAGCCCTCGCCTCAGTGACAATTCTTGAAATGATGTTTACTTTGCCTGGTGCTTACTTGTCCGTAAGGGTAACATAAAATGAATGTATTCGAACCTTCTTCCTTCGCTACGTTTCCAATAAAAAAAGCCTTCAAGTATTCTGTACTTGAAGGCTGTAGATTATGTTCCAATATTGCAAAGCATTGGAACCACGCAGAGGAGGAGGTAAATGAATGCAACCCTTACCCTACTGCATTTCAATATCTTAGAAGCGGGTGTACAACTTACTCACCAGTTTGCTCACCCCTTTTTTGACTGCAATTCTTATTATAAATATACGATTTGACGCTTTGAAGTTGTTTAGTTTCAGCGAATAAAAAACCAATTAAAACAATGAGAATTTTCTTGACCTTCGATCGACCTTCGAAAAGAGATTAGATTACTAATGTCTCAGATAAGAAGTGAGAAAAAGTAAGATGGCTTTCAGCCCCATCTTTCCAAGCTGTAACTTAATTCTGCGAATACGTTTTCAGTGGCCCAAAAAAGTCACACGGCTTTAAGAAATTTATCATAAGTTCTGACAATAAGGTGGCTTCACGCGCGGACAATGCCCATTGCATAAAAATTCAGCACCGCTAGCATTTGAGTGCGTTTCACTTAAAAAAGTAATGCAACCCTTGTGAAACAGGTTCATTGATTTCGGAACGGGAAGGCGCTAATACGTCAACGCATTTCTGCTGGTGCGATATTCCTTGCCCTTATTGGGTAATTCAATGCCGTTATTGGGCATCGGAAAATGGAGCCTTTAACCTGCAAGGTTATTATGATAAAATATAAAGCCTTTATTATTGGAGAAAGTGCAACGTAAATCATTCAGGGGTGTTATCAATATGAGGCTTGCTACTATGCGAGCGAAAAATAATTATGAAGTGTAACGTAGTACTGTATGCATTGATTTTGCCTGTGATATTTTTCGCTGGCATACATCAGGTGAACGCTCAGGATTCAACCGCTGAAGACAAGCGATACGATATTCAAGTTGACAGCGTAGCGAAAGCGTATCAGCAGGAGACTGCTAAAGATCAGCAGCAAAAAAATTCAGATAACTTGTCGGATCTGAAATCCGACAAAAAGGAAACACGGGCAAAGGCCAGGGAGGCGCAGCGCGTAGAGAATGACGCGCATGATGCTGCAAGGGAATCCAAAATTGCTTATCGCCAGGAAAAGAAAGCGCAGCGTGCACGCGAGCAGGCTGATAAACAAGCTAAGAAAGCATCAAAGGCAAGAACAAAATCAGACAACAACTAAAATATTATATGAACGCATTTTACATAGACAACATTACAGGACTGGGTGATTCAGCTGCCAGGCCGAAAGATTCACTCAAACGATTGGCAGTTTCTTCACTTATTGGCGACACGATCTTTAATCCTGGTGGTGAGAACCTCGGAAAAATCAAAGACATCATCATCGATCTTTCTAAAGGTAGTATCGACTACATAGTCATCGAGTCTGGAGGATTCCTGGGTATGAACCAAAAGTATCTTGCCGTGCCCGCAGACGCGCTAACGATCGCGAAGGAGCACAAGAATGCTTTCATTCTCAATGAGTCCAAAGAATCTCTTAAGGGATATCCAACGTTCGACCTGGATCATTTGCCTGAAACCAGTGGCACGCATTTGCAGAAGGCATGAGGAGCAGAGGATCTGCTGGCGAAACAAACCTGGTAATCGTTGTGAGTAATTTTCCAAAGAATTAAATCTGGCCATATGAAATCGATAAAAAACCCCGAGCAATTGTGGGCACTGCAGAAGGCAAAATTGAGGCTTGAATTTCCGCACTTGCATGAAGAAGATTTCCGGT
>DASWTP010000036.1:0-9441 GCA_036402075.1 Chryseosolibacter sp. | reverse complement strand
CTCTATTTCCGGGCCTTCTTGCAGATGCGCATCCTCCCCGGATTCCATAAGAAAGGGTGAAATTTCTTCAAATTTTTTATTTTTTCCCGCCCGAAGCTGCATTAAACAGTGATTTCGGGCTGTAACGTATAACCAGCCCTTAAATTGACTGATCTGGTGGTCTTTCAGGGTCACGATCAGTCTCTCAAATATCTGCATCACGGCATCCTTGCTCTCCTCCCGGTCCTTAAGATATTTCAGGCACACGCCATACGTCAGCGAAGTATATCGGTTGTAAAGCTCTCCAACAATGGCCAGCTCTCCCGACTTCTTATACAAGTCTACGAGTTCTTCATCGCCAAAACCTTTATACCGTTCCACTGACATTTTTCAAATAAACAAAAAAATCGGTGAAGCAAATATGGAATCGACTTGTGATCCGCATCTCGTAAGAAATAATTATTCAACACGATGAAAAAATTATGGGTTTTACTCGTAACCGTTTTTCTCTTGTCTGGATTTAACACGATTCAAGACAAAACGATCACTGGTAAAGTAACCTGTGCCGAGGATGGAACTGGACTACCCGGAGTTAATGTCATCGTGAAGGGTACCTCCATTGGCGTTACCACCAATGCGGATGGCGAATACGAAATTACGATTCCAGCAGGTAATCAGATGCTCGTATTTTCATTCATCGGGCTACAGACAAAAGAGATTGTTCCAGGCGATCGCACTGTGGTAAACATTTCTTTGAAACAGGATCCCGCGCAACTTTCCGAGACGGTGGTTATGGCAGTGTGCTTCGAAAGAGAAAGGCAGGCCGTGCCCTCAGCGCCCGCCACAAAAAGAAAGGCCTCCAGAAGGTCGAAACAAAAACCAGACTAGAACGTTCGACACGCACACCGTTCCAGGAAAAGCCATTGCTTAACGCGATTGCAGACTCACACTTTTTCGTTTCACCAGGTAGCCAAAAAAGGCTGCGGTAAAAAACATCAGCAGACTGTAGATCGCTGGCGGCACTGACATCGAGGAGTTCGCGAGAACGCTGAGGGCGATGTAAATGGCCAGTGTGCCGTTATGAATGCCGATCTCCATCCCAATAGCTACTGCCTGACGCTTCTCAATGTTCAGCAACCGGGGAATAAAATATCCGCACGCCAAACTGAGTGCATTAAACAAGAGCACCGGTAAACCCAGCACTGCAAAATAATCTCTCAGCAGTTGCTTTTCCCGAAGCGTAACCGAAACAATGATAATGATGAGGATCAACGCGGATGCAATCTTCACCGGCTTCTCCATGCGTGTGGCAAACGCCTGAAATTTATTTTTGATGAGCATACCCAGTGTTACCGGAACTAAAACAATGGCGAAGACCTCGATAACCTTACTAAACTGCATCGGCACATATTGACCTGAATCCATGAAGTACCCTAGTGAGAAATTAACGATGAGCGGAAGTGTAAATAGCGTAAGGACGCTGTTGATCGCGGTGAGTGAAATATTTAACGCCACGTCTCCATCCGATAAATGACTGTACAGGTTTGCCGTTGCACCGCCCGGGGAAGCTGCCAATAACATTAACCCGACCGCGAGAGCAGGCTCAACGTTGAAAGCAATTACCAGCAAAAAGCAAATCGCGGGTAGAAGGATCATCTGACACACCAAGGCCACAGTAACCGCTTTTGGATATCGTGCAACGCGCTTAAAATCATCCAGCGTAAGTGACAGCCCCAGGCCAAGCATAATAATGCCCAGGGCAATTGGCAGGAATAGTTCTGTGGCAATGGATTGCTGCATATGAGGTTAGGTTATTGCAGATAAAGATAGAGCGAAATTACACAAGTTGCCAGCCGGGTTTTCCGGACTCATGTCGATGCCTTTGGCTTTCACATCCATCACATTTTCGCCTGCTTTCGTCACATTTAGTTTCGCCTCGCACCAGGAAGGCAAACTTTACCTGAAAAGAGAAAATTATGCAAGTCATCAGCGCCATCATCGCCCTGCTATTGGTGTCAATATTGTGACCCATAGGATAAAACCCCGGAGTACCCCGCTTTCGAGCGTCTTCATGCAAACGCGAACCCAAACGGATACGACCACGAAGGCGATCGCGATCGAAGACCTCAGGAAGTATCTGGGTGAATATGTTCTGGAGACGGCAACAGAAGACTTTCGAGTTCCAGGCCTTTATTGAAGACGGTAAATTCAAAGTTCATCCGGCAGGACAAAGCGTTGTGTCATGAATTATGTTGGCGACCACACATTCATTCACACGAGAAACCCGAGATGAGATCAAAGCTTGTTTTTTCAGTGAAGAACAGGGAGGGTGTATGTGTAACACTATACCAGCGCGGCTTACAAGTTGAAGGTAATCGTAAAAATTTCGAGTAACATTGTTCAACCTATTTTCAGGAACCCTTTGATCGAATCTCAAGCTTGTTGTGGTAGAGGTGTGTTGCGAAAGTATCCATGAACATCACCGACCCGACCATCTGCAAGGTGGCCTCCAGAGATTTGATCAGCAAAAGATAGATATCGCCTTCAGGCTTGATCACTGCGTAGAAAGTCCCGGCAAACTCCATCGCTACCGCTCCGAAAAGAAATAGGGATCCCGCTATAAAAAGTTTACGCTTGAGCGGAGTCGGCAATGCAGTTGAATAAATAAAAAGCACAGCGATCAACGACCCAAACACTAAAAAGTACGGGATCACCCAGAGGTAATGTGACCAGGACGCGCGATCGTAACTTGCAATGGTGCCGAACGTGCTCATCTTGAAATGCTGGTGGATATAAAAAGCTTCGTCAAGAGCGAATAGAAAAAATGCGAGAAAAAGCGTCCTCCAAAATACCGTTTGGGATTTAGATGCCCGGCAATAACGCACAATGTTAAAAAGGAGAAGCAGGTTCGCCAGTTGCAGAAATAACGAAAAGAAGAAAGGAATATTTAAGCGCGTGTCAAAATGAAAAAGCCTGCCAAACCGATACTGGCGATCAAAAACCATCTCGTTAAACACAATGAAAAGGTTAATGGCCAGAAGGAGTGCGATGAAAAATAATAGCGACCAGATGAGGCGTTTTCGACCCACAATTCAAAGTTTTGATTCAATCGGGAGTAAAAGACCGATTCAACCAAAGCGAGGAAAATTTCTTGCCAACCTGGTTTGATAGACCCAACACGTTGGCCTGCCGGAACTTCTGGGCGTATCCCGCAGGCTCATTGCCACGCAACCCGGAATAAGTAAACTATTACTTTCCTTCGGACAAAATAAGAAGAAGAGGAGTGTTTCTCCCCTTCCCGACCTTCCCTGCAAATTATGCAGCCGCCACCTTCTTCTTCACCTCGTATTTTCCAGGCACGAATCCAAATGAGCGGACAATCCGGTTCCACGAATTGATCTGGATGATGGCCAGCGTCAGAAGACCAATTTCAACCTTTGAAAAATGCTTGTCTAGCTCATCGTGAATGTTGTCGCTGTGCACATCAGGCGGAAGCTTTGTGAGCACTTCCGCGAACGCCAGCACGGCCTGTTCTTTCGGAGTGTAATATGGTGTTTCACGCCATGCAGTCAGCGAAATTAAACGCAGTACCGTTTCACCATCGGCAAGACCTTCCTTCAGGTGCATGTCGATACAATATGCGCAGCTGTTGATCTGGGAAACGCGCATTTTTATTAAGTGTAACAGCGTATGATCGATGCCGGAGGTATCAACATAGTGCTGTCCTTTCAAAAGTGCAGATAGGAAATCGGATGGTAATTCCTGATAGGTGATTCTTTCCATAATGTTTTTTTTGCACTCATGACGAAGAGCCCATAAAAAACGTGACAGAAATTCTAATCTTTTTTAATCGAATTCATTTTTTCCGGATTGCGGATGTAGAAAATGTTGGCAAACTGCTCATTCTCAATAGTGAAGATCTGAACGGTCATGAGCTTGCCTTCGTGATAGTAAAACAATGCTGGCTGGTGGTTCACCCAGCCAAATCTGCTCTCAGCCTGATGGTAGGCTTTTTTGAACAATCCCTGCAACAGCGCCACAACCGACTTTATGCCCTGCACCGGGTTCATGAAGGCTGTCGCTTTTCCGCCACCATCTGAAACCACCAGGATTTGTTCGTTAAGCAACTTCTCAAGAGCCTTGACATCATTGCGCTCCAGCACGTTCATGTATTGCAGAACCAGCTCGCGTTGAACCTTGTGTTGTGTCGAAACGGACGTTTTCAGCTCCTCCTTCGCACGACTTAAGATTTTCCTCGAGTTCTCTACCGTTATTCCCAGCACACTTGCAATTTCATCATGATCATAATCAAAAGCTTCCTTCAGAATAAAAACAGCGCGTTGCTTCGGGTCGAGCTTCTCCAGCAACACCATGATCGAATACGAAAGAATTTCCTTGCGATGTAGCGAAGACTCTGGACTCTCGGTGGCGATGGGTTCGGGCAACCACTGACCGGGATAAGCTTCGCGAAGTCGCTGCTGTTTCCTTTTTTGGTCGATGGCGAGGTTAATGACCATGCGAATCATGTAGTTCTTCTGATCGCGAACCGTGTCCTGCTGCACCTGGGCCATTCTCAGATACACATCCTGAACAACGTCCTTTGCTTCCTCATATGATCCTAAAATATTGTAGGCGTAAAGCGTCAGCGAATTTCGAAGTTGTTCCATGGTGTGCAACAAAGATAGAGCAGAAATGCAAAACGTCAGCATATGCACTATCTTGGGTGCTCAATTTTAATGCCGGCAGAAAAACTCATGAAACCTCTCACTTTAAGTCCATCAGACGCCCGAAAAATAATTCTTCACGCAACGGGGTTATCAAAGCGCGGGCAATTTGGAAAAGGAATTGAGGGTGCGTATAAAGTGATAGACCATCTCGGTTTTGTGCAGATTGACACAAATTATGTTGTGGAACGTGCGCATCATCACACGCTGGCAAGCCGTGTGCCGGATTATAAGCCTGAGTGGATAAGCCAGCTTGAATCGGATAAACGGATTTTCGAATTCTGGACATACGCAACCGGTTATATCCCGATGCGAAATTTCCGCTATTCCCTTCCGGTGAAACAAAGTTTCGCTGCCCGCAGGAAGGACCTGCAACAGTCAGAGATCAACCTCATGAAAAATGTTCTCGACCGCATTGCTCGCGAAGGTCCGCTCACCGCCAGCGACTTCGAAAACGATCGCGTGACAAAGAGCACGGGGTGGTGGGACTGGCGGCCATCCAAAGTTGCTCTTGAAAGACTTCACCTCGATGGGCGACTGGCCATTACACGCAAGAAGGACTTCCGGAAAGTGTATGACCTTACGGAGAATACCATCCCTTCGGATATTGACCAGACAATGCCGACACCGGAAGAGTTTTCAAGGTATGTGATCATGCAGGCACTCAAATCATTCGGAATCGCTTATGCCAAAGAGATCGCCTTCACTGCGCGATATGTTAAAACAAACATTAAAGCCGAGCTGGAACGATTGGCGGATCAAAATGAAATTTGTCGTGTTACTGTTACCGGACTTAAAGGCCCTCTCTATATGCTGCCGACTTACAAGACCAAAAAGATCACACTGGCGGGTGATGCCTTCATTCTTTCTCCTTTTGATGTATTGAATGTGT
The DNA here is from genome assembly GCA_036402075.1 of Chryseosolibacter sp. Lineage (GTDB taxonomy): Bacteria > Bacteroidota > Bacteroidia > Cytophagales > Cyclobacteriaceae > Chryseosolibacter. The sequence goes on along the minus strand of DASWTP010000036.1, from coordinate 3,846 downwards.
TTCGACACCGACTGCGCGACTTCTTTAACTTTGACTACCAGATTGAGTGCTTCGTTCCCGCTGCCAAACGGAAATACGGCTACTTCTCTTTGCCCGTCCTCGTTGGCGATACGTTTGTCGCGCGGATGGATTCGAAAGCCGACCGAAAGTCGCAAACATTAATTGTTAACAACCTGCATTTTGAAACTGTAAAACTTTCAGCATCAACAATGGAGAAGCTGCATGATGCACTCAATACCTTTGCGCGTTTCAATCAATGTGACACCGTAGTCATTAAAAAAACGAACAACAAAGCGTTTCGCACCATCTATTCTTAAGTTCTTATGACAATTAAGACGCACGAACACTCCACGGAGGAAACTTTTCAGGAAGTTGCATTTAAAGTGAAACTTGACACGCGCCTTGTAACCTTCGGGCCGCTAAATGCCATCCCAAAAAATACCGATCGATTCCAGCGTCCCTGGGTAGGGGAAATCGATGAAAAAGGTGAGCGATTCAAGCTCTTTCGCGTCACCGGGAGTGACTCCACGTCTGATCTCTCAGTGCATGGTAGATACGTTGTCCGAAGTGGAAAGCCGGTGATTGTCGTAGAGCATAAAATTCATTTCACCGCCATACTTGGATTCGCAGGAATAGCACTGGCCACCTTCGGCATTTTTTCACTGATAAAAACCAAAGGCATTTTCGTGAGCATTCTACTTCAAACGGTCCTATGTCTTTTCGCAGTATCGGGATATGCTTACGCGATTTACCGCGACCTCAGAAAAAATGAAAAGGCAATCCGGTTCTTGCTAGAAAAGCAGCTAAAGCAAGATTAACCCTTCCGTGACTGTGCAGCTGCTCTGCGGGTTCATCGATCAACCTGCATTTTGTCGCATTCGCCCAATCAAGATGACGCTTTTACACCGCCTGAAGGCTGTCCTTTTCGCACATCTTTGTACTACCCGAGCAGCAAAAGAATCCGGGTGTAAAACAAATCTATTATCAATCTCTAAAACTATATTTTATGACAACGCTTAATGCAACACTAACCGCTTCCGCACCATCAAAGGGAAAAGTATGGGCTTCACGCATCATGGGCGGACTTGTAATTCTTTTCATGCTCATGGATAGCGTATTCAAATTCATTGTGAATGAAGAAGTGATAAAGGGCACAACAGAACTTGGGTTCTCAACACATCACCTTCCGATCCTTGGAACCCTCGGTTTGATTTCAATTGTCCTCTATGCCTTGCCGCGTACTTCCGTAATTGGAGCGATTTTATTGACAGGTTATTGGGGTGGAGCCATTGCGACTCACGTGCGCATGGACAACCCGTTATTTTCGCACGTTCTGTTTCCGGTATACCTTGGCATTCTCGCGTGGGGAGCAGTATTCCTCAAGAATGAACAACTCCGCAAGGCCATCCTTGGAAATCAATAAAGTAAAATTTTAAGGGAGATTCAACGCGATGTTTGCCCTCATGGATGCGCGTAGGCTCACGGGCCTATGCGCAACTTTTACTACGCGTCTCAACCTAACTTGAGGAATGTGTTGCTCGACTGTGGGTTCGCAGTAACAAAGAAGCAACAAGCAACTCCGCCAGCAGTTTGAAGCATTCTTCCAAAAGCACTCCGGCTGCAAGAATGTCAATGGCTACCGATGCGAGTCCACACACAACGGCTGCAAGCAAAAGAAGCCGGCTTCCCCCGCGGGTATGACGCCACACGATCAATGCCACGATCCCGCCTATCACTGCACCGATCACCACGGGCAGTTCATACAGCCAGCGCGATGGCCGAACAGACGAAAACAAAATCCATTCTTTGATTCGCTCATGGATCATAAAACGTTCATCAAACGCGAGAAGAAAAAAGAAAAGGGTGAGTGGTAACCACGGGTACCAACGCTTTGTCATGCTGATCGATAAGCAGATCGCGGCACAAAAGATCAGCAGGACACCCGACATCCATGTTCCTACCGAATTTTCGCCCGCAAAAACAAGAACGGGAAAGTGGCTATTAAACGACAAGGCACCCACCAACACCAAAACGAATAAGCTGACCAGCACTCCAATTGCATATCCCGAAGACACTTTCATGCTTCACATGGTTTATCGATATACGACATTCAAATGCGTTAGGTGCATTCCGGATATTCAGCCCAGTCCACGATCTTCCAGCTGCCGTTGATATTCGCATACCAGAGTGCCTCCGCAATTACATAGCCCATATCCCCCATGTACGTATTGGTGACACACGCAAAGTCAGCGATGCCATCGCTGTTGAGGTCCGCGGTCCATACATGATCGTTTAACCGTGCAAATGTGCTGCTCCTGGGATTTGCTCCATATGGAATATAAATCGCCAGGATCTTTCCTTCTTCAATTGATTTTGGACACGCGAACTCCACATAGGCGCTCCCCGAGCCACAATCATATGCAGCGCCAAGGTTGAGCCGTACGGAGAGGAGCTCTGCTGGAATCAATCCTTCTTCTGTGATGAAAAATGCCGGGACTCGTCCCACGAAGTTATGCACAAGGGAACCAATGCCATACACTTCGATCTCACCCATCTCGTAGGTATGAAGTGGCGGTCCGTAGGTGATGTTGATCGGAGGCTTCCTGGCAGCTGAAACCGAATTCAAGAGGAAGCCTACGTTATCTTGTAATGTCATTCCGAACCGGGTCTCGGGATTTCCCTGGTCATCGGTGAAGAAATTGTTGTCGTCTTGCTGGGCGAGCTTGCTAAGGAACGGCATGCCTCCGAGGAAAAAGAAATCTCCGGCTGCGAGCATTTTTGACGGCTCCGCTTCAGGAAGCGCCTGCAGCGATGAGTCTCCGGGCTCCGGGATCCGCGTCAGGTCAAAGAGCGTTGGCATTTTCGTGTTAACAGGAAGGCCATTCGCCACTCGTGTTTTATAGTTAAGAATAGCCTGGTAAGCTTTCTGCTTATACGGAAACACAAGTGACGTATCGTTTGGGTCCGTGAGCTGCTGGCCCCAGAGCTTCCTCTCGGATTCGAGGCTGTCCTGGATCTTGGTGTATTCGGACATTGCCTGATACACCTCGTCAAATGCGGGAATCGACTCAAGCGTTCGTTTCCATTCATCGTCAGCGGTGCCATAGAACTTAATAAACTCGGGATTGCTGCCACTCAACTCAGGATCTTCTTCGGTTGCAGCACCAACCACCGACTCATTAACGGTAGGCTCAACGGCAGTCGTGTCGCCAGTTTTTTGTTCTTGAACGGCTTGCTTGCCGCAGCTCAAAAATAGAACTGTCAGGAGGAAAATGGATGGTTTTCGGAAACTCGAAGACAGGAAAGGCATAAGGGTTTTTTTTCGCGTCGTTAAGATAGAAGTTTGTGCAGGTTAATAAAAGATCAATTGGAAAAGAATGGTTCATCGATATTCGGTACAGATGGTGGCGCGTTTATCCCAACCATCAGAAGAAAGTTTACGGACATATAGTATTTTCGGAAAAAGATAAAGAGCTATGTATTATAATTTCTTTTGGTATCCGTTATGATAAAAAAAACTCTCATTGTCGTATCTCTTGTCTTGGCGCTATACAGACCTGGCGCCTCACAGCAATATGAAAATCTTGTTCTTGAAGGCGCAGGCATCCGTGGTATTGCGTATGCAGGCGCCATCAGTTTCCTCGAAGAAAAAAATATGATTGCGGATATTAAGAAGGTGGGCGGCACGTCTGCGGGAGCCATTGCGGCCCTCACGGTCTCATTAGGCTACAGTGCAAAAGAAATAGAAGACCTCATTTACAATACAAAGCTTCAGAAATTCAACGATGGCCGATTTTTCTTTATTGGAGGAATCGCGCGCCTCAACAAACACTATGGGTGGTATCG
>DASWTP010000035.1:0-17608 GCA_036402075.1 Chryseosolibacter sp. | reverse complement strand
AAACAAGTTTGCCTTCCGTCAAGTCGGCAATGGGAGGTAGGGTTGGCATTGCGTTGATGCGTTCCGCGTCCTTGAGGTCCATCGATAACTTGTCAGAAAAATAAGAAGTGGTAATTTCTGACTGGTGTAATAGCCCGCCTGATTTCTCCTGAATTTTGGCGACTGTTGATCGGAACGTAGACGCATCGGCAAGCAGGATCTTACGAGAGGATAAGCCGTTGTGTTCGGTTGACGGTTTTTCGAGTGCTGCACCAAAAAACTTCAGGTGAAGGGCTTCATCTTTTTGTGAAAGCTGGTCCAGTGCCTCATCAATTTCGGTGAGTTGTGCGGTTAATAGCGCCTGGTTCCTGGCGAGCGCGCTGTTTTCTTTTCGCAACGCAATCTCTTTCTCCGAGTCAATGAAAAAGTCGTGCAACATGAGCATCGCGGCCAGAATCACGATGGCGGAGAGCAGAACACCCGTAGCATAGAAAAGCACATCGGGAGTTTTCACTCGGATGCGTTCGTACTGGCATGTTTCCTCATTGTATCGATACAATGTGTTCCGCATGATTGCTCTCTTCAGGTTGTTAGTTTGACCGGGTTGCAAGCCATTAAAAAAATGCACTACGAGTGCGTATTCTCTATCAACTGCTTTATTTTTGTGGCTTGCTTTCCTGGCAGTTTTCTGGAAAATAGTCGGGCAATATAGCAAAAATCAAGTATTTAGCCGCTTAAACACCAAATTGGAATGGATTCTGGCCTGATCAGACGTACTTTTTTAAAATTTTTCGAAAAAAAGGGGCATTTGATAGTTCCTTCAGCCCCCCTGGTGCTGAAAAACGACCCCACTCTTTTGTTCACGAATTCAGGGATGGTCCAATTCAAGGACTACTTTCTCGGAAACGCCACACCCAAAGCCAATCGAATTGCAGACACTCAAAAGTGTCTCCGTGTAAGCGGAAAGCATAACGACCTTGAAGAAGTTGGTATTGATACATATCACCACACGATGTTCGAGATGCTCGGCAACTGGTCATTTGGAGATTACTTCAAGAAAGACGCCATTGCATGGGCCTGGGAACTCCTTACCAAGGAATATAAATTGCCAACGGACCGTTTATACGTTACTGTTTTCGAAGGGGATAAGAAAGAAAACCTTCCGTTCGACCAGGACGCATATAACTTCTGGAAGCAATGGATCGCGGAAGACAGGATTCTCAAAGGCAATAAGAAAGACAACTTTTGGGAAATGGGTGATCAGGGTCCTTGCGGTCCTTGCTCTGAAATCCACATTGACCTTCGTCCCGAGGAAGAAGTGAAAAAACTTGCCGGCAAGGAACTGGTGAACCAGGGTCATCCCCAGGTGATCGAAATCTGGAACAATGTGTTCATGGAATTCAATCGGAAGGCGGATGGATCTCTTGAAAAACTTCCCGCGCAGCACGTTGATACCGGTATGGGCTTCGAACGCCTTTGCGTTGCAATACAGGGAAAAACATCAAACTACGACACCGATGTATTCACTCCGTTGCTGGATTTTATCAGCGATGCAGCAAAAATAAAATACAAGGCGGAAGAAAAGACCGACATCGCCATGCGTGTGATCGCAGACCATGTTCGTGCTGTGTCATTCGCGATCAGCGATGGACAGCTTCCCTCGAACACCGGGGCCGGATATGTAATCAGAAGAATTCTGAGAAGAGCGGTCCGTTACGGATTTACTTTCCTGAATTTTAAGGAGCCGTTCATTTACAAGCTCGTTCCTGTACTTGCAAACCAGTTCAAGGATGTGTTTCCGGAATTGGAGGCGCAGAAAGACTACGTGGGAAAGGTGATATTCGAGGAAGAAACATCGTTCCTTCGTACACTTGATAAGGGATTAAAGAGAATTGAGACAATCCAGGCAGAACTTAAAGACAAAACCATCACTGGAGAACTGGCATTTGAGCTTTACGACACGTTTGGGTTTCCTTTTGACCTTACGTCATTGATTGCGCGCGAGCGTGGATTCACCGTTGACGAAGCGGGATTCAAAAAAGAAATGGAGAAGCAGAAGACGCGCTCCAAAGCTGACGCTGCTAAAGAAACAGGTGACTGGATCCTGGTTGGCGATGATGAGAAGACGGAATTCATCGGTTACGAGCATCTCGAGTCACCGGTCCGCATCATCAAGCATAGAAGCATCAAGCAAAAGAACAAAGAACTCTTCCAGCTTGTGTTCGACAAAACACCGTTCTATGCCGAGAGCGGGGGCCAGGTTGGAGATACAGGATTCATCGAGGCGAATGGTGAAAAAATCGCAATCATCGATACCAAAAAGGAAAATGAGCTGATCATTCATTTCACCGAGAAGATGCCAAAAAATTTAACAGCAACCTTCCATGCGGTTGTCGCTAAGGGAAAACGGCATTTAACGATGAACAATCACTCGGCAACGCATTTGCTTCATGCAGCGCTCCGGCAGGTGCTTGGCAAACATGTAGAGCAAAAAGGATCATTGGTGAACGACAAAATTCTTCGCTTCGATTTTTCGCATTTCGCAGCGATGACTCCCGAAGAGATCCAGAAAGTGGAAGACATAGTCAATAGTAAAATCCGGGAAGATATCCACCTCGATGAGAAACGGAATGTTCCAATAGAACAAGCGAAAGGGCTTGGCGCGATGGCGTTGTTTGGAGAGAAGTACGGAGACTTTGTTCGCGTAATCACGTTCGATCCAAAATTTTCTGTCGAACTGTGTGGTGGTACACACGTGAAGGCTACCGGTAATATTGGTCTTTTCAAAATTATTTCGGAAAGCTCGGTGGCTGCCGGTGTTCGAAGAATTGAAGCAATCACCTCTGAGAATGCCGAGAACTTTGTTCGCACGGAGTTGAACCTGCTCCATGAAGTGCGCACGTTCCTGAAGAATCCGAAAGACCTCGTTACGGCTGTGAAAAGCCTTTCGGAAGAGAAGCATGCTCTTGAAAAGAAGCTCGAAGCGATCAACGTGGAACGTGCCAATCTGATCAAGGATCAACTCGCCTCCAAGGCGCAGGCATCGAATGGGTTCACACTGATTGTTGAGAAGGTTGCTGTCCCTAATGCGGATGCGTTGAAGAACATTGCTTACGCCTTGCGAAACCAGTTCGATAATCTCCTGCTCGTGCTCGCTGCCGATGTTGATGGTAAGCCCCAGGTAGCGGTTATGCTTGGTGAAAAAGTTCTCGCGGGTGGAAAATTCCACGCGGGTAACATGGTAAAGGAACTTGCAAAAGAAATTGAAGGTGGCGGTGGCGGCCAGCCATTCTTCGCCACAGCTGGTGGAAAGAACCTGAACGGATTGAACACTGTTATTGAGAAAGCAAAACAACTCATCAAGCATTAATTGGCAGACATGAACCAGGCGATTCGCGATAAGTACACGGTTGTCATCGGGCTTGAAGTGCATGCCCAGCTGCTGACGAAGAGTAAGATCTTCAACGGTGACTCCGCTGTGTTCGGAAGTGCGCCCAATACCAACATCGATGCTATTTCACTCGGCCATCCGGGCACATTGCCCAAACTAAACAAGCGGGTGGTTGAATTGGCGGTGAAGATGGGCCTGGCCTGTCATTGTGAAATCGCTCGCCTCACCATTTTTGACCGAAAGAATTATTTCTATCCCGATCTTCCGAAAGGCTACCAGCTTACCCAGGATCGCGCGCCTATTTGCAAAGGCGGGTTTATCACCATCAAAACAAAAGAGGGTGAAAAGAACATTCCCTTGAACCGGATTCACATGGAGGAAGATGCCGGGAAGTCCATTCACCTCGACCACGAGAAAGACACACTCATCGATTTGAATCGCGCAGGAACTCCATTGATTGAAATTGTTACGGAGCCTGCACTGAGAAATTCGGAGGATGCGGGTGCAGTGTTAGCTGAAATCAGGAAGATAGTTCGCTACCTGGACATCTGTGACGGCAATATGGAAGAGGGTTCTCTCCGCTGCGATGCGAACGTATCGATTATGCTGAAAGATGCTACATCATACGGAAAGAAGGTCGAGATCAAGAACATGAACTCGATCAAGAACGTGCAGCGCGCCATTGATTCGGAAATTGACAGACAAATCCGGGAGGTTGAAAAGGGAAACGCAATCATTTCTGAAACCCGTACGTTCGATGCGGTGACCGGCAAAACTGCCGGCATGCGCACAAAAGAGGAGCTTAACGATTACCGGTATTTCCCGGATCCCGATCTTTCGCCCGTGAGTATTTCAGAAGAGTGGTTACGTGCGATCAAGGCCGAGATGCCCTCGTTGCCAAATGAGCTCTTCCGGAAATTTGTAACTGAATTCCAGGTTCCTGAATACGATGCAGGGGTTCTCACCGAATCGAAGGATGTTGCACTTTATTTCCTTGCGACTTGCGGGCACACGAAAAGTTTCAAGGCTGTGTCGAACTGGGTGATGGGACCGGTGAAAAGTTACTTGAATGAGTTTGCCGTTACTGCCGATGATTTTCCTGTACGTCCGGCAAAGCTTGCCGAACTGATAGATCTGGTTGAAACCGGCCAGGTTAGTTACACCATTGCCGCTCAGCGCTTGTTTCCGGAATTGTTCAAGAATCCGAATAAATCTGCGTTGGAAGTGGCACGGCAATTGAACTTGTTGCAGGACAGCAGCCAGGAGTCGCTCCAGCCGATCATTGACGAGGTAATTAAGGAGTTTCCTTTGAAGGTGGAAGAGTATCAAAAGGGCAAGAAAGGCATCATCAGCATGTTTATGGGTGAGGTGATGAAGCGAAGCAAAGGAAAGGCGGACCCGAAAATTGCAAATGAATTGTTAACGAAGAAACTGAAGAACTTATAACAGATGAATTCCGTACACACCAAGATAAATACCAGGAGAATGAAAATTTCAGACACGGCTCGCATACTATTTTTTGTTTTTGTGTGTCTTGGAATTTCGTGTGCCGGATCCGGCAAAGAAGAACCGACCAACGCGGTAGGGGATGAAAACGTACCATCGTGGTTTGTGACGATAAAGGGTAAAGTTGGGTTCCCGCAGCAGGGGCAGATTGTTATTTCAGAAATGAAAGATAACGCTTCAGGTGGCTGGCAGGATACGATCAAGCTAAAATCAGATTATACGTTTGCAAAAAAGCTGAAACTCACCGAGCCTGGTTATTATCGCATTAACTTTTACAACAAGCAGGTTGTGAATGTGATCCTGGATAAAACAAACGTGGAGGTGAATGTCGATGGGAACAGCGCCCAGGGATTTTTTGAAGTGGTTGGTTCTCCCGATCTGGACCTGATCCGCAAGGTGCAGGATCTTCAGGCGCAGGCAAACAGTGCACCGGAAGTGGAGCGGATCAATAAGGATTGGCAGGTGGCCGTTCAAAACAAGAATGAGCAGAAGATAGGCCAACTGCAAGCCGAGTACCTTCAGGTACTGAAAAAGTATAACGATCAGGTTGCACAGCTTATGGTTCAGAATTCGCCTTCGCTGGCCGTGATCAACCTCCTGCAGGCAGGTACCCTTGATAAAGACCAGTACTTCACCACGTATGTAACTGTAGCTGAAAAATTGAAGAAAGAATGGCCAGCCTATTTCCATTCGAAAAACTTCGTTGCCTTTGTTGATAAATTGAAATCAACGGCTATCGGGCAGGTTGCTCCCGAAATCTCGTTGCCAGACCCGGATGGAAAAATCGTAACACTTTCATCGATGCGCGGCAAATATGTTTTGGTTGATTTCTGGGCAAAATGGTGTGGACCGTGCCGCCAGGAAAATCCAAACGTTGTAAAAGCTTACAACCGATTCAAAGATAAAGGCTTCACCGTGTTCGGTGTGTCACTGGATCGCAACCGCGAAGACTGGCTTAAGGCAATCCAGGATGACGGTCTCACCTGGACACACGTTTCCGATCTCAAGTTCTGGCAGTCAGAAGCTGCTAAGACCTACAGCATTACGGGAATTCCGTTCTCCTTGCTTCTCGATCCAAACGGTGTAATCATCGCTAAAAACCTCCGGGGCGCAGCGCTGCACAAAAAACTTGAAGAGGTGCTCGGGGGTAAGTAGCTCACTTCTTTTACGCGTAGAGGGAAGAGCTGAGGTCGCGCAAGTAAGCCCCAGGTTATCGCTTTCCATCACTTACTTCTCCGTATTTGAAAAAATTTTTTAGCGGAGCGATACAGCTCACAATTTATACACGTATGCCATTTGACGCTCGACTTTCACAGGCTTGCCGTTGACGAGCGCAGGGTTCCATTTCGGCATTTTTTTGAACGCTTCCACTGCGGCTTCATCGCAGCCCGACCCGATTCCCTGAACGACCTCAAAATTGCTGCAGCTGCCATCTTCGTTGATAATGAACTTTACGACTACTTTTCCCTCTACTTTATTTCTTCTTGCCTCTTTAGGATACTTGTGGTTCTTTCCGCCATCAACGTATTTGCCGAGTGCTTTCATGCCTCCCGGAAACTCCGGTTCGACATCCACCTTAGTGTAAACGATGTCGGTGCTTTGCTGCGCACTTCCGTTTATTGTGATGATGAGCAATAAAACCAACAAAGTCGCTACTTTCGTTTTCATGGGATTTTGATTATGGGTAAGAAGAAGAAGGCAGAGACACTTAGCAACCAACGCGAATAACATTGCGCAAGATCGCTGCGTTGCCTTGGTATCTCTGCATGCGAGGGGCTTCTGCTTGATGTACTCTAGAATTCGACAGTCTTTGTGTTGTATCCTACGAATGAGAACACGAGTGTTCCTTTCTGATTCGGTGTCTCAAGCGCAAAGCTGCCGTTGTGGTCTGTAGTAGTGCCACTGTGTGTTCCGGCAACCAACACGTTTAAGCCAGGGAGCGGATTGCCTTTCTCATCAACGACTTGACCCGTAAAGCGCTTGCCATCTCCGTTGTTCTTCTTTTCGAAGTTTACAATTCGCATGGAATAGTTGGCCTCCTGAATACGTTCGATGGATGGCGGCTTTACTTCATAGTATGCACCTTGCTTTTCACCTTCGTGAAAACGTATCGGAATGTTGAACCGTACTTTTACGGTCTTTCCATTCTGCATACCAGGCTTCCACGCAGGCATCATGCTGACGACCCGAAGTGCCTCGGCATCTAAAGACGGGCTTACTCCCCGCAGAACTTTCGCGTCTGTAACGCGTCCGTCCTGATTGATGATCATGGATACATAAACGGTTCCACTTTCACCGTTCTTTGCTGCCTCAGCCGGGTACTTGATAGTTGAGCGCATGTATTCACGGAGCGCGTCAAAGCCGCCTGGGTATTCGGGTTGTTGCTCCACTACCATGAATACTTTGTCATCATTTTGAGTCGCTTCAGCAAACCGAACAACATCGGTTAAGAGGACTCCCGCTTTTTCATCGCCTCGGTACTGGTACTCATAGACAACCCGGCCCTTGATTTCTGGTGTCGCCACAAACCTTTTCACATCGTCCTTTGCGCCTTCCATATACGTGAGTTTCGATCCGGGATGCTCTTTCTCATATTCTTTCATATGCTGGTAAACGTCAGCAGGGATCTCGTTCGTTTGGCTGACCGTACTTTTTTCAAATTCATCAACCAACTGGTCATTACAAGAGATCGCAACAAAACATCCTGATATCACCACCAGCACCATCGCGATCTTCCATTTTTCTATTTTCTTTTTTAGTGTTCTCATCATTTCAATTCGTTTTACGGTTAACGATTCATTAAAGTGACTGGCGATCGGAAAATGTGACTGCAAAGCAACCCTCGCCAGGAGATTGCAATATTTATTCACATCCGAATTCTCGACAGCGCGCGCATCTGCTTCGAATTCATGCAGCTGAATAAAAAGATTTTTATAGGTCTTTATAAAGGGATTGAACCAGAAGAAATTCTGAACCAATGTCACAAGCAAAATGTCGATCGAGTGAAGTTGCCTGGCATGAATGCTTTCATGACGGATGATCTGCTTCTTCTCGTGCACGTCAAGGGAATCGCTCTTTCCAATGTAGATCAGGTTAAAGAACGAAAAGGTGGGCTTGTCTTCCTTGGACTCTATGATCGTGAAGCGCTCAATTTTGTATGACTTCGAGTTCAGCATTAAAATGATCACGTAACCGACCTGGCAAACAAGCCAGAGCGAAGCGATGATAACGCCAGTCACATAAGCCCAGCCGAGTACAGACCAGGTATCATTCGCAAGAGACGTGGTTGGAAGGGAAGCCGGATCATTTGGATTTACAGACACCTCGGGAAGCCAGTATTCCGGAATGACATTGCCAATGGAAAGTGTGTTCGTTGCAGTTGTGCTTTGGAAATGGATCAGCGGAAATACGAGCGAAAAAACAATCGCAGTAAGCAGGTACATGCGAAGAAGGCCGAAGGCATTTTCCTGCCTGAACAAAAGCTTGTACGCAGCCAGAAACACAAGCAACGCAAGGTTGGCTTCCAGGATGTAATTAATGATCTCCCTCATGGTCCTTTTGTTTTATTTCCTTTAATAGTTTTTCCAGATCGCTGGCGCTGAGTTTGTTCTCTTTGGCAAAGAAAGAAACAAGGTTGTTAAACGAGCCATTGAAATATCCTTTAATCATGTTGTTGAGGTAAAAGCGCGTATACTTCTCTCGACTGATGATCGGAAAATATTCGTACGTTTTACCATAGGCTTTATGATCAACAAATCCCTTTGTTTCCAGAATCCTGATTATAGTAGACACCGTGTTGTAGGCAGGTTTGGGGTCAGGCATCTTCTCAACAATGTCTTTCACGAACGCCTTGTTCAGTTTCCACAATATCTGCATGACCTGGTCCTCGGCCCGGGTTAGCTCTTTCAAGTCTTTCATTAACTATGTATTTAAGTATGAAACTAAAACATTAGTTGATAAAAATCAAGCCACTCGCGAAAAATATTTTTAGTGTTGCTTACTTCAGCGAGTTCCGAAGTACCAGGAGGGAGGTGTTGTTAGACCGCCAGCGTGTTGTGAGGGTATCGGGAACACCGGTTGGGAAATTTAATGAGCCGAGGATCAGGTCAAGGTCTTTGTCGTTGTCGATGTCTGCGCAGTCGAGCGTGAGCCACCGGCCATTGGATGCCTTATCGAATGTGCGTGGCGTGAATGCTCCATTAACATTTTCAAAATAGAGAAATCCGGTGGCTGCATCTTTCTCAAAGTTCGGAAAGAATGAGATTGCGGCAACGTCAAGGTCACCGTCCTGGTCGAAGTCGCGCGCAGCTGCCATCGATGCCCCATGCATGGCAAGAAAGTGAGACTCCGAAAATTTTCCTTTACCATTATTTAAAAAGATGCGAATACCGTGATAAGGTTTCAGGATCTGAGAGTAGTCGGCATTGTCTCCGTTCGTGTATAGGATGTCGGGATGTCCGTCATTATTAAAATCGACCAGGTCAAAATAGCTTGATCCGTAAACGGGTGAAAACTGAAGCAATGTCTCCGGGGTAAAATTAAATTCGCTGTGACCACGGTACACCACAATCTTCTCATCGCCTTGCGTTACTAGGACAAGAATGTCAGTTACGCCATCCTTGTCAAAGTCAGTCAGGATGGTTCTTCTTGTTCCCGGTAGGAAATGAATGGTATGGGGGAGAAAATCTTTTTCCCTTTGTTCAAAGAGTGTAAGCCTGCCGGTGTGGTTGCCAAATTCAGAAACGAGGTAATCAGTTCGATCATCGTTATTAAAGTCGGCAGACGAAACATGAACTGGACGCTTCAATGAACCGATCAGTTTTTCAAATTTTAGGGTTAGCGGATCAATGGTCACCAGCTCTCCTTTAGCCTGGTCGTTAGGGTCCATGATGCCCATGCCAGCCATAACCCATGGGGAAGTGCTGCGATCGATAAACGAGGCCGGGCTTGCGAGTGATGCGGAAGCAGTGATTTCGAATCGGGGGTTGAGCTTATACAACATTGACTGCCGTGTGGCGACAAAGATTGCCTGGTGTGATGAATCGAATGCAATGTGCGTTACCGATGGAAAAGGCGAGGGCAGGGCATACTCCTCAGGGACGAAGTTCTTGAGGTTGTGATGGATTTTTTCTTCTTTAATGACAAGCGTTTCCGGGGCATTCTTCTCGTAAAATTCTTTTATCGCCAACCACTCTTGTTCTGATACCATCGGGCGTTGCGGGATAATTTTCACGACTTCCTCCATGTCGTTCTGGTTCAACTCCCACAGTATTTCTTTGTTGAGCCCCATTCGGAAGGCCATCTGGGGCATCACTTCCCTGGCCCAGGTCCCTTTATCAAGAAGGGCAGGTTCGGGGAAGGCGTGGCAAGAAGAGCAATATTTCCTTGCAAGCGCCTCAGATTTTTCTTCAGGCGAGCTGCACGAAGTCGTGATCACACCGAGCACGCACGCCATCATGCGCAGCCCCATACTAATGCTAGAATGCATGGGTGAAACAGTACGAAAGAATATTGGCACCCATACGCAACGCTTGCATGCGTTTTTCTTCAGGATCATTGTGAATGCGTTGATCCTCCCATCCGTTGCCGAGGTCGCATTCAAATGAATAAAATACAACCAACCTTCCCTCGTGGATCAGGCCAAGGCCCTGAGCAGGCTTGCCGTCATGTTCATGGATTTTTGGAAGCCCTTTCGGGAACTTGAACTTCTGGTGGTAGATCGGATGGTCGAAAGGGAGTTCGACAAGCTCAAGTTCCGGAAACACTTTCTTCAGTTCTAGCCGGATGAATTTATCCAACCCATAATTGTCATCGATGTGAAGAAAGCCTCCTCCGAGCAGATACTTCCTGAGATTAGCGGCTTCATTATCTGAAAAAACCACGTTGCCGTGGCCGGTCATATAAACGTAGGGATAAAGAAAAATATCAGTGCTTGAAACATCCACCACATCTTCCTCGGGAGCGATGGTCATGTTCAACTCCTGGTTAGCAAACTTGATCAGGTTTGGCAGGGCGGTCTTATTGGCATACCAGTCGCCCCCGCCATTATATTTAAGCTTCGCAATTTTCAGCAGTCCCTGCCCGAAACCAGTCGAAACCGAGGCCAAAACCAACAAAACGGTCAAAATTCTCATATCAGTGGTTACAAAATGCTAAAAACAAGATCAAGTAAAAATTTTACAGCTGCTTAAACCCTGCCAGAAAATCCCGGTCTAAGCACCATTAAAAGAAATTAAGAAAACCATGAAAACCAAAATCCTTTTGAAGAGAAGCTCCATTTTAATGATAGCCGCGATCTCATTGATTACATCATGTAACGAAGAAGAGCGGATTACAGCGCAAGACAGCCAGGACATTTCCGAAGAAGCTGTGACCGATTCGTATTTCCAGGATATGGATGATATGGCGGGTGTGGCTGTAGAAGCTCCGAGCGATACCGAGTATAATGGTGGTCGCACGCAATCAACCTTTCAAGTATCCGACTCCCGCTTCCGCTGCGATGGCGCACCGCTAACGTTGACCCTCACACGCGGTGCAAACTCAACTCCTTCGGCTCCGAACGGTGTGATCACGGTTGACTTTGGAACGGGTTGCACCGACTTGCGCGGCAACACACGTTCCGGAAAACTCATCTTCGCGTATAACGGAAGACGCTTTATGCCGAATTCGACCGTTGTCGTAACTGGTCAGAATTACACGGTGAATGGCGTTAAGCTCGAGGGAACAAGAACCCTGACGAACGTAACAGGCAGCACGGACGTGTCTCCAAAATTTAACGCGGTATTGACGGGCGGAAAAGCTATATTCGAAGACAACTCCCAGGCCACGCGTGAATCGAGCATTACATGGCAATGGGTACGCGGAACCACCCCGGCTGACGATAAACTCTATATCGATCAATCCAGTACGGCTTCCGGAACGACCCGCGCTGGGAGGAACTACCAGGTGTCATTACTTGAGCAACTTCAGTACAATCGCTTTTGCGGAATCGCGGTAAGCGGAATTAAGCGGTATGTTATCAATGGTGAGAAAGAAATTACTGTTGACTATGGCAATGGCGACTGCGATAAGGAAATCACGGTAACGGTGAACGGGGTTGTAAGAAACATCCGCGTAAACTAACCTCAGCTGAAAAAAATCAACGAAGCCTGGCATTAGTCAGGCTTTTTTTATGCCCGGGTTATCCGGTTCATTTACAACCACATCAGCTGCTGGCCAAGAAGCTTTTCTTTATTGATCAACGCTTTCGGGAATTTTTATCCTCAAAAATCCTTAAGAATTTAATATTTTGCGTGACCACTACAGCCACCCATGGAACAATACCATAAACTCTTGAAGCACATCCTCGACACCGGAAACAAAAAGGAAGACAGGACGGGCGTTGGAACGATATCGGTTTTCGGATACCAGATGCGCTTTGATCTCTCGGAAGGTTTCCCGCTGGTAACGACAAAAAAACTTCACCTTAAGTCAATCATTTATGAGTTGCTCTGGTTCCTGAACGGAGATACCAACATCAAGTACCTGAAAGACCATGGCGTAAGTATCTGGGATGAATGGGCGGACAAGAATGGAGATCTCGGACCGGTCTACGGATACCAATGGAGAAGCTGGCCTGGCCGCGATGGCCAGAAAATCGATCAGATCTCCAAGTTGATGGATCAGCTGAAAAAGAAACCTGACTCAAGAAGACATATCGTTACTGCATGGAATCCGGCAGACGTTGACCAGATGGCCCTGCCTCCCTGCCATGCCATGTTCCAGTTTTATGTTGCCGATGGAAAACTGTCCTGCCAGTTGTACCAGCGCTCGTGCGATACGTTTCTTGGATTGCCATTTAATATTGCTTCCTACGCTCTTCTCGTTCACATGATTGCCCAGCAATGCGATCTCGAGCCCGGAGATTTTGTCTGGACGGGTGGTGATGTGCATATCTACAACAACCACATCGACCAGGTAAATCTTCAGTTAACGCGCGAACCGTTTGCCTTGCCGCAACTGCGGATCAAACGCAAGCCGGAGTCGATCTTCGATTACCAGTTTGAGGATTTCGAGATCGTTAATTACCAGGCGCATCCGTCAATCAAAGCTCCGATCGCAGTGTAATATGAAAACCGCGAGCGTTCTTCCTTTGATAATCACAGTGCTCTTGGTGGGTTGTGTGAAGGAAGAACAACAGCAAGCGAAATCCGGGAAGCTGCAGGGGCTTCACAAATACTATTTTCCGGATGGAAGTCTCTATCTCGAAGTCAACTACAAAGACAGCCTGCCGCATGGTTTGACCAAACGTTATTTCAAGAGCGGGCTTGTGCTGGAGGAAGCCGAATACCGGGAAGGGATTCAGCATGGCATCACCAAAACGTATCACGAAGATGGAAAGCTATCCTCGGTTACACCCTATGACAGTGGACGGATTCACGGTATCAAAAAAAAATATCGCAAGGACGGCTCACCTGCCTATGAAGCACCATATCATTATGGAGAGCCTTGCGTGGGACTTGTTGAGTTATTTTTAAGCGGAAGGCCGGTCGACAATTACCCAACTATTATTATCACTCCCAAGGACGACCTGCTTCGCTCGAACATGTATACACTTGAGTTTGGCCTGTCCAATAAATCGAAGTTGGTAGAGTACTTCCAGGGGCAACTCACAGATAGCAAATACATCGGCAGGGACGCAAAGGAGATTTATGTCTCGAACGGAGTTGGGAAGTTGTTTTATGTAATTCCCCCCGGTGGATTTGAAATGGCTCAGCTGAACATTATTGCCAAAGTCAAAACCGACCTCGGCAACTATTACATCACCCAGGTGAAATACAACCTGGCCATCGAAAACCGATGAACGAGAACCTTCCCGTTATTAATTGATCATATTCTTTCGGGTGGTGAGCTCGTAATTGTTTGGAGAGATACTCAGCCCTTTATTCAGAATTGTCCGCGCTTTAGGTGTGTTGCCCTTTTTGAAATAATACACGGCAGCGGCCGAGTATGCATCACCGATCAGGTAATGATTAAAAGCCACTTCGCTGTGCTTTACCTGGAACGCTTCAAACAGTCCCTTGAATTTTTCGCCCTGAGCAGGATTGCCAGTTGAAAACATGTTGCGCATTTCGATGAGATAAGCAGCACCGAGCATCTCGTTGTAAATATTATTCTCCAGCAGGATGGGATGTTTCGCTGAGTACTCTTCCAGCAGCCTGATGATTTCTGAATTCACTTTATTTTTCGAGGACTCCGCCACACATGCAATCAGTATCCTGGTTCCGTCCTGGTTTCCAGGCTGGAGTTCCAGGCATTTTTCGAAAAAGGGCAGCGCATCTTTGTAGCGAGCCTGGTTGTAAAGCAATCTTCCATTTTCATAATTGAAGAAAAAGTCCAAGTCGTCACGAAGGCCTTTGCTTGACACGGACGACATAAGGATGCGATGGTAGATTCTTAGCTTTTCGGCCTGGCTGCGGTTGAACAGCAGGTCCTGGATCACATTGGCGTATTCACCTTTGATCATATCACTGGTAATACCATACTTACCGAACCGCGACATAAGGCCGAGTGTGGCAGCATGTACAGAGTCCTTCGATTCCCGGTCGCGGAAAAGCTCATGCGCGCTTGCCAGCAGCATGTTAGCGACACGCTCACTCGGATAAAACAGATATGACTTTTGAAACTGCGTCAGCGCTTCCGCATGGTTCTTATTTTGCGAATGGTAGATTCCTTCATTCGAATACTGAATGCCCACCAGTTCAGTAAGCGTAATGTTCTTATCGTCACCGAAATAAAATTTGTCGAACAATGCATTTACATTACCTGCGCTGTACTCGTTGGCTGAGATAACTTTCTGGTCGCGGAGGATCTTTACATACGATTGCTTGAATTGCTGATTGATAGCCAGTGACCCTCCGGCCGGGGTGGTCGTCTCCACAATAATTCGCTCCGCTGCCGGATAGGCGATCAGGTAGACATGGGTGGGCTTCTCTTTAATTACATACGGAATCTTGAGCTGATCGAAAACCATGGCATACAGGGCCGATGCCGACACACAATTGTAAAAGCCATTTTTGAAAATATCCTCGAAACGATTCTCGAGCTCATACTTCCTCAGGAAGGCTGCATGAACATCGTCATAGATCAGCTTTACCTTCTTGTCATTCTTCTTTGCCAGAATTTTTTCTGAATTCAGCAGCGAGACCTGGCCATTAAATTTCTCCTGTGCGTTCCGGATGTCTGTTTCATTCAGTGACTGGCCACTGGCCATAAACAGGCTGAACGGGTCGAATTGTTTCGTGTTGAAGTAGCGCGCGAAAGCAGATTTTTCGAATTCCGAACGGAAAGCAATGTCGCGGAAATTTACCAAGGAGTCCTGCGCTGGCAATGCGACAGAAAGGAGTACCAGGGGTACAAAGAGTCTCAGGGCTTTCATAGAAAAGGTCAGTTGGGCCAAAGTTACGAACCTTTCGGGTGACCTGGCTCAAGACCGGTTTTGAGCCTTTCAAGGATTTGGTTTTCAAAAGATTAAAGCTTCGCCTTGGTTTCCGGGTGGCCAAAATTCACAAAGTATCGGTAAATTCGCCCCTTGTTTTTTAACGTAGTTTAAGATTTCCTGTAACTATTTCATCTTTTTTACGACAGATAGCGTATCCAAACCAAAATGGCAGAGAAAAGTAGTGTTTTTGATATGATCGGACCGATTATGATCGGACCGTCAAGCTCGCACACGGCAGGCGTGGTTCGGATTTCCCGCACGGCATTTAAGCTCCTGGGGGGAAGACCTGACGAAGCGGAGATCATCTTCTATAACTCGTTTGCCCGAACCTATGAAGGCCACGGCAGCGACCGGGCGATCATTGCCGGGCTATTGGATTATAAGACCGATGACAAGCGCATTAAAGACGCGCTCGACATTGCCGCGAAAGAAGGTCTGAAATATACATTCAAGTCCATTGGAAACGCATCAGCGCTGCATCCCAATACCATTCGTCTGAACCTGAAGAAAGGTAACAAGAAGATCGAGGTATTAGGAGAGAGCAAGGGTGGTGGAATTATCAACATTGCAGAGGTAAATGGTTTCAAGGCTGACTTCAGCGCAAACCTGCACACCATTATTATTACGGCCGCGGATGTGAAGGGAAGCATCGCGTTTATATCGGATATCCTGGCCCACGATGATTGTAACATCGCCACGATGTCGGTATCGAGAAAAGGGAAGAATGACGTGGCGTGCTTGGTGATTGAAATGGATTCGGGAATAAAGCCTGTAACATTAGAATATTTAAGGAGTCTTAGCTGGGTAAAAGAAGTTATTTATATACCTGATATCGATCGATAAATGAAAACAAAACTACTGCTGGCGGTTTACATGTTCTCCATGCTTTGTGCAGCCGGAACCATGGCGCAAACCACCCCCGAAAAAACTACCAAAGTCTGGACGCTCAAAGAGTGTATCGATTACGCGCTGGCTAACAACCTCAGTGTTCAGCGGAGTCAGTTTGACGTTGAATCGGCAGAGGTAACCAAGATGCAGGCAAAAGGAGCTATGCTTCCTTCGCTTAACGCCAGCGTGTCAAATGGTTTTAACTGGGGACGGTCAATCAACCCGGTGACGAACACGTTTACCACACAGGAAATTCGTTCGCTGAGCCCAAACGCTAACAGCTCAGTCACGCTGTTCAATGGTCTTCGTATTCAGAACACCATTAAACAATCGAATAAAGACTACCAGGCTGCAGAGCAGGATCTTCAAAAGGCGAAAAATGACCTGATGCTCAATGTCATTAACCTTTATGTGAATGTTGTGTTCAATAAAGAACTGCTGGAGAATGCCAAATTTCAACTCAGTTCAAGTCAACAGCAATTCGAGCGCACGAAAAAGCAGGTTGAGGCGGGTTCCCTTCCGAAATCCAACGAACTGAACCTTGACGCGCAGGTAGCGACAAATGAAGTGACCGTAGTAAATAATGAAAATGCACTGAACCTTTCATTGCTCCAGTTGAAACAAGCACTGCAGTTGCCTGGATCGACCGAGATGGATGTTGAAATTCCGCAGCTTGAAGTTGAGGATCTTCTTATTGAGAATTCAAGCCAGGAAATTTTTGAATTGGCCCGTCAGGCGCTTCCGGAAATAAAGGCGGCACAGCTGCGTGTCAATAGCTCGTACTATGCCGTTAAAGCGTCTCGAGGAAATTTATATCCTCGCTTGACGTTAAATGGATCTATTAATAGTAACTATTCCAGTGCTAACGACCGCGCGATATTGATTCCTACGGGCGTTGAAATCGTTCCGAACAACACACCGGTTGGATATTTTTCGGGGCCGACCGGCAACGTGGTGGTGTATGGCTATGATTACAATCCTACGGGGACTTACACGGACGGATACGGCTACCGTGATCAGCTTCAGGATAATATTTTCCGCCAGCTCGGTTTGACACTGTCGATCCCTATCTTGAACGGTTTCCAGGCGCGTGCCAACGTACAGCGTGCCGTGATTTCCCGCAATGTGGCCGAGATCAATCAGAAACTGGCAAGCCAGACACTGCGTCAAAGTGTAGAGACCGCATATAACGATGCGTTTGCAGCTGCGAAAACCTACAACGCGTCAACCCGCCAGGTTCAGGCTCGCGAAGAAGCCTTCCGTATGACCAAGCAACGCTTCGACATCGGTGCTGCAAACTACGTGGAATACCAGGTAGCCGAGAACGACCTCTTCCAGGCAAAGAGCGATCTGGCCCGCGCCAA
>DASWTP010000034.1:0-23059 GCA_036402075.1 Chryseosolibacter sp. | reverse complement strand
AGTTTTGTGATTTGCTTGCGTAGTGGCTCAAAGGCTTTCTTTCGAGTCTCGCTCAAGTCGCCTGATAACTTCCTCAATTGTTTTTGAGCCGTGTCAAACCGTTGCCTGGCTTTCGCGAGTTCTTCATCGAGGTTGGAGGTGAGGTCGGACTTTCTTTGAAGTTCTTCCTGGATCAACAGCAATTCTGCCAGCGTATTCACGCGGTGCTTTTTCAGCAAACGATAGATCGTGCTAAGCCTTTCTTTCAAAAATTCCGACCGCTCAGGGTCAAAGTCTATTTTACTCTCGGCTGTCTCGATTTCGTCCGCAATGTCCGCCAGTTCAATGCGAACACTCTCTAGTCGCTGGAAGAGCGATTCATAGGATGCCGAATAGCCAACCACGGTTTGAAGTAGGTTGCGCACTTCACCCAATGAATTCTGGATAGCGAATTCGGAGTTGGTGAGAAGGTTCAGCACCGAATTAAATTTGTTCTTGATCTCTTCCGAATGTTCCATGATCTTCAATTCCGACTCATGGCTCTCCTGTTCGTTTTCTTCAAACGATGCCTTCGAAATTTCCTCGAGCTGGAATTTTGTATAATCCGACTCCTGCCTCAGCGTCTCAGCCTGGTCGCGCAGCGTTTCAAAATCCTTCTTGGCTGTCGTGTACGCTGACCACGCTTCATAATAATTTTCGCGAAGGGAAACGTTTTCCGCGTACGCGTCAATCAGCTGCAATTGGAAGAATTGGTTCCCAAGCTGAAGCGTTTCGTGCTGCGAATGAATGTCCATGAGGAGCGCTCCCAACTTGCGCATCACCTCCAGCGTCACCGGTGTGTCATTGATGAAGGCGCGCGATTTTCCTCCAGCACTGATTTCTCTCCGGATCACGGTCTGGTCATCATAATCAAGGTCTTCGGTCTTGAAGAATTTCTTCAGCTTGTAATCTTTGATGTTGAACACGCCTTCAACAATACATTTCTCATCCTCATCCCACAACACCTTGGTGTCGGCACGGTTGCCCATGAGCATTCCGATCGCGCCAAGCATGATGGATTTTCCGGCTCCCGTTTCTCCCGTGATCACATTCAGGTGAGAAGACGGCTCCATCTCCAGGTGCTTGATCAGCGCGTAATTCTTTATCGTGAGGTGCTTCAGCATTATTCTACAGTATCGAAATATAGCTCGGCTATGTCTAAAAAACGAAACGTCATCCGTTTGTTTCTCATGTTCAGCAGCGTTATGTCAGTGGTTGTCACAGCGTGAACCGTGCCGGTGATCACGCGATCATCATGGAAAACCAGGCTGATACGCTTATCCGCAAATTCTTTGGCTCTCTCCTGAATTTTAGAAATATCGTTGAGCCTCAGTTGTCGGGTGTTGGCCATGTCAGTGAGCGATTGGACAACATCAAAAATCAGAAAATCCCGGTCAAAAAAGACGATTAATTCTGGATTATTTTTTCGTAGGTCGTCCGATTTGAAGGATCGATCGAGGTAATGATGTCGTAGGCTTCACGTCTCACCTGGATGTTGCCATCAGAAAAAATATTGGCGAGCTCCTTTCCCTTGGCATCGAAGAAACTGATAATCAGGATTGCATTTGGATTGATGTCGCGGAGTTTCTTAATATCCTTCAAGCCTTGAAGAATCGTTGCCCTTGCTTTTTCCGGATCTTTTTCAAACGTATCAAGGGCAAGCCGATGGTACGTATAAAGGGCTTTGCGAAGGTCGACCAGCTGGGGATTGTTGAGGTTCTCGACCAACCAGTAGCGGCTCCGGTTGCTTCCCAGTGATTGCCAGCCTGGTCTTGCTGACTGTTGTGCATTTTGAACAACGTTCAATGCGCGTTGAAAATATTGTGTTCCCCCCAGGTCTGAGAATGAATCGTAGTCGAGGCCGAGGATAACATAGGCATACATGGCAAGCATCGATGTGAGGTTGTTCATGTACGAGTTATCGTTGTATTCCAACTGCATCGATTCTATATATTCGAATTCCCAGTCTCTGTCGGCAAAATTGAATAGCATGCTGGGATAATTCGTATTGAAGACGGGGCGCGCGGACTGAACCTGTACAGAGGCCTCGAAATTTCCGATGGCCGGCATCTTGGTGATGGTGATCTTGATATTGCAGTTGATCTTTTCGTGCTGCTTGTAGGTGTCGTTCGTCCATTTGCGCGTGTTCATGAACTGCTCAATGGACGTCTTCATTTCTTTAAAGATACCCTGGTCTGACGTTTGAATCTGCGTGGCGTTAATGGTGACTGTGCAGCGGAGTTCTTGAGCCCGAAGACACGAGCCCGTAATCAGCAGCGCGATAATGGCTAGTCGGAATTTACGCATGCACTTTTTCGATGATGGCTTCCACAATATCGTTCGCAACGTCTTTTTTGGACTTCAGTTCGAACGTCCGCGACTTTTGCTGGCGGTCGATCAGCGTGACCTTGTTGGTGTCATGGCCAAAGCCGGCACCTTTGTCGTTAAGTGAATTTAACACAATGAGGTCAAAATTCTTCGACTCAAGTTTCTTCATCGCGTTGGCCTGCTCCTGTTCGGTTTCCAACGCAAAGCCAACAATGATCTGGCCATTGTGCTTCAGTTTGCCGAGCGAGGCAGCGATATCATGTGTCTTCGTCAATGTCAGGGTGAGTTCTTCATCTTTCTTCTTGATTTTCTGGGTGGCCGCTACAGCAGGTTTGTAGTCAGCAACTGCAGCAGACAGCACGGTGATATCAGACGTTGGGAAAAGGGAATTACACACGTTAAACATTTCTTCAGCCGATGTAACAGGTTTAACGCTGATGCGTGGATGTTTGGTATGTTGTTGCGTAGGCCCTGTAACGAGATTCACGATAGCACCTTTTTCTGCCAGCGCTTCTGCGATAGCAAATCCCATCTTTCCACTTGAGTGGTTACCAATGAAACGAACGGGGTCGATAGCTTCGTGAGTCGGCCCGGCTGTCACCAGCACTTGCTTTCCTTTTAATACGGTAGAGGCGGAAAAATGTGCTTCCAGGGCTTTAACAATTTCCTCCGGTTCGGCCATTCTGCCCGTTCCGATAAGTCCGCTGGCAAGCTCGCCATGGGTCGGCTCGATTAGGCGGTTGCCAAAACTTTGCAGCTTCGCGATATTGTGTTTGGTTGACGGATGCTGCAGCATATCGAGGTCCATGGCGGGAGCGAAGAACACTTCGCAGCGCGCAGAGAGATAGACTGCCGACAACAAATTGTTGCAGAGACCGTTTGCCATCTTCGCGAGTGTGTTGGCGCTGGCTGGTGCTATGATCATGCAGTCGGCCCACAAGCCAAGGTCAACGTGATTATTCCACTGGCCGGCTTCGTCCTTTACAAATTCTGTGAGTACCGGATTTTTTGAGAGTGTGGAGAGCGTAAGGGGAGTGATGAAATCGTGGGCGGCTTTCGTCATAATGACTTTTACCTCCGCGCCAGCTTTCACAAGCAATCTGACCAGCATGGCCGCTTTGTACGCTGCGATGCTTCCGCTTACTCCCAAAATAATTTTCTTGCCGGTAAGCATGGATGGATTTGTGATTTGTAAGTCTGATTCCCGCTCCGGTTGAAAGGCGAAATGGCCAGTTCCAAAGCAGGAATCAGCACCAGATTAGTCAAGCTTGGCTTCTTCGTCTCTCATACGGTGGTTGAGTTTTCCTTCGAGGAACTCTTCCGTAGCCGTAGTCGTAGGCTTTGGCAAACGCTCGTAGAATTTCGAGATTTCGATTTGCTCGCGGTTTTCGAAAACCTCTTCCAGGTTGTCAACCGTGGTTGCGAATTCTGCAAGCTTGTTGTTCAGCTCTTCTTTGATGTTAACGGCAATTTGTCTTGCACGTTTAGAGATCACCACAACTGATTGGTAAACGTTACCAGTTTGTGCTGCGATCTTATCAAGGTCGCGGGTAACAACAGAGGATTGTACTGCCATAAAATTTAAACTTTAAGATTCTTTAACTCATTTAATTTCTCCAGACTTTCTGCGTATTCTTTCTCAGCGTCTTTCAAAAATTTGCTCTCCGGATATTTTTCCAGAAACTCTTTATAGTTCTCTACCACCGAGCGGTAGCGCTCACTTTGTTTACTTAAGATGCTTTTTTGGGCCAGCCTGAACTCCGAATCAATCACCAGGAAGTACGCTTCCTCAATGTATTTTGAGTCGGGGAAATTCATCTTGAAATTATTCAATGCCAGCACTGCCGCTTTGTACTGTTTCATCCGGTAATATTGGTAGGCGTTTTCAAAGCCTTTCTTCTCCATTTTTACCTGTGTGCTGTTGATTACATCGATGGCTTGCTGACGGAATTTGCTGTTAGGATACTGGTTGAGGTATTCCTGCATCGCTGCCATTGCATCAACGCTGCTCGATTGGTCGAGGTTCCAGCTTGGTGATGACGCATAGAGCGAATAGGCATACATGTAGCGTGCTTCCTCGGCCATCGAACTGCGTCCATAGGTTTCATAAAATGTTCTGAATTGTTCAGACGCCAGCAAATAAAGCTTATCATAGTACTGACAATAGGCCAGGTAGAACTGCACTTTCTCACCCTCTGGAAGCCCGCGAACGATGGGAAGGATTTGTTCGAACAATACTGATGCCCGGTAATAGTCTTTCTTTGCGTAGTAGTTCAGGCCCGCCTCGTACTTGACACGCCAGTCCTGGCTTCGTTCATACTTCCTGAATTTTCCACAGGAAACGAAGAGGAGAAGAAGACAAAGGAAGCCGATAATCGCTGTTACTTTCCGCATAAGCCCGCAAATATACTATAAGGTGTCGAACTGTAAAAACGTCATTGTGTGCGAAATTGATATGAGAATGCGTGACCAAAGTAGAGCAGCCAGGTGGCCTTTTGACCCGTTTTTTGCCGTTTTTCTATGCGGTTGCAGACTCAAAAGAGTAAGATTTCCTGTTGAAGCAGCAATTATCGTCAGCCATAAACCGTTAAAATCTACCTTTTTTGGGGTTTTTACTCCCTTTTGACTACCCACCAGCCAAGTATGTTTAGGTTTGAAGTTGATTTTTAATAAGTCTGCCGTAACTTACCTTTACAAAAAACTAACTAATCGACTATGAAAAAAATTACAGTGTTTGTTGGTCTTATGCTTATTGCAGCGGTTGCTGTGAATGCACAAGAGTACAAGAAATTCCGCGTTGGTACTGGCCTCGGGTATGCGATCCCTGGTGGTAAAGGTGCAGGTGGTGGTATCTCATGGACTTTGGAGCCTGGCTACCGTGTAAACGACCAGATCCTTGCTAACTTCCGTTATGAAGCTGCTGCTATCGTAAGAGGAACAGTGGATGAGACATCAGCATCTTTTGATATCGCTGGTATCGGCTCATACACAGTAAACGGCCAATACTACCTGATGAGCGGTGGTTTCCGTCCTTATGTTGGTGTTGGTTTTGGTATGTTCTCAATTGCAGCTGCTTCGATTGATGGTGGCACAAACGGTGGTGGCGTATCTGAAACTGCTGGAACTAAGTTTGGTTTCTATCCACGTCTTGGTTTTGATGCAGGTCACTTCACATTGAACCTTGACTACAACATTGTTGGTAACACTAAGGCTATCGTTAGCACTGGAACTGGTAACACAACTACTGAGTTCAAGAATAGCTACATCGGTATCAGAATCGGTGGTTATTTCGGTGGTGGAAGAAAGTAATCCCTGCTAAACAAGCATTAACAAAAAAGGCTGCTCATTGAGCAGCCTTTTTTTATTGATGGGTACCCCATTTATGTGATCTTTCCCCGCATAGTTGAAGCCTGTAATTTTGAGGTCTTAGATTTTGAAAGGCGACCACTTATGAAAACGATTTTGTTTCCTTTGATGCTTGTAATGCTGGCTGGGTCCTCGGTGCATGGCCAGGAGTACAAAAAATTTCGGGTGGGCGTTGGTGCCGGATACGCGAAAGCAGGCGGTGCAGGTGCCAGTGGTGGAATGCTATGGGCGCTTGAACCTGGGTACCGGCTCACCGACCGAGTTCTTGCAAATTTAAAGGCTGAACTTGCAACGGTTGTGCGGGGCGCTGTTGACAACATTGAAGCAGATCTTAGTGTTTCGGCAATTGGTTCAACTTCATTGAATGGCCAGTACTACCTTACGTCACGTAGCCTTCGCGCATTTGCCGGTATTGGCTTCGGTCTTTATCGCATGGCAATTATGCGGGACGAACCATTGATCGGTGGTCCACCGTCTGATGGAAGTTTCGAATCCCGGTTCGGCTTTTACCCGCGAGTCGGGTTTGATGCCGGTCATTTTACGTTCTGCCTTGATTACAATCTTATACCGGAAACAGAAGCAACGGTTCCATCATCCTCCCGCTTCGTAACAACCCAATTCAAAAACAGTTACTTCGGATTTCGCCTGGGTGGATACCTGGGTGGTGGCAAAAAATAACGTTGGATCTATTTTTTCACTGACGCAACTTGTGGTTTGACTACATCCTGCCGCAGCGGTTTTTCCTTCACCTTCCAGCTAAATCCCTTGAGTGTTTTGTCATCGGTTTTCATTTCGTGCGGAGGAATGAACTTGGCGTCAGGTTTCACGTATGATGTCAGGTTATTCACCTTGCCTTCTTTAAATCGAATGGTGATACTGCTGCAGATCATGTAGTTCAACCCCATCAACTGCATGACCTTTTCATCAAGCACGTAGTAAATGCTCTCCCCATTCCCCACCACAATCATCCGATGCAGTTTTCCATTGGCCATCTCAGCCGTCATGCGCCTGCCCTTGATCTGGTTAAAGTTCAATAGCGTGTCTTGCGAGATCACAAACGCATTGGCCGTCAGAAAAACTTTATCAAGCGTGTTGTTCTTAATGAGCATACGAATGGAGTCAGCGCTCATCTGGTTTCCCTCCGACCAAAGCACAGGCTGCTTGTAAAAATACAACGTGCTGTCAGCCATGCGGTATTCGAGTGAATCCGCTTTTCCCTGCATGTCTTTCTTAAAGATCTTCACTTTGTTATAGGCGAGCAACCGGTCTTTGGTTGGATCCTCCGAGTCGATGTAAACAAGTGTGTCTGCAGACATGAACAGTGTGTCGTTATCTTCCGTTACTTTGGCCACATATGCTTTGTTGTAAACTTTTGTTATGCCCTTAGCTTTGAAATAATCGGATGCCTGGCCGTAGATGATCAGATTTTCTTTCTTGTACGTCATCACAACGTTGCCACGGATCTTACCCACCTGCCGCATGCCATCGTAATCGTAATTCAACCCGGTAATGGTATATTCTTCAGATTCTCCCTTGCCCGATTGAACATCGGATTTTTTAGTCGCGGTGTTGTAGACACCCTCTTTATAGACGAAGGTGCTGCTGTCTTTATTTACAACCGTGGTCTCCGTTACGAAGTAAATCACTTTCGTTCGCGAATTGTACTGAAGGCTGTCGGCCGTCATCGTGTAATCGGGGTTCTTGACATGCACGTTCTTTTTGAATGAAGCCATGTTGTTGTTGAGGTTGTAGTAGCCTTTCACACTTGTCAACGTGTTTGCGCTATCGACAAGTCGGCCACCATTATAATAGAAGGCGAGGTTCTTAGGACGTGAAAAGTCAAGGTTGTCAGTGTAAAGGGTGGCAGTTGCTTTCTTTCGGAACACCACATTTCGCCTCAGTTTCGCAAGCTTGGTATTGCCATCATAATCTAATCGGGAGGCAGTGATGTCAACGGAGTCGCCATCGGTGATATGAACCCTGCCGTAAGCTTCAACATTGTTTTGCTTCTTGAATATCAATGCTGAATCGCAGTAGATGGTCGTCTCGTTTTGCATGAGCACCACATTCCCAATAAGGCGGTCGAAGCGTTCTCCGTCTTTTTTTCCGCTCCGCGCGTAGTCAGCCTTCTTCAGCTTAACTCGTTTTTGGGCGCTAACCTCGATGGATACAATTGCGAGTAGCAGGGTGACGACTATCGGTAAGTATTTTGAACAACTCAAAAAACGCATAGATCCGGTGTAAGTGACTAAATTTGGGCGTGGTAGAGCAATTATTACTCCATATTCAACGCCATCAGCTGTGCAAAACTACAGATAAAATCCTTTTGGCCGTAAGCGGTGGGGTAGACTCCATGGTCATGCTCGATCTTTTCAGACAGGTAGGGTTTCAGATTGGAGTTGCACACTGCAATTTTCAGCTTCGGGCAGATGATTCGGCCGCTGATGAAAGCTTAGTTCAACGAATTTGCCTGGAATTGCATATTCCTTTCTATTCGAGGCGATTTGACACCGCGAGCTTTGCTGAAGAACACGGACTTTCTATACAGGTGGCAGCCCGTCAGCTCCGCTACAACTTCTTTGCCGAGGTAGCCCGCAACAACGGCTACGCTTTCATTGCTACTGCTCATCACTTGAACGATTCGATCGAAACGGTGCTTTTAAATCTCGCACGAGGTACAGGCATCCAGGGCCTTTCCGGAATTGCCGTAAAAAACGATCGGATCATCAGGCCGATGCTCTTTGCCACTCGTGAGCAGATCGTTCGCTACGCAGAAAACAACAGCCTTGAATGGCGCGAAGACACAAGTAATGCCCACGATGACTATCAGCGAAATTTCATCCGCCACCACCTCACACCGCTTTTCCTCAAGCTCAATCCTAACTTCGAAAAGACTTTCCAAAAAAATATGGAGCGGATCTCCGGAGCATTTGAAATGGTTCAGCTACACCTCGGCAATTTCAGGAAAGCTTCCATACATCAGAGAGACGGTGTAATGCACATCAGTAAACCCGACCTGAAAACACATGTGCACGGTGATGTTTTGCTTTGGGAATTGCTAAAGTCGAAAGGATTTAACTACGAGCAATGCTGCGACATGCTTTCAACGTCTCAACCCGGGAAGCAATTTCTCACACCCAGCCATCGTGTGCTCGCAGACCGGGATTTTTTCATTGTAACAGAACGAGACGAAACCGCGATTCTGAATGTTTTGATTGAACGTGGCCAGGAGGTCGTCTCGAATGGCTATGAGGAGCTGAGACTGTCGATGAAAAGCGATGGGGTGAATACCATCACTCACGATTCATCCTGCGCACAATGGGATGCATCTAAGATCACGTTTCCGTTGCGCTGGAGGAAGTGGGAGGAGGGCGACACGTTCCAACCACTCGGTATGAAGGGCCATAAGAAGTTGAGTGATTTCCTGATCGACTGCAAGATCCCGATTGCACAAAAAGAACGCGTCACTGTCGTTGAAAGCGGGGGCAGAATTGTTTGGGTGGTTGGACTTCGTATCAGCGATGACGCGAAAATCACCTCGTCCACGAGTGCTTCGCTTGAAGTGAAGGTTGTAAAAAGTGAGGTTGAAAAAATTTCATAAAGTAGTTCCTTATTCGCTAACTTGGCGCCCGGTTTTACGGAGATCGTGCTGAGAATCTCCATCTAATTAATTGATTAACAACACAGTACATACGATATTTTTAGGAAGCAGCGTGTCGGTATCGACACTGTTCCGAAACATCTATAACCTTAAATCTTTATTCTTATGAAAGTTACCGTTGTGGGTGCCGGCAATGTTGGCGCCACCTGTGCCGATGTGCTTGCTTATCGCGAGATAGCAAACGAGATCGTGCTTATTGATATTAAAGAAGGACTGGCCGAGGGTAAATCGTTAGACATCTGGCAAAAGGCACCGATTGACCTGTACGATAGCCGCACGATCGGATCGACAAACGATTATAAGAAGACTGCCAAGTCAGACGTGGTGGTGATTACTTCAGGCTTGCCCCGCAAACCTGGCATGAGCCGCGATGATTTAATTACTACTAACGCGGGCATCGTAAAATCGGTGACTGAAAACATTGTCGCTCATTCACCAAATGCGATCATTATTGTGGTTTCAAACCCGCTGGACGTGATGACCTACCAGGCGCACATCACCTCGAAATTTCCAAGAACGCGCATTATGGGAATGGCTGGAATCCTCGACACCGCGCGTTACCGTGCGTTCCTGGCTGAAGCCCTTAATGTATCTCCAAAAGATATCCAGGCCATGTTGCTTGGTGGACATGGTGACACCATGGTTCCATTGCCTCGCTACACAACCGTCTCTGGAATTCCGGTAACAGAACTGATCGATAAAGACAAGCTGAATGCCATTCTTGAGCGCACGAAGGTGGGCGGAGGAGAATTGGTGAAGCTGATGGGAACGTCTGCCTGGTATGCTCCAGGTTCCGCAGCGGCACAAATGGTTGAAGCGATCATCCGCGACCAGCGCAGAATTTTCCCTGTGTGTGTGAAACTCGAAGGTGAATATGGTATCAAAGACTGTTACCTCGGTGTGCCGGTAATTCTAGGTAAGAACGGTATTGAAAGGATCATTGAACTGGACCTCAACAATGAAGAGAAAGCCCTCATGGAAGCGAGCCGCAAGGCGGTACGGGAAGTGATGGATGTATTGGATAATTTGAAGTAGTTATTGTTCAAAGAAATTTGAAGGAAGGCCGGAGTGATCCGGCCTTTTTGTTGCTGCGAGCTTTCAGCTACGTGCTTTGAGCTGATGCCTCCTTGCGGATGTTTTTGGATCACAAGACATTAAAAAATGGAAGTCATCGACCTTCCTGGCTCGTAGCGCGAAGCTCAGGGCTCGTGGCGGCACTCCAAACAATCCGATATAAAATTTTGCATCTATCGAAAAAACATGCATTTTTATTTGTTGGTGACGTTTGAAAACCCAAGCCAGCAATTCAATCTTACTCTAAACCGTACTGACCTATGCAAAAATTAGGGACACAAGACTATATCGTCTTTCTCATTTACTTCGTGATTGTAGCTGCTTATGGCTATTGGGTTTACTATAAAAAGAAAAAGGCGCTGGCCGACTCAAAGGATTTCTTCCTTGCTGAAGGTGCATTGACATGGTGGGCCATCGGTGCCTCGCTGATTGCATCTAATATTTCTGCCGAGCAATTCATCGGTATGTCGGGCTCCGGTTTCAAGATGGGTCTCGCAATTGCAACGTATGAATGGATGGCTGCGGCAACGCTCCTCGTAGTGGCGATCTTCTTCATGCCGATTTACCTGAAGAATAAGATCTTCACGATGCCCCAGTTCTTGCGTCAACGTTATAATGAAACCGTGAGCACCATCATGGCTGTGTTCTGGTTGTTGTTGTACGTAGTTGTGAACCTTACTTCCATTCTTTTCCTTGGAGCACTGGCGGTGTCCACGATTTCAGGCATCGACTTCTGGGTTTGTATGACAGGTCTTGCCGTCTTTGCGATTGTGATCACCCTGGGCGGTATGAAGGTGATTGGTTACACCGATGTGATCCAGGTGTTTTTCCTGATCCTCGGTGGTCTTGCAACAACGTACCTCGCGCTTAACCTTGTATCCGAGCATTACAATACAACCGGGGTGCTGAATGGAATGTCGCTGATGTTCGAGCATGCTGACGATCATTTCCATATGGTGTTCGATGAATCGAACAGAAATTATCTCGACCTCCCAGGCCTCTCTATTTTGATTGGCGGAATGTGGATTGTGAACCTCAACTATTGGGGATGTAACCAATACATTACACAACGCGCATTGGGTGCTGATCTGCCTACAGCAAGGAACGGTATCCTCTTCGCAGCATTTTTGAAGTTGATTATGCCGATCATCGTTGTTCTCCCCGGTATTGCAGCCTATGTTCTTCACCAGGAGGGAATGTTTCAGTCAGAGATGATGATGGGCAGCGAAATCAATCCTGACCGCGCATATCCTGTGCTTCTAAACCTACTTCCTGTTGGATTGAAAGGACTTGCGTTTGCCGCATTGACTGCTGCCATCGTGGCGTCTCTTGCCGGTAAGGCAAACAGTATCTCAACGATCTTTACACTTGACCTTTACAAGAAATACTTCAACCCGGCTGCATCAGAAAAACAACTGGTGTCCGTTGGTAAGATTGCCATCTTCGTGTCAATGGCGCTTGCCATGGTGATTGCACCGTTCATGGGCATTGATAAAAAAGGCGGATTTCAGTACATCCAGGAATATACAGGTTTTGTGTCACCAGGGATCTTTGCAATTTTTATTCTTGGTTTCTTCTGGAAACGCACCACCTCAACAGCAGCGCTGGTGGGTGCAATCATTGTGTTCCCGCTTTCACTGATGCTGAAGTTCCTTCCAAAATGGGTTGATCTTTCATGGCTTGGCGACTATGGGTTTGCCGTCTTGAATCCGGAGTCGGCACTCTTTGAAATTCCATTTATCGACCGCATGGGTTTTGTTTTCTTGTTTGTGGTAGCGGTGATGGTGGTTATTTCACTGGCCGATAAGAACAGTAAGAATAATCCGAAGGGACTTGAGATCGATGCTGAGATGTTTAAGCCTAAAGGAGCTTTTGCCATTGGCGCAGCACTCGTTGTGGGTATTCTAACCGCCCTTTATATCATTTTCTGGTAAACTTTTGAAGAATTGTAGAAAGCCACGGTATTTCCTGTCGTGGCTTTTTTTATTTTTAATGTATGAACAGGATAGACCGTCTCACCGCCATCCTCATCCAGCTTCAGACAAAACGCGTTGTTAAAGCTGAAGAAATTTCTGAGCGATTCGAAATCAGTCTCCGCACGGTCTACCGAGATGTGCGCGCGCTCATGGAGGCTGGTGTACCGATCGGATCAGAAGCTGGCAAAGGTTATTTCATTGTTGATGGCTACCATCTCCCTCCGGTGATGCTCACCCAGGAGGAGGCCAGTTCCATGCTCACAGCCGGCAAACTGGTTGAAAAGATGACGGACGCTTCGATTCGCAAAGCTTACGAGTCAGCATTGCTTAAAATCAAATCGGTTCTAAACGATTCAGAAAAAGATCATCTCGAAACGCTTCAGTCGTCCATCCAGGTTTTCAGATATCCCGATCAAAATAGTGACTATCCGAACCAGTTTATGTCCGACATCACCAAATCGATCGGGCAGAAAAATGTATTGGCGATGGAGTATGAATCAACAAAAACACAAGAGCGTACTACACGCGAAGTTGAACCCATCGGTATTGTACACTACAGTGGTAAGTGGCATATGATAGCTTGGTGCAGGCTCAGAAATGGATATCGCGATTTCCGAATCGACTGCATTAAAACATTATCCGACACGGGGCGCACCTTTGATTCCCGGAACCTGTTTTCGTTGCAGGAGTATTTCCAAAGTCTCATGCAGGCCCACAACGATATGGAAAAAGTTGTTGTCTCGTTTGATCATTCGGTTTCAAAATACCTGCGCAACGTTAAGTATTACTATGGGTTTGTATCGGAAGAAGAACTGCCGGACCGCGTGCGGATGACGTTTCTTATCGGCAACTATAAATCCTTCTGTCGTTGGCTGGTGATGTACGGCAACGCAGTAGAATTGGAGTCGCCTGAAAAACTTAAAATTACAATGGAGGAGTTGGTGGATGAGCTCAGCGCGCATTACAAATCAACAGTTCTTCAATAGATGCACATCCTCGCACATCAATATGATCTGATCAAAGAAAGAAGAGAAACCCTGTTCCGGTATTGCGAAACTATTTCACCAGGCCATTTTACATTCAAGCACGATGCGTTTGGTGGCGGAAGTATTCAGCACCTGCTTGTTCATATTGCCAATACATATACCTTTTGGCTTGGACACTTTACCACCATTGCTGCCGAGCCATTTGCAAAGCCTGACATGGCTCTGCATGAGATCCGGTTACTTTATAAATCAGTTGATTCAATCGCTGAAAACTTTCTAAGCCGATTTGATCCAACCCTTGAGGAACCCATCACGAACAAAATCTCGGGCCGTGATATGGAAGTGGCAATCACTCCGCTGCAGCTCTTCACGCATGTAATCACCCATGAATATCACCATAAGGGTCAAATCCTTTCCATGAGCCGTCAATTAGGCTACACACCCATTGATACGGATATTATTCGGTTTGAGTAAAATTTTATAAAAATGCACAACCGACAGTTTCTCCTGACATAAGGCTGTCACACCTCAATCGTTAATTCGTATTAAACATTAACGAAATGGAAGTCAAATCTGTCAGCCCAATCAACTTCTTGTATTTCCGGACCAAAACGAAGGTTTCTGAGCTTTTCAAATTCCTCTCTGTAGGGCAGGAACTGTTCAAAGAAGCGGTTTCGCAAAATCTTCCCATCACAGGTCCGGTCCACTGGCACTATTTTGGGTTTATGGGTGATGCCAATCAGCCCTTCGAACTTGAGATCGCGCTACCCGTTGGCGAAATTCCTCACGAGTATGATGGAAAATATCATTTCAAGCGAACGGAGCCTTTCAAATGCGTTTCATTGGTCCACGATGGCGGCTGGCTCGACATCCCAAAGAGCTACGGCAAAGCATTCGAATATATAAACACACACAAGCTTCGGCCAAGTGCCGTCAATCGTGAGGTGTATATCAACGCGGATTTCAAGAACCCGGAAGCAAATATTACCGAGATTCAAATCGGAATAAATTAGTTTGAAAAAGCGTTACAAATGACGAATTACAAATGACGAGAGACGAATCCAGGCGAAGACCAAATCATATTGAGACGTTAACGTTATGAAACGAATACTGATTATTGTTGCTGGAATAATCATTGGATTGATTGTCATGTTTGTGATGGCGGGTGCATCGGTACAATGCCTCACTTTAATAAACAATAATCAATCCCGATAGCTATCGGGGACAACTTGCAAATGGATTAGAGGTTGATTTACCATTGAGTCGCCCCAAATCTTAGATTTAGAATGTAAAATTTAAAAATTTCAAATTTTGTATGCGCAAACTCATAACAGGCCTCGCCATCTCCCTTGACGGCTTTATTGAGGGACCCAACGGTGAATATGATTGGTGTTTTACCGATCAGGATTATGGTATGACCGAATTCCTGAAAGGCATTGATGCGATCTTTTATGGACGGAAGACGTGGGAAATGATGAAATCCTACACTCCCCCGGAAGGAGCGCCTGCAGAGAATCCATGGAACGACAAGAAGAACTATGTATTCTCTAACCATTATGAAAAAGGTGGCGATGATTTCGAATTGATCACCGGAGATGTGGTCAAAGAAGTTCAGCGACTGAAGGCTCTTCCAGGCAAAAATATCTGGATGTTCGGAGGCGCCTCGCTGAACGATAGCCTGATGAAAGCGGGGCTGATTGACGAGATCGGATTAGCAGTTCACCCTATTTTACTTGGAAAAGGGAAACCGTTCTTTTCAGATTACGGAAAACGGATTAAGCTGAGCTTAACGGATTGCAAAACGTATTCGAGCGGACTTGTTTATCTTACTTATTCGATAAACTCATAATCACTTGTTTATTAGAAAACGTGTCTAAAAAGCTTATGGCAAAGAAATCGAAGCTTCCACTAAAATCCACATTTTTACCGGGTAAGGGAAAGACGTGGTCTGAGAAAGTTTCGGGTGATAAGGCTCATGAAGTAAAACGTAACGACAAAGGATTCGCGGATATTCCTCCGGGAAGTACGATGTTAATTGCTACACCTAAAATCGTTGACGAATATGTCAGGCAAATTCCGAAAGGGAAAGAAGTGACATTACAAACGATGCGGAAAGATCTGGCGGGCGAATTTGGCGCTGACTACACGTGCCCCGTAACAGCAGGAATTTTTTTGCGAATCGTTGCGGAGGCGGCTCACGAACAATATTCCAACGGAAAACCGCTATCAAAGATTACACCGTTCTGGCGGGTAGTCGATGAGAAATCAACCATTGGTAAAAAAGTATCGTTCGGGTCCGATTTCATTAAAGCGCAACGTAAGAAAGAAGGGTTGGGTAAGGAGAAATAGAGATGCGCTTTGAAGTTTGATCAACTCATCGCGAAACATCGCGTTCCCTGCGTCATTGCGGTAAAAAAGTCTCTGCTGCCTGATAAAACAGCTATGAACCAGACCGTTGGGAAAGCTTATCAACTAACGCAATGGATGCTTTGGAACTTCAATCCGATTACGATAGTTGAGGGCAGCCGGTTAAAATTCACAGACCACTCCAAATCTATACTCCATCACATTCAACATGTTCGTATAAACATAACCAACATGATGCGTATGAATGACCTTTGTTCTCGTGTTGATGAATTGCGCCATCACATCGGAATCCGGTGGTGATTGTTTTGCATCCTGGTGCACATTCATGTATTGGATGCGTCCCCCTTGTACGGCATGTACACTCATGTCGAAATAAAAGCGATCTGTTGGCATCTGCTTAAAAAGTGTCGAGAAATCCAATCGTGCTCCGGCTCCTGCGCTTAGGGAGTATGTGTTGTCGCGTTGAAGCACATCGTTCACAAGCGGTGTACAACCATCCACATCCTCCGGATCGTCAATGGTCAGACGGGTTGTAAACCATGCCCATCCAACTTTGCCACTAACGTACGGATTGAACTTTTTATCAGCGCGTAGAAAATATTTACCCGTCAGTCTAAGGTTCGTGACGTTGTTGGATACGTGCACGTTCGTTTCTGTGGTTGTTCCATCATCGAAGGTGTATTCCTGCATAGAGTCCTGTGTGCCATAAGATCCCAGTGTTAGTTCCGTTCCAATCACAAAAGGAGAGCTTTTCATTTTTCGTGCAACATCGAAGGTGATTCCAAAGGCGTTGTTCATATCTCGTTTCATGCCGGAAACCGGTTGAGAGAGAATGAAATTCGATCCCACTTCCCAGCGCTGGCCAAAAACGAAGGACACTGGTAACATCAAAAACACGATTAACCGTATGGTTTTCATAGTTGAAAGGGTAAGAGGGTGAATAATGCGGCTCGTATACTAAAAGTTACAAAATAAGTTTGAAAAAAAGTCTGTAGTTTATGGTTTTTAGTTTGTGACTGGTCAACAGGGTATCCAATCAAAAACTACGAACTGTAAACTATAAACTTTGGTATGCATCCGAACGAAGACATCATTCACCAGTTTTATAAGGCATTCCAGGCCAAGGACTTTAAGACGATGCAAAACCTTTACCGGGACGATGCGGGTTTTAGCGATCCCGTCTTTCAGAATCTGAACGCTAAAGAAGTGCGTGCGATGTGGGAGATGTTAGTTAGTGGCGCAACGGACTTGAAAATCGAGCACAGCGATGTTTTTGCCGATGAGCGAAGCGGAAGGTGCATGTGGCAGGCTTGGTATACCTTTACAGCAACCGGCAGAAGAGTTCATAACGTGATCTATGCCACGTTTGCTTTTCGCGATGGCAAAATCCTGAGTCATTACGACAAATTTGATTTCTGGCGTTGGTCGAAGATGGCGCTTGGTACTCCGGGACTGCTTATGGGGTGGACTCCCTTGATCCGTAACAAAGTCAGAAAGACAGCTCGTGCGCGGCTCGCAAAATTTATTGGAAACCGCTGAGAATTCTTCAAGAATGGACCTAGAGCATGGTTCCCGAGACCGGAGACGATGCTGGCCCCATTGATATCGTTCATGAACACTCGGGACCCTTACCCACACATCACACTAACTTTACTAGTGTGCGCGTTTGTGCGTTCGTGGCGAAAAATTAAATCAACTGGATGATGATATCCGGGAACAATCCGAGAATTACCGTTGCGAGCAAGCAAACGAACAGCATCACGTTGTGCATAGTAGTAACGCTAATCGGGGTTGTGGTATCGGGTGCCTTGAGGTACATCGCAATGATGATGCGGAAGTAGTAGTAAATTCCGATCAGGGATGTAACGATAGCAACGAGCACGATCCAAACATAACCGCTTTGAAAGGCAACGGTGAAGATGTAATACTTGGCGAAAAATCCGGCCAGGGGAGGAATACCAGCCAATGAGAGCAGGGCAACGGTCATCACAAAAGCATGGAAAGGATTTCGCTTGCTTAGCCCGTTAAACGACTCAGCGGAAGCGTTCTCATTTTCAAATGCGACATTATGAAGCACGGCAAATGCTGCCAGTGAAGCTGCAGCGTAGGAGATAACGTAATAAAGAATGGCGCTTGCAGAAATTTCGTTTAGTGCCACCAGCGTAATGAGCAAATAACCCGCATGAGCGATACTTGAGAACGCCAGCATCCGCTTAACACTATTTTGATAAACAGCGGTGATGTTACTTACCACCAACGTGAGCACGGTGAGCACCTGGACAATACCTACCCACTGGGCTGACACACTGCTGAAGCACGTTATGAATAAGCGGAAGAAGGCTGCGAACGCGGCAATCTTAACGATGGTCGACATGAAAGCAGTCACAACCGTTGGCGATCCTTCATAAACATCCGGAGCCCAGAAGTGGAACGGAACAGCCGAAATCTTGAATGCGAGGCCAACCATCATGAGCAACACACCGGCATAAAGAAGCGCGTTGAACTGCGTGGAACCCGCGGTGACGGCCTTATTGATTTCGGTCAGGTCAAATGAACCTGTAACACCATACACCAGTGCGATACCAAACAGAAGGAACCCAGTTGCAAATGAGCCCATCAGGAAATACTTGAACGATGCTTCATTTGAGAACAAATCGTTCATCTTACTCCCGGCCATAATGTACAACGAGATGGAAAGGATTTCGATGCCGAGGAACAACATCGCGAGGTTGCTATACGATACCATAAACACTGCACCAACGAGCGAGAAAAGAACGAGGGCGAAATGGTCAGTAACGTGTGTATTGTTTTCAAAATAGTCTTTGGACATCAGGAACCACAGAAATGCAATCACCGCGATCGCAGCACTGAAGGCAATTGCATAGTTATCGAACGTCAACATGTTGTTGAAATGCGACAGACCAGTATTCCAGTCCATCAGGAGCAAGCCGGCCGTTGCCGCGAGGCCGAGAAGCACGATTGGAAATAGTATTTTCCGGAAGCTGAAGATTTCCGCAAGAAGGGAAACGATGCCAAGTCCTGAAAGTATGTAAACAGCGTTCATGTTTAATTAAAAATCAAAATACCAAATACTAAGTTCCAAATACCAAAAGCCAAACAAATGACGCTCGTGACTATCGCGCCAGCGCTTGATAGTTTGTGAGGATGCTGTGAAGATTATCCACTGCAGCCTCTGAAATTTTCAAAAGCGGAGCAGGATAGATTCCAAGCACAATCACCATCGCCACTATTGGATACAAAACTAATTTCTCATTTAAGCCCAGGTCGATGAAGTTCTGCGTGCGCACGTTGCTTTCTCCGAGCATGGTCTGCTGAAAACTCCTCAACATGTAAACCGCACCCAGGATCATCGTTAGACCTGCAACCGCGCCAAGAATGTTGTTGAACTGGAAAACGGAATTGATAAGCAAAAACTCACCTACGAAACCGCTTGT
Source organism: Chryseosolibacter sp. (assembly GCA_036402075.1). Taxonomy (GTDB): domain Bacteria; phylum Bacteroidota; class Bacteroidia; order Cytophagales; family Cyclobacteriaceae; genus Chryseosolibacter. The sequence continues at coordinate 3,828 of DASWTP010000034.1, read as the reverse complement.
TAGCGGAAGCGCAACGCTTCCCAGCATGATCACAATGAAAACCGTGGTGAAGAGCGGGGCGGAGTTTCTGATTCCGCCAAGGCTTGCTATATCCTGCGTGGTTGTCCTTGAGAAAATAATATCGATTACATAAAATAGCCCGACAATAATGATTCCGTGGCTTATCATCTGGATCATTGCTCCCTGCATGCCGATTTTATTCAGCGTGAACAGACCCGCTGCGATCAGACCAACGTGTGCAATTGATGAGTAGGCAATCAATCGCTTCAGATCTTTTTGAACGATGGCGAGGCACGATGCATATACAATTCCGATTACGGAAAGAACGATGGCTGTACTTGCCCATTCATTCACACCTTGCGGAACGACAGGGAGCAGCCAGCGAATCACACCGAATATACCCATCTTCAACATGATGCCCGACAACAACATTGTTCCCTGCGTAGGGGCGGTGTGGTAGGTATCAGGCTGCCAGGTATGGAAAGGAAACACGGGCATCTTGATGGCGAACGCCAGGAACATGGCCCAGAAGATCAACCCTTGTGTTGACGCAGGAAGATTCTGGCCTGCGGCATATAAGGCTTCGATGGCAAATGAATGTTCTCCGGGGGTCTGGTAGTACAGGTAAATCAATCCCACGAGCATCACAAGACTGCCTGCAAGTGTGTAGATAAAAAACTTAAGTGTAACGGCACCACGGTTTACACCGCCCCAGCGGAGGCATATGAAATAGATCGGGATGAGCGCCATCTCCCAGAAGATATAGAACAGGAATCCGTCCAGGGAAACAAATACACCAACAAGAGCCATCTCCATGAAAAGGATGAGGCTGTAAAAGGAAATATGCTTATCGTAGCTGTTCTTGAACGATGACAGGATGATCAGCGGAGTAAGAAGTGTTGTCAGAATTACCAACAGGAGGCTGATTCCATCGATGCCAACATAGAAATTGATTCCGAGCGATGCTACCCACGGATAGTTAACAACAAATTGCGTGGATGCATCGGGCTGGAACTGAATAACGGTTACAATCGTCAGCGCTAGTTCAATCAACGAAACGGTCAATGCCCAGGGTTTTGCAAACTTTGCATCGAGCGCCAGGAGGATTGCCGCGCCAACAAAAGGCCAAAGAATTAAAAGTGTTGTTAACATCGTTATACTAAGTTCGAACTATCAATAGAAAATGCTTCTCGTCATCAGCAGCACAATGATGCTGATAACCATCGCCAGAATATAAAAGCCAGTGTTTCCGGTTTGCACAAGACGAAGGGTCTTGCTTCCCCAGGTAATCGCTTTTCCGGTTCCGTTCACAATGTTATCGATGAACAATTTCTCGACAACTGAATCAAATACTTTGGAAAGGAAATACAAGGGCTTCACGATAACACTCTGGTACAGCTCATCGATGTAATATTTGTTGTAGATCAGGCGGTGCGCACCTCCAAGGGTTACGCCTTCCGGAGTCGGAACACGCTTGCTACGCACATAGATTGAATAGGCAATGAAGATCATCACAAGCGTAAGCCCTACGATCAATCCCATGAGGATGAGCTCGGTGGAGTGGTCAAGGTGGTGATGTTCGCCAACAATCGCATTTGACTGCGCGAAAACCGGAGCAAGGAAATTATTAAGGGCATGACTTCCGCCAAGGACTTCAGGAACGCCCATGAAACCACCGATTAATGAAAGCATGGCAAGCACCATCAGTGGAATGGTCATACTTTTCGGAGATTCGTGGATGTGGTGTTTCACTTCTTCCGATGCTCTGTTCGCTCCGGAAAACGTAAGGAAGAAAAGTCGGAACATGTAGAACGCAGTCATCAGGGATGCCAGGGCACCAATCACATAAACAACTTTGCTGTGCGCAAATGCATTCGCGAGAATCTCATCTTTGGAGAAGAAACCAGCGAACGGAGGAATACCCGCGATGGCAAGCGTACCAATAAGAAATGTGATAAAGGTGATCGGAAGATATTTTCTCAAGCCACCCATCTTGCGTATATCCTGTTCGTTGCTCATGCCGTGGATCACGCTGCCGGCACCAAGGAATAACAGTGCCTTGAAGAATGCATGTGTCGCCATGTGGAAGATACCGGTTGTGAACGCCCCAAGTCCCAACGCTACGAACATCAAACCAAGCTGACTTACAGTTGAGTACGCAAGAACTTTCTTGATATCATTTTGTGCTACCGCGATGGTGGCAGCGAACAGCGCAGTTGCCAGGCCGATGATGGTAACTACTTCCAATGTGAACGGAGACAGCGTATACAGAACGTTATTTCGTGCGATCATGTAAACACCTGCAGTAACCATCGTTGCTGCGTGGATCAATGCGGATACCGGAGTTGGACCCGCCATTGCGTCTGGCAGCCAGGTGTACAATGGAATTTGAGCGCTCTTACCGATAGCGCCAACAAAAAGTAAAATGGTAATCCAGGTGATGATCTCGGAACCCACCGGGAATTCACCGGCTTTTGAGAAAACATCCGCGTAGTTGATGCTTCCGAATGTTACGAAAATCAAGATGACGCCAAGGATCAAACCAAGGTCACCAATGCGGTTCATGATGAACGCTTTCTTTGCAGCATCATTGTAATCCTGGTTTTTGAACCAGAATCCGATGAGCAAATAGGAGCAGAGCCCAACGCCCTCCCAACCTACGAACATGAGCAGGTAGTTTGAACCCATCACGAGTAAAAGCATGAAGAATATGAAGAGGTTCAGGTACATGAAGAATCTTCTGAAGCCGTCATCGTGATACATGTAACCGACAGAATATACGTGGATCAGGAATCCAACGCCTGTGATGATCATCATCATGGTTGCACTCAACGGGTCAACGAGGAAGGAGAACGATACGGAGAAGTTTCCGGTACTGATCCAGTCGAAGGCAGTGAATGTCAATGATGATTGTCCTTCGGGTGCATTCAGTAAATTAAAGAACAGTACGGATGAAAAGATAAACGAGACGAATACCGCTCCACAAGCAAAGAACGACACCCAACCCTTTGTAAGGCTTTTGTTCAGGAAACCGATGAGAAGAAAACCCAGTAGGGGAGCGAGCGGTATTAAACCGATAAAATCACTCATTACCATTTTAATTTATTGAGTACGTTGATATCCGTTGTTCTTGTGTTGTGATAGATCACGATCAGGATGGCGAGCCCGACAGCTACCTCGGCAGCCGCAACGGCCATGATGAAAAATACGAACACCTGACCTGCGCCATCGCCATGATACGCTGAGAATGCCACGAGCAGCACGTTCACGGCATTAAGCATAAGCTCGATGCACATGAAGATGATGATCGCGTTCTTTCTGTAAAGCACACCCAGCACCCCAATGACAAACAATGCGGAGCTAAGCCAGATGTAATAATTCAGCGGAACACCCTGAATGGCCTGTGTTACGTTTTCGTTCATTTCGTAAACTCTTTAATATTACTGATTCCTCTTGCGGAGGCAACTGATCCTCTTCCGTTCTTCTGATGCGCAATTTCTTTCGCACGTTTCATGTGTGTTTTGCCAAGCATCACGGCACCAACCATGGCGGCAAGAAGCAGGATCGAAACGATTTCAAAGGGGAGGAGGAATTCGTTGAATAACAGTCGTCCGAGATTTTTTACAAGGCCAGTGTTATTGCTTGATGCGAAGGAGACGCTTTCAGCTTCTGCACCGCGTAGCGCACCCACGAACACAACCAGCAATAGTCCGGATGTAATCACTGCGCCAGCTTTCCAGAGATTTGATTTTTGTGATTCGTCATCCTTGTTGAGGTTCAGGAGCATAATCACGTAGAGGAACAACACCATGATGGCACCCGCATACA